>WTGL01000281.1:18759-20211 GCA_011523565.1 Acidobacteriota bacterium
CAACTTCACCAAGGACACTCCCGAGGTGATGAAGCTGGGCAAGAACCCGGACGTGACGATCCGCTCGCGGGGCGTCATGGAGAAGTGCACCTACTGCGTGCAGCGGATCAGCCGCGCCAAGGTCGACGCCAGGCAGGACGGTCGGCCCCTCGCCGACGGCGATGTGGTCACCGCCTGCCAGCAGGCGTGTCCGGCCGACGCGATCCGCTTCGGCGACATCACGGATGCCGCCAGCGGCGTCTCCCAGGCCAAGGCCAGCCCCCGTAACTACAACCTGCTCGACGACCTGCACACGAAGCCGCGCACCACCTACCTGGCGAAGCTCCGCCATCCGAACCGGGACATCACGCCGGCGCCGCCGCCGGCCGAGGACCACGGCGAAGAGAGCGCCGGACACGGCGAGGACGCCCACTGATGCACCGGCTGCCCGAAGCCGCGGTTCTGGCCACCGTCCTGCTCCTGCCCGGCTGCCGCGGCATGTCCTCGCCGTTCCCGCCGATCCACCCGAATCCGAACATGGACTACCAGGAGCGCTACGACCCGCAGGAGTCGAGCAGTTTCTTCTACGACGGGATGGCGATGCGCCAGCCGGTCGCGGGCACCGTGGCGAGGGGACAGCTCAACGTCGATCACCGCCTGCTCTTCGGCCGCGACGACGAGGGCTACTTCCTGGACTCCTCCCCCGTCACGGCGACTGACGACGTGTTGGCCCGGGGCAGAGATCGTTACGCCATCTACTGCCAGCCCTGCCACGACGAGCGCGGAACCGGCCAGGGCATCCTGTTCGAGAGGGCGGGCACGCCCACGGCCTCGCTTCACGACGAGCGGATCGCCGCCTACAACGACGGTCGCATGTACGACGTGATCACGAACGGTGTCGGCCTGATGGCGGGCTACCGCTATCCGCTGACCGTCGAGGACCGCTGGGCGGTCGTCGCCTACGTCCGGGAGTTGCAGGAAGAACGTCGGACGCTGCAGGCGGAGCGTGACGCCCGCCAGTAGCGGCGCCGGATTGAAGAGCCAGTGAGCAGAAACAAGATCCTCTTCGGCATCGGCGTGCTCGCCTTCGTGTCGGTCATCGTCACGGTGCGCCTCGGCGGCTTCCTGGTGGAGCGCGAGTACGAGCAGCCCGACCAACTGACGCAGGCGACGGAGGGAGCCGCGACCAGGGGAATCGTCGAGGCGCTGGAGGTCGAAGAATCCGACGATCCCGAGACGACGGCGAGGCGGGAGGCCGACGCGCTGCAGTTTGCGCGCGAGCAGGGCATCACCGAACAGACTCCTCGGCTGCAGGGCATCGCCGACGAGGAGGCCGCCGACGAGGCGGAGGCGAAGGCCAGGCCGTACGTGGAGGCGGAGTACCGCACGGTCCCCTTCGTCGGCAGCCGGGTCACGGTCTGGGTGCTGGCGCAGCTCCACCTGCTGTTCGCGGCGTTCGTCCTTGCCGTGCCG
>WTGL01000292.1:0-17709 GCA_011523565.1 Acidobacteriota bacterium
CATCATCGACCTCTACTGCTACCGGCGGCGCGGGCACAACGAGGGCGACGAACCAGCGTTCACCCAGCCCATCCTCTACGACGGCATCCGCGCCCGCGACCCGGTCCGGGTCCACTACCTGGAACACCTGCTCGAACTCGGCGAGATCAAACCGGAGGAGGCCGAGATCCACATCGAGCGCGAGGAGAAGCGGCTCGAAGGGGCGCTCGCCACTGCCAGGAGGATGAACGAAAAGACGAGTCCGCAGGCTTACGACGGTGTCTGGAACGCGTTCGTCGGAGGCCGCGCCGAGGACATCCCGGAACCGGCCACCGGCGTGCCGGAGCCGAAGCTGCGCGGTTACCTGAAGCGGATGGTCGAGTTGCCCGAGGACTTCAACCTGCACCGGAACCTGCGCCGGTTCATCGCCGGCCGGGCCGAGATGGCGGAAGGCAAGCGGCCGGTCGACTGGGCCGCGGCGGAGGCGCTCGCCTTCGCCGCGACCGCCGATTCCGGCCAGCGCGTGCGGATGAGCGGGCAGGACTGCGAACGCGGGACGTTCAGTCAGCGCCACTCGGTGCTGCACGACCGCGTCACCGACAGGAACTTCCGGCCGCTCATGAACGTGGCCGAAAACCAGGAGCCGATCGAGATCTTCAACAGCCCGCTGTCGGAGGCCGGCGTGCTCGGATTCGAATACGGCTTCAGCCTGGACTATCCGGACGGGCTGGTGATCTGGGAAGCTCAGTTCGGCGACTTCGTCAACGCGGCGCAGGTGATCATCGATCAGTTCATCACCAGCGCCGAGGACAAGTGGAACCGGCTGAGCGGCCTCGTCATCCTGCTGCCCCACGGCTTCGAGGGGCAGGGACCCGAGCACTCGAGCGCACGGATCGAGCGCTGGCTGCTGCTCGCCGCCGAAGAGAACGTCCACATCGTCTATCCCTCGACGCCGGCGCAGTACTTCCACCTGCTGCGGCGGCAGGTCGAGCGGGCGCTGCGCAAGCCGCTGATCGTGTTCACGCCGAAGAGCCTGCTGCGCCGCAAGGAAGTCGGATCGCACCTGGCCGAACTGGCGCGGGGCAGCTATCAGCCGGTGCTGCCCGATCCCGCACTGACCACCGACGAGGACCGGGCGCGGATCCGGCGCATCCTCATCTGCTCCGGCAAGGTCTTCTACGACCTCGACGCCCACCGCCGGCAGACAGGCACCAAGGATCATGCGATCCTGCGGATGGAACAGTTCTACCCCGCTCCGAAGAAGGCGCTCGACGAGGTCCTGGCCCCGTTCCCGGCCGACTCCGAGGTCCGCTGGGTGCAGGAGGAACCTCGCAACATGGGCGCGTGGTCCTACCTGCGGCTGAACTTCGGATTTCTGATGGGCGACCGGCCCCTCTCGGGCATCTACCGTCCGCAGTCGGCGAGTCCGGCGACCGGCTCTCCGAGCAGCCATAAGCTCGAGCAGCAGGAACTGGTCGAATCCGCGTTCGCCGACTCCGTCGAGTCGGCCTGAGAGCATCAACGATGACGTACGAAGTCACGATCCCCGAGATCGGCGAATCGATCACCGAGGCCCTGATCGTGCGCTGGATCAAGCAGCCCGGCGATGCCGTCGGTCGCGACGAACCGCTGGTGGAACTCGAGACGGACAAGGTGACCGTCGAGATGCCGTGTCCCGTAGCCGGTGTGGTGTCCGAGCTCGTGTGCGCGGAAGGCGAGACCGTTCCGATCGGCGCCGTGATCGCCCGGATCGAGGAGGGTGCGGCGGCGGCAGCCGGGCCCGCCGCAACCGCAACGGTCAGCACGCAGACGGATCTGCTCTCCACGGCCGAGCCGGCGCCCCCGCCCGCTCCGCCACCGGTCGTCCAACCCGTCTCGGCTCCCGCGACACCCGCACCCGCACCCGTAGCGGAGGCACCGACCGAAGAACTCCGGCGCATCCTGCCGGCCGCGCAGCGTCTGATCGCCGAACAGGGTCTCGACGCCTCGGTCATTCCCGCCACCGGCAAGGGCGGCCGGCTGCTCAAGAGCGATGTGATCGCCTACCTCGCCGCCCGCGACGCCGACGCAGCGTCGGAGGCCGCTCCGGCGGCGGAGCCCGCGCCGGCGCCCGCGGTCGAGGCGGCGCCAGCGCCGCCGACGGCACCGGCGCCCGCCCTGCGCGCTCAACCGGCGCCGGCTCGCGAGGCTCCAGCACCAGCCACCGGCCGTGCCGAGGAACGGGTGACGATGACCCCGATCCGCCGCCGCATCGCCGAACGCCTCGTCGAGTCGCAGCAGCAGGCGGCCCTCCTGACTACCTTCAACGAGATCGACATGTCGGCCGTAATGGACTTCCGGCGGCGCTATCGCGACGACTTCGCGAAGCGTCACGACGTGCGCCTCGGCTTCCTCTCCTTCTTCGTCAAGGCCGTCGTCGACGCCCTGCGCCAGTGCCCCCGCCTCAACGCGGAGATCGACGGCTCGGACATCATCTACCGGAACTACTACGACATCGGCATCGCGGTCAGCACCGACCGCGGCCTGATGGTGCCCGTCCTGCGCAGCGCGGAGCGGATGTCCTTCGCCGAGATCGAAGCCCAGATCGCCGACTTCGCCGGGCGCGCCCGCGCCGGCCGCATCCGGATCGACGAACTCCAGGGCGGGACGTTCACGATCACCAACGGCGGCGTCTTCGGTTCCCTCCTCTCCACGCCGATCATCAATCCGCCGCAGAGTGGCGTCCTCGGCCTGCACGCGATCCAGGAGCGTCCGATCGTCCGGGGCGGAGAGATCGTCGTCCGTCCCATGATGTACGTCGCCTTGACCTACGACCACCGCATCGTCGACGGCCGGGAGGCGGTGACCTTCCTGGTCCGGATCAAGGAAGCGATCGAGGAACCAGCCAGGATGCTGGTCGAGGTGTAGGAGCATTCCCAGGATGCTTGCCGGTCGAATCCTCCGCTCGCTTCAACGCCCCGCTTTCCGGACCTGCATGCCATGGCCGCATCGGCGGTCGGCAAGTGGTCTCGCGGCGTTCGTCGCCGCTCTGTTGCTGGCGTTCGGATCGCCAGGTCGAATCGACGCCCAGGGCACCGATACCGCGACCTACCAGGTGACCTTCCAGGGCAACTGGAACACCTCGAGCACGCCGGGCGGCGTCGCGGGAGGCGCTCACTTCACGACCCTGATCGGCGCCGTCCACAACAGCAACGTCACGTTCTGGTCACCCGGCGGCACGGCGAGCGCGGGTGTGGAAGCCGTCGCCGAACTCGGCGCCACCTCGACGTTCAAGAGCGAGTACAGCGCCGTTCCTGCCGCGAACCGGAAGATACTGATCGAGGAGAGCGGGACGGGCGCGACTGGAACCTCGACCTTCACCATCGACGCGACCCAAGCCCACCCGCTGGTGACGCTCCTGTCGATGATCGGCCCCAGTCCGGACTGGTTCGTCGGCGTATCGGGGCTGTCGCTGCGAAACGGCCAGGGTTGGCAGGCGCGGATCAACGCGAATCTCTTCCCCTACGACGCCGGCACGGAGGACGGGACGGAGTTCTCGCTCAGCAACCCGGCGACCAGCCCTCAGGGAACGATTGCCAGCCTGAAGGGACAGGGGAAGTTCTCGAACGAGCCGATGGCGACGCTGACGTTCGTTCTTCAGACCGCCCAACCGCCGCCCGATCCCGAGCCGCCCGATCCCGAGCCGCCCGATCCCGAGCCGCCGCCCGACCCCGAACCGCCTGAGCCCGAGCCGTGGCTAGCGCCGTACTGGCATGGCACGGGCGGCTTCGTCGTACGTCCGGCCGATGGCCGGTCCGCGATGGTCCGGCTCGAGTGCGGCGGCAGCCGATTCGGGTCCCGGGAGTACGCCGGCGCTGATGGCCTGATCGTGCGGGGCATTCAACGGGAACCGTGCGTCGGTCGGGACGGACGGCCGCTCCAGGGGGAACTGACGTTCGAGGGAATCGAAGACGGCGGCTGGTACTGGATCAACGGGGACCGCAACGTAGCGGTCGCTCCCCTGGTGGTCAGAGCATCCCTGAACAGCGGGCTGAGTCCCCCGGTTCCGGGCGGCGTCACCGCCAGTCCGAGCGGCCACCGGCGCTTCGACCTGGAGATTACCGGGACGTTGTACGGCACCCTGATGGTGCATGAGGGCAACGGGTTCATGGGGATCATCCCGCACCTCACGGACATGGAAGGTGACGGGGAGCACGTCGCGCCGTACTGGAAGGGCCGCGGCGGGATCGTGGGCCGGCCCCTGGACGGCGAGTCGGCGGAGGTCCGCCTGTCCTGCGGAGACGGCGAACCGGAGAGTTACACTCTGGAACCCGGCGAAGACGGGATGATCGTCACGCTGCTGCCCGCCGGCTGCTTCGACAGTGACGGCGCAGGGATCCAGGGCAACCTGGAAGCGGACGGGCTTGAAGACGGCGCCTGGTACTGGATCAACATCGCCGTCCCGGTCGCCGCACCGCTGGTCGGCAGGGATTCGGAACCGGCCACATTGACCGTGCCGCTGGTCCCCGGAGGCGTGGAAGTCGATGAGGGACCCCGAGGGACCCTGTTCGCCCGCGGCAACCGGCTAGGCATCATCCCCAGGGTGCAGATGGCGCCGCAATAGGTGCGCCGCGAGCTTTGCGGCGCGAGATCATGACCCCCTCCCACTATGACCTTCTCGTCATCGGCGCCGGACCGGGCGGCTACGTGGCGGCCATCCGGGCGGCGCAACTCGGCTTCCAGACCTCGGTGGTGGACGAGGACCCGGCCGCCGGGGGCGTCTGTCTGCGGGTGGGCTGCATTCCGAGCAAGGCGCTGCTCGAGTCGAGTCAACGGCTGGTTGCCGCCCGCGGCGAACTCGCCGCGCACGGCGGCATCGCCGGGGAGATCGCTCTAGATCTTCAGGCGATGATGAAGCACAAGGACCGCGTCGTCACCACGCTTACCCGCGGTGTTTCCTCGCTGCTCAAGAAGAACAGGATCGAACACATCCAGGGCCGGGCGCGCCTCGGCGGACTCAACGGCGAGTTGCGCACGGTCGTCGTGACCGCCACCGACGATGAGCACACAGTCCAGGCCCGTAACGTGATCGTGGCCACCGGTTCCCGCCCCGCCACCCTGCCCGGCGTCGAACTCGACGGCGACCGGATCGGAACCAGTACGGAGGCCCTGGCCTACGACGCGGTACCCGAACGCCTGGTGGTGATCGGCGCCGGCTATATCGGCCTCGAACTCGGCGCGGTCTGGAACCGTCTCGGCTCCGACGTCATCGTCCTCGAGTACCTCGACCGCATTCTGCCTGGCGCCGATGCGGAGATCGCCGCGGCGGCCGAGAAGATCTTCCGCCGGCAGGGCCTCGACATCCGGCTCGGCTGCCGTGTCCTCGGTGCGAAGGTCACGAGCGATGGGAAAGCCTGCGTTGTCGAGGTCGAGGGAACCGAAGCGATCGAGTGCGACCGGGTCCTGGTCGCGGTCGGCCGCCAGCCGATCAGCGACGATCTGGGGCTCGAGGAAGCCGCCGTCGGCGTGGACGATAGTGGGATCATCCAGGTCGACGAGCGGTTCGCGACATCCGTGCCCGGCATCTTCGCGATCGGCGACGTGATCGGCGGCCCGCAGCTCGCCCACAAGGCCGAGGAGGAGGGCATGGCCTGCGTCGAGGGCATAGCCGGCCGGTACGTGCACATCGACTACGACGCGATCCCCGGCGTCGTCTACACCGAGCCCGAGGTCGCTTCCGTGGGCAAGACGGAAGAGCAACTGAAGGAAGCCGGCACCCCTTACCGGAAGGGCACGTTCCCCTTCCGGGCCATTGGCCGCGCCCGCGCCACCGGCAGCCTGGAGGGCTTCGTCAAGATCCTGGCCCACGTCGAGACGGACGCGGTCCTGGGCGTCCACATCCTGGGCAGCCACGCCGGCGACCTGATCGCGGAGGCCGTGGCGGCGATCAGCTTCGGCGCCTCGGCTGAGGATCTGTTCCGCACCTCCCACGCTCACCCGACACTGGCCGAGGCGATCAAGGAAGCCGCCCTCGCCGTGCACGGGCGGGCGGTTCACATGTAGCTTGCCGGCGCCCCGAAACGCGCAACGTCCGGCAACACCGGAGCTTCAGGTCGCACTGATAGACTGCGCCGATTCTTCAACCCCGCCGACCGCACCTTCCCGGAGAACGAGCGCCGTGAACTTCCTCCGTACATGTCCGCCGATCTGGCTGACGATTCTCGCCGTCCTGGTGTTGCTGGCCGCGCTGCCGGCCGCCGCCCAGGAACCCGCCGACCCGGCGGCTGCCGAAGAACCACCCGAAGAGACCACCGCCCAGGAAGGCGACGGCGAAGCCAAGGAAGAGCCGTCGATTCCGCCGGGCGCGGAACTCGAGGTCTCGCCGACCGAGCTGACCCTGGAAGTCGGCGACAAGGCGACCCTTACGGCCACCGTCGTGGACGAGGACGGCGAACCGATCGAAGGCGTCGACGTCGTCTTCTTCTCCCGCAACCGGCGGCGCCTGGGGGTCAACCCTGCCGGCGAGGTCGAAGCGCACGGTCCCGGGGACGTCACCGTGATCGCCCTTGTGCCCAAGGAGGCCGAGGACGAGCCGCGCCGGGCGGAAGCCCTGCTCCGAGTCGAGGTCGAAGTGACGATTCCGAATCCTCCCGTCGAGAGCGTCGAGATCGTCGGACTCCCCGCGACGCTCTACGCCGGCACCGATCTTCCCCTGACGGCCCGCGTCGTCGACATCACGGCGGTCGAGCGGGACAACGTCGAGGTCGGTTACTCGAGTTCCAATCCGGCGGTCGCGGAGCCGGACGGCTTCGGCGGCCTCACGCTACGCGCTCCCGGGACGGCGACGCTCACCGCCACCGCCGAAGACGCGTCCTCCGCGCTCGACATCACCATCGTCCCGAACCCCACCGAGCGCCTGGAACTGACCGCCTCCGGCGACAACGCCCGCACCGGCGACGTCGTCTGGTTCGAGGCCGTCGGCCGCACCGCTTCCGGCGGCGAAGTGACCGACCTGCCTGTGCGCTTCCTCGTCTCGGGTCAGCCGGCGACGCAGATCATCGCGCCCGGCGCCGCGGCGCAGATCGAGCAGGACGGCGCCTTCGTCGCGGAGCGCTCCGGCATCTACACGGTCACCGCGCTGTCCGGCAACCACTCGGCCAGCCTGCCGCTACGGGTCGAGCCCCGTCGCGTGAACAAGGAGATCGAGTTCGTCGGCCAGGGCAAGGTCAGCGACCGGCGCACGTCCGACCTCTGGGTGTGGGAGGGCACCGACGGCAACGACTACGCGATCACCGGCACCTGGGGCGCCGAGGGTCACGCCTACATCTGGGACGTGACGAACCCCGAGAGCATCGTGCTGATTGACGCGGTGCGCGTTGACGCCCGCACGGTCAACGACGTCAAGGTCTCCGAGGACGGCCGGATCGCGGTGATCAGCCGCGAGGGCGCCTCGAACCGCAAGAACGGCTTCGTCGTGCTCGACGTTTCCGAACCGCAGGTCGGCGTACGCATCCTCTCCCGCTTCGACGACCAGTTGCGCGGCGGCGTGCACAACGTGTTCATTCACGACGAGCACGTCTACGCCCTGTCGAACGGCAGGCGCTTCGACGTGATCAGCATCGAGGATCCGACCCAGCCCTATCGTGTCGGCCGCTTCGAACTGGACACGCCCGGACACTCAATCCACGACGTCTGGGTGGTCGACGGCGTCGCCTTCAGCTCCAACTGGGAGGACGGCGTGGTCGCCATCGACGTCGGCGGCGCCGGCATGGGCGGAGCGCCGAACAACCCGGTACAGCTCGGCAGCTACGCCTACCCCAGCGGCTGGAACCACGCCGCCTATCCCTACCGCAGCGAATCGACGGGCAAGTTCTACGTCTTCGCCGGCGACGAGGCCTTCCCCTACGGCGAGCTCGGACGCGATCCGCGCTCAGCGCCGCCCCGCGCCGCCGGCTGGATCCACGTCATTTCGTGGGACGACTGGGAGAACCCTCGCGAAGTCGCCCGCTACCAGGTCCCCGAGGCCGGCACCCACAACCTCTGGATCGAGGACGACATCATGTACGTCGCCTACTACAACGGCGGCCTGCGCGTCGTCGACGTCTCGGGCGAACTGCGCGGCGATCTCTACCGGCAGGGCCGCGAGATCGGCATGTTCATGCCCTTCGACCCAGACGCCATGGTGCCGAACGCACCCTTTGTCTGGGGTCCGCAGCCCTACAAGGACCACGTCTTCTTCTCCGACTGGCATTCCGGGCTGTGGGCCGTCAAGCTGACAGACCCCGAAGACCCGAACCGGATCATCGGAGAGCCGCACTAGGCCCCAACTGGGGCGTACCCGGAGGTCTGGGATGCACATGTCGACTTGCTGGCAGCCGCGGGCGGCTGTGCCTTCAACGCTGCTTCTCGCCTTCATCGTCTTCACGGGCTTCGCCCTCCACGCGGAGTCGGATCCCGTGCCGCCGTCGCGCAACTACTACGCCTACGTCTGCGCCGAATCGGAGGACGAGGTGTCCCTGATCCGCTTCGGGCCCTCGGGAATCGAGGTCACGAAGACGATCACCGTCGGCAGCTTTCCGGCCGAGACCGAGGGCCCCCACGGCATCAACGTCTCGGCGGGCGGCCGCTACTGGTACGTCTCGATCGCTCACGGCAACCCCTTCGGCTCGATTCACAAGTACGCCACCGGCACCGACGAGTGGCTGGGGGACACGAAGGTCGGCATGTTCCCGGCCACGCTCGACATCGCCGCGACGACGGGGCTGCTGTTCGTCGTCAACTCCGACTTCTACGGCGACCATGTGCCGAGCACGATCTCCGTCGTCGAGACCTCGACGATGACCGAGATTGCCCAGTTCGAGAGCGGCACGATGCCGCACGGCGCGCGGCTCAGCCGCGACGGGCGAAAGCTCTACAGCGTGAACATGATGGACGACGAACTCGTCGAGGTCGACGCGCTTCGCTTCGAGGTCCAGCGCCGCCTCAAGCTAGGCGCCGCGGCCGACATGCACGCCGCCCACGGCGACCACGCGAGCCACGACCGCGCCCACGCCGGCGCCGCGGTCGAGCCCTCCTGGGTCACACAGCCGACGTCCCGCGGCCTCGTCTACGTCACGGCTCTTTCGGGCAACGCGCTCTACGAGGTCGACACCGCCGGGTGGGCCGTTTCGCGCCGCCTCGAAACACCAGCGGCCGGCCCCTACAACGCGGCCGTGGCGCCGGACGAGCGCCTACTCGTCGTGACCTACAAGAAAAGCGATTCCATCGGTTTCTGGGATCTGGAGACGGGCACCGAAGTCGCCCGTCTGGACACGACCCGTCGCATTCCCCACGGCGTGGCGATCACTTCGGACGGGCGTTTCAGCCTGGTCACGGTCGAGGGCATCGGCGGCGAACCGGGAGTCGTCGAGGTCTACGACAACGGCGCGTTCCGGCGCGTCGCGCAGATCGACATCGGCAAGCAGGCCGGAGGCATCGCGCTCTGGGAACCGAATTGAGCCCTTTTCGCGCCGATTCCCCGCCGGAAGACCGGCCCTTGGCCGACCTGCGCCGCGAGTTCCTGCGCGGTCTCTCCGCCGTCGACCGGCGGCTCCGTCTGCGCCGCGCCCTCGCGGCGCTCGTCTGGCTGGTGCCCGCATCCTGCCTCTGGCTGCTCTCGACCTGGCTGCTGCGCATGGCGGCCGGTGCCGAAGGCAGCGCCGCTACGCTATGGCCGTCGTGGGCTGGCGGCATCGTCCTGGTCGCGCTGGTGCTGCGCGAGGCCGTCTCGCTGGGCCGCGATCTTCCGGCCGCCGCGCGAGCGGTGGACAAGGCGGGCGATCTGCGAGACGCGGTCGCCACGGCCCTCGAGATGCAGAGGCGAGCCGACCCCGACGCCGGCAGCGGGCGCCCCGCTCGGGAAGCCGAAGCCGTCTGGCCACTGCCCTGGATCGCACTCGTCCTCGAACGCGGGCTCGCGGGTCTCGACCGTACCGCCGCGCGGCGGGCGGCGCCCCGCCTGGTCCCCCGCGGCGCCACGGCCTCGGTCATTCTGAGTGTGGTCCTCCTGGTGCCGGTCGTCCTGCCCACCTCCTTTGTCGGCGAGGCGCTGGCCGCGGCGATGAGCGGCGACGGCCCGGACGGCGCGGCGCCGGGACTGGAGGCGGCGGCGCTCCTGGAAGAAAAACCCGGTCGCAGGCCGGGCGTTCCGGAGTTCGACGTGCGGCTCAGCGATCTTCCCTTCCTGACTCTCCGGATCCGCGAGCCGGATGCCTCCGACGATGCGCGGCGCGGCGCGGGAGACGCCTCCGAAGGAGTCGAGGGAAGCCTTGGCGACGGAGCGGACGCCGAGGCGATGGACGGCAACCCCGAGGGCGGCGAAGCGGCCGCGGCCGATCTCGCCGGCGAACAAAATGCCGAAACGGGCGCCGACCTCATGCGCGAACTCGACACCGGCGAGAGCGCCGGAGAGGACGAAGCGGGAGCACCCGGCATGCCGGGCGAAGGCGAGGGCGCTGAGGCCGCAGCCGAGTCGGCATCCGGCGAGGGCGCCGGCGGCCAGCCGACCGAGGAAGGCGAGGGCTCCGGCGGCGAGAGCGGCACGGCGGCGGCGGTCAGCGAAGAACCTGGAACCAGCAGTGCCGAGGCCGACGGCGGCGCCGCCGGAGTCGGGACCGGACCGCAGGAGGAGATGGTCGATCCCTTCGGCGATCTCCTGATGCCCGCACTCAGCCTCGAACAGGCGCTCGAAACCGCACTGATCCAGTCGCGGGACGAGATCGACCGCCGACCCCTGACCACCACCAGCGCGACCCAGTTCCGGGCCGCCGAGGTGGCGATGCGCGGCTCCAGCGCCAGCGTCGGCGCCGGCGCCGAGGCCACGACCGGCGAACTGCCGCCGCCCCGGCAGCCGATCGCCTGGCGCCACCGCGCTTCCGTGCGGCGCTACCTCGAGTCGCTGGAGGACCCCCCACCGGAGGACGAATCTCGGGAGGAGCGCCAGTGAACGACACCGCCGCGCCCCGGACCGCGGCCGATCTGGCCTTGCAACTGACGGACTTCGCCGAGCGCTGCAGCGAGCTGCGAGCCGAGATCGGCAAGGTGATCGTCGGCCAGGAGGACGTGGTCGACGGCGTGATCATCGGCCTGCTCGCCGACGGCCACGTCCTGCTCGAGGGCATCCCCGGCATCGGCAAGACGCTGCTGGTGCGCACGCTGTCCGAAGCTCTCCATCTCGAGTTCTCCCGCATCCAGTTCACCCCTGACCTGATGCCCGCCGACATCGTCGGCACCCACGTCCTGCGCGAAGACGAGGCGGGAGTCCGGCGGCTCGTCTTCGAGCCGGGGCCGATCTTCGCCAATCTCCTGCTCGCGGACGAGATCAACCGCGCCACTCCGAAGACGCAGTCGGCCCTGCTCGAGGCGATGCAGGAGACGACGGTGACCGTCGGCGGTGAGACGAACCAGCTGGGACCGCCCTTCTTTGTGCTCGCCACTCAGAACCCGCTCGAAATGGAAGGGACCTACCCGCTGCCCGAGGCACAACTCGACCGGTTCCTCTTCAAGCTGCGGATGACCTACCCGGCGACCGAGGAACTGCACACGATCATGGACCGCACGACCTCGGGGTACACGCCGTCGGCGGCCGCGCTCTGGACCGCCGAACGCGTGATCGCGATGCGGCGCGCGGCGCGCCTGACTCCGATCGCGCGACCGGTCCAGGACTACGCGATCCGGATCGGCATCGCGACCCGGCCTGAGGGAGACCGTCCCGCCGAAGCGGTCCGCCGCTACGTGCGGGTCGGGGCCAGCCCGCGCGGCGTCCAGGCGATGGTTCTCGGCGCCAAGGTCCACGCCCTCATCCGAGGCCGGGCCAATGTCGCCCGGGAAGACATCCGCGCCGTCGCCCTGCCCGCGCTACGCCACCGCGTCCTGCTGAACTTCGAGGGCGAGGCGGAACGAATCGACCTCGACGAACTGCTCCAGGACGTGGTTGACAGCGTGCCCGAGGGCTGAGCGGGCTCCAGCTCCGAGCCGTGGCCGACCACTCCGCCTTCGCCTTCGAGCCGGCCTTCCTCGCTCGGCTGGAGCGACTGCGGCTCCTGTCGCGCCGTGTACCCGCAGGCGGCTTCAAGGGAGAGCACCGCGCCACTCACCTGGGTTCCGGCATCGAGTTCGCGGACTACCGCCCCTATGTCGAAGGCGACGACGTGCGCCACCTCGACTGGCGCGCCTACCTCCGGTTCGACCGCCTGCTGCTGCGAATGTTCGAGGAGCATGGCGACCTCGCGGTCTACATCCTGCTCGACTGCAGCCGCTCCATGGCGCCGACGCCGGGTGACGCCGGTCGACGCAAGTTCGACGCCGCGCGCCGGATCGCCGCCGCGCTGACCTACATCGCTCTCGCCACGCTCGACCGGGTCACGCTGGCGCCCTACTCGAGCCACGCGCACCAGGTCCTGGGGCCGCTCCACGGCTCGCGGCAGGTGTGGCGAGCGCTCGACTTCCTCGCCAATCTCGACACCGGCGGCGACACACGGCTCGACCACGCGGTACGGCAGGTGTTCGCCGCCGGCCGCCGGCGCGGTCTCGTCATCCTGATCTCGGACCTCCTCTCGGACACGACGGAGGGCGGTCTCGACCTGCTCCTGCCGCTTCGCCACGACGTCGCGGTGCTTCAGGTCACCGACCACCGGGACCTCGAAGCACCGCTCGACCGCGACACGACCCTCGTCGACAGCGAAACCGGCGACACGCTCCGCGTCCACGGCGCCCCCACCCTCCTTCACAGGCTGGAGGACGAAGCGGACGCCCACCGGGACGAGATCCGGGCCCGCTGCACCGCCCGCGGCTGGTCCTTCATCGAGGCGCCGGTCGAGATGAGGTTCGAGGAACTGGCCCTCGGCGCCCTCCGCCGCGGTCTGCTGAGCCGGGGACGCTGACGCCGCATGCCCGTCTGGTTACCGCTCCTGCTTGCCGCCCTGGCAGTACTCGCGATTTACCTGATCCGGCCTACCGCGCAGTCTTTGTCGGTCGCCTCCACGCTGCTGTGGCGTCGGCTGCTGGCGCACCGGCGGCGACGGCACGACCGCTTGCGGTGGCTGCTCTCGCTGCTTCTCGCGATGACGGTAGCCGGCTGTCTGGCCCTGGCTGCGGGTCAGGCCGGCTGGCTGCAACCCGGCGGCGGCGACCGGATCGCCCTCGCATTCGACTCCTCGCCGACGATGAGCGCCGCTCTGCCGGATGGGACGGGGACCCGGATGGACCTGGCCGTCGCCGAGGCCCGGCGGATCGTCGCCGAAGCGGACACCGGCAGCCGGTTCACCCTGGGAGCGGACCCGGCGGCGCTGACGCCCGCGGAGGCCCTGCACGCCCTGTCCGGTTCGCTCACGTCCGCGGAAACGGAAGAGCAGCCAGAACCCGCAATTCCCGCCGCCGATACGGCCTACCTCTTCACCGACGGCGTCTCTGACTGGCGACCGATCATCGACCCGGGGACAGCGACTCACACGGTGTCGGTCCTCGCGCCGGCCAGGAACGCCGGCATCGTTCACTTCGTGACCCGCCCGGCACCCAGCCACGAAGCAAGAGCGGAAGCTCTGCTCGAAGTCCTTGCAATGGACTCCACCGGCACCACCGGCCAGGTACCCGTCGAGTTGACGATCGCCGACTCCGAGACGATCCGCATCCGCCGGCAACTCGAGCTTCCGCCCGGAGACCGCTTCACCGCCCTCATCGACATCGCCGGTTTCGCGCCCGGCCCGGTGACGGCGCGCCTTCGGACCCCCGGAGAAGCGTTCGCGCTGGACGACCAGGCTTTCCTGGTCGACGCACGGACTACCGGATCTCCCGCCACGGCGCGTGCCGTCAAGCGACCCTACAATCGGCTGCGCGGTGAACGGCGGCTGGTCGTTCATACCCGCAGCCGAGCTTCGTTCGGCGATTCCGCCGCGGCCCGGGCCTTCGCTGCCGACCCATCTGCCGAAGTCGTCGCCGTGCACGTCGACGAGAGGCTCCGCGAAGCCGGCGCACAGCCATCGCTATCCTCGTCCGCCGCCACGGCTACAGCCGACATCACCGTCTTCCACCGCACCGTACCGCCCGACGCACCGGCACTCCCCAGCCTGTTCCTCGACCCACCGGACGCCGCAGCAGCCGGTGGACTCTCGTCCGCCGACGCCGCGCCCCCCGCCCTGCGCCGGATCGACCGCTTCGCCGATGGCCACCCGATCCTGGACGGTGTCTCGCTACTCGGCCTGCCCGTGACGATCGCCTCCCGCGAACTCGACCCTCGCTGCATTCCCGTAGCCACAGCCGGCAACCTGCCGGCCATCGCCGTCTGCGATCCGACCGACCCGGCCTCGATGCCGGCCGGCCCCGACCCACCCGGGCCGGACCTCACCGCCCGCTCGGTCGTCATCGCCTTCGATCTCGACCTATCCCCACTCTCTCAACGCCCCGACCTCGCCGCCCTGCTCCAGAACACCGCCGAGTGGCTCACTCGCACGCCCATCGACGATGACGACTCCATCGTCACCGGCCTCCAGGACGAACGGGCCACCCGCATCAACGACTCCGACCTCGACCCCGTACCCCCCGGACGCCTCGCAGAACTCACGCAGCAGACCCGCCGCCCCTGGTCCTGGCGCACCCTCGCCCTCGCCGGCCTGCTCCTCGCCTCTATCGAGGCGATCACCTTCTTCCGCGGCATCACGGTATGACTGACGTGACCAACCTCCGGAAACCCTCCCATCTTCCTCCGAAGCGTGAGCGGCCCCTGGGACCCTCTCCCCCGGACCCCAGCAGGCGGGTGCTTCACCGATGACCCTGCAAGAGCCGTTCTGGTTGCTCGCGGCGCTGCCGATCGCGGTCCTCCTGTGGTCGCAGCGGAGCGATCGGCCCGACCGTCAGCGCCGGCGGCTGCTCTGGATGCGCGGGGCGCTGCTTGTGGCCATCGTACTGGCGCTCGCCGAGCCGGTCGCAACCTGGAGGACCCGTGAACTCGACGTGGCGGTTCTAGTCGATGTCTCGGCGAGCGTTGAGCCGGCGAGCCTGAACCGCGCGCTTCAGGCGCTCGACCGCGGCCTCGATCCGGAAAGCCCCGTGCGGCTGTTCGCATTCGCCGACCGCGCGGCGGCCGGCGGCGGTCCGGAAGATCTGCGTCGCCTGGAGGTCGCCGACTCCAGCACCGCCTCGGCCGGCAACGCCGCGCTGGATCGTGGCAGCACCCGGCCGGAAGCCGCGCTTCGCCAGACCGCCGCGACGCTGCGGGCCGATCGCGTTCGCCGTATCCTGGTCCTTTCGGACGGTCAGAACCTGGACGGCGCCGCGGCCCGTCTGGCGGCCCGCTACCCCGACCTCCGCATCGACACGGCGGTCCTCGACCGCGTGTCGCCGCCCGTCTGGATCGAATCCGTCGAACTCGACGACGGGGAACGCCCCCTGCACGCCGGCGAGCCCCACAACTGGGTTTTGCGCCTCGGCAGCCGCGCGTCGCTACCGGAGGCCCCCCTGACCCTGCGCGGGAACGGCGCCGAAGAGCTGCACATCGTGCCGCTCGTGCCCGGAGTCACCGAGATCGAGTTGCCGTGGACATTCTCCGAACCGGGACTCCAGACCTTTGAGGCCGTCCTCGGCGGCGGTGAGGGTGAAGCGGCGTCCCAGGGCACCCTCTGGCGCGGCAGTCTCCGCGTGGAGCCCCGGCACCGCGTCCTGCTGCTGGCCCCGCGCGATCACTCGGGCGACCTCCAGCGCCTGCTGGAGGCTCAGGGACTGCAGGTGACCCGAACGACGCCGGACCGCGCCTCGTTCAATCCGGTCGCGCTGCGTCGCTACGACGCGATCCTCCTGAGCAACGTCTCCGCCGACAGCCTTCCCGAACCCGCCCAGCGGACGCTCGGCGACTGGGTCGAGGACGAGGGTGGCGGGCTGTTGTTCGTCGCCGGAGAGGCGACGTTCGGCGAAGAGGGCTACCGGGATTCGGCGCTCGAACGGGTGCTGCCCCTCGACTTCGAGATCGAGGAAGAACGCAGCGAGGTCGCGCTGATGATCGCGCTCGACAAGTCCTACAGCATGAAGGGTCCGAAGATGGACCTGGCCAAGGAGGCCACCAAGGCTGCCCTGGGGATGCTCAACGAGCAGCACCGTTTCGGCCTGGTGGCCTTCGACTGGCACACCCACGAGATCGTCCCCCTGCAGTTCGTGCGCGAGCAGGAGCGGCTCGCGGACCGCGTCGATCGGATCGAGGCCAGCGCCCAGACCAACTTCTATCCAGCCCTGGAGGCCTGCCTGGATCAACTTTCCGAAGTCGAGTCCGAGGTCAAGCACGTGATCCTCGTCTCCGACGGCCGCACCTACCCGGACGAGTACGAGCGCCTGGTGATCCGCATGAGACAGGAAGAGATCACCGTCTCCACCGTCGCCATCGGCGTCGAGTCCGACCGCGAGCTGCTCGCCGACATCGCGGACTGGGGCGACGGCAACGCCTACACGATCGAGGATCCGACCTCCGTGCAGAGCATCCTGATCGACGAAACGATGAACCAGCTCCCGGATTCGGCACGCGAAGAGGAGATCCGGGTCGAACTGCACGGCCAGTCCGAGGCGCTCGCCGGGATCGACGTCGCCGCCGCGCCCCAGCTCTACGGCCGCATCGCCGCGGTGGCCAAGGACAGCGCGGAGATCATTCTCGCCGCGGGCCCAAGATCCGGGAATGACGCGGATCCGATCCTGGCCAGCCGCTACGTCGGCCTCGGCAAGACCTGGATGTTCACCTCCGATCTCGAGCCCCGCTGGGCGAGCGACTGGCTGCGCTGGCCTGAGTTGCCGCGCCTTGTCGCCCAGGTCGTGCGCGACGCCGCCGGCCGGCGGGCGAGCGCCGAGTGGAAGCTGCGCCTGAGCCGCCGGGACGAGGCCCTCGAAGCGGAACTCAGCGTGATCGAGGACGCCGGGCGCTTCGCCAGCAACCTCGAACCCCGGCTCGTCGTTCTGCGGGGCGACCGACGCCTCGATGCACCAATGCGACGCACCGGTCCCGGCCTCTACCGGCTGTCACCCGAGGAGCGCCTGCAACTCGCGCCAAGCCTCGAGCCCTACCGCGTCGAGGTCCATGCCGGCGCGCCCGGCGCCGAGGCCGGCACGGGTCCCGGCCGCACGATCTTCTTCCCCGCCCGCGATGAGCTGCGCCCCGGCGCCCCCGACGTCGCCGCTCTCGCCGAACTCGCCGCAGCAACCGGCGGCCTGTTCCACGAGACCGTTGGCGGTGCCGTGACCGCGATCACCGCATCCGGCCCCTCCACCGCGATCCGGCGGTTCGAACTGTGGCCCGTGCTCGCCGGCGCAGCCACCCTGCTCTTCCTGGCGGAACTCCTGCTCCGGCGTCGACGGCGGCATGTGGCGACAGCTACAGCCGCCGGAACCCGGACAGCGAACCGGCCAGCCGCATAGCGCGCACGGGCCAGCGGGAGCTACTTCGACCGCGAAGACCGCGACGCTGCCCACGCGAGCACACCGGCCAGACCGGCATCCGTGCCGAGGGCGGCGGGTTCGAGGCGAACGTCGTCCGTCGGGAAGACCCGAACGCGGTCGGCGATCGTCTGCCTGACACCGTCGAACAGTAAATCGCCGAGGCCGGCGACGCCGCCGCCGAGCACGATGAGTTCGGGATGCAACGTGACGACGACGTTGGCGGCGGCGATGCCGACGAGGCCCGCGATCCGCTCCAGTTCCTGCGCCACCGACTCGTCACCGGCCCTCGCCGCCTCCCCCATCGTC
>WTGL01000292.1:17745-20204 GCA_011523565.1 Acidobacteriota bacterium
GTTGCCGGCATCGACATCGACGAAGCCCAGCGCCAGTCCGATGTGGGAACCGCCCAGATCGACGGCGCCGTAGAGTGTCTCAGTCGTCATGATCCGCCCGCGCCATTCTCACAAAGAGAAACGGCGCGCCCAACCAAGTGGACGCGCCGCATCGCAAGGCCCTTGCCGTGACGAAGCCGTTACTGGCCGCCGCCCGCGGCCGGCGTGGCGTTCGCAGCCGCGCCTTCCGCCTCGGTCACGAGTTCTTCGCCCCGATCCTCCGAGTAGTCGATGAAGCCGATCATCATTTCGTCGGTGGTCGGTCCGCCGAACTGGACGGCGCGGGTCGTGTCGAGTTCGAGCACCGTGGCCGCGTTCCGCTCCTCCGTGTTGACGTAGGTCATCAGCACATCGACGCGCGTTCCGGCCGGAAGGTCCTTCGGCTCCTTGTAGATGTAGTTCGTCTGCCAGTTCCCTCGCCCGGCTCCTTGTTGTAGTGCATCGAGAAGTAGAGCTGCGTGCCGGGCACGAGCAGACGGCCGGCGCCCTCGGGCAGATAGAAGGGCTCGGTACCGGGCGCGATGCCGCCGAGCAGGCCGGAGGCGCCGGGGGTCTCGGTCTCCGTGGCGATCCGGGAGCCGACCACGTGATGGACGACGTCGCTGCCGGGACGGAACTCGATCGCCTTGATCCAGCGCGGCTCGGGGAGCATCTCCTCGGTGATCAACTCCGCCTTCAGGCTGATGTTCACGTCCTTCACGTCGTCGTTGACCCAAAACGGCTCGGCCAGGTCGAGCACCAGGTCCGGCTCACCGATCAGCCAGCCCGTCGGCCACTCGATGGGCTCGGGGGCGTTCGCGGGGTCTCCGCGAAGGGCGCCCGTCTTCGCCCAGGTCAGGATCGTGTCAATCTCGTCCGCGCTCAGAATCCGCTCGTTCGTGAACTGCCCGTGCGTCTCGTCGCTGGCGAACCAGGGTGGCATCCGCTTCGCTTCCACCTGGCGCGCGATGCTGCGGGCCCAGGGTCGGCTCTCCTCGTAGGTCGTCAGGGCCATCGGCGCCTTCATGCCGCCGTAGGCCACGCCCTCGGGGCGATGGCATCCCTGGCAGGAGCGCTGCAGGATCGGCTCGACGTCCTCGTGGAACGTGATCTCGTCCGGGCTGTCGACCCCGTCGGGGCCGGCGGCAAGAATCGGCGCCGCAGCAACGAGGAGCATGGCGGCGAGAGCGCAGAGGCGGGAACGGCGTGACATCACGGGCTTCCTCCCAGGAATCTGGTTGCGGATGACTGGTCGGACCCTACCACACTGAGTGACGACTCAGCTATTGCCGCGCGCCCTCCGCCGGCAGCACGGTCTCCAAACGGTCGATCGCATGAACGGGGGCGCTCTCGCCCTTCATCAAGGGTGCGATCGCCCGCAGCACGAGCCGCTGGCGCGCCAGCCGGTTGCGGCCGGCGAAGGCAGCGGACTCCACGCGCAGGCTGAAGTGGTTGCCTTCGCCCGTCACCTCGATCAGGGCGCCCGGCAGCGCCTCGGCCACCGCCTCCCGCACCCGCTCGGCCGTCTCGTGGGTCGTCGGCTGACCGGCAATCTCCATACGCGGCGCTGGTCGATCCGAGCCGCGGTCGATCAGCCGGCTACGCGGGCGGCCGGAATGTCGACGTCGAGGCGCTGGCCGTGCTCGCTGTCGACCACCGTGATCGAGGCGCCACGGGCGCGCGCCGCCGAGTCCCGGTCGAGCAGGAAGAAGAGGTCCCCCACCGGCACCCGGATCTCCGCTCCCGTCGCCGGGCCGAAACCGAGGAAGGGCTGGAACTTCGCGTCGATGCCGAAGTGGAGTTCCGCCCGCTGCTGTTGCTGGGCGTTCCTCAGGATCTGCTCCGCGTCCGGGCTGATCGAGATCGCGATGTCGTCGCCCGAGAGTTCCGGACGCTCCATGCCCAGAGCGTCGTGAAGCTCGCCACTGTCGTACATCTCCTTGACGATGTCGCAGCCGCCCATGAACTCGCCGCCGATGTAGAGCTGGGGGATCGTCGGCCAGTCGGAGAACTCCTTGACCCCTTCGCGGACCTCGGAGTCCGACAGAACGTCGAAGGTCTGGTACTCGGGAAGCAGGCGGTTCAGCACCTGGATGACCTGGGCCGAGAAACCGCACTGGGGCGCGGCGGGGTTGCCCTTCATGAACAGGACGGTCGAACCTGAATCGACGATGCCCTGGATGCGGGACTGAAGTTCGGGAGAAATCGACATGGCGGTAGACCTCGGTGCAGGCGGAACGGCCCCCTCGGCAGAGCCGCCACAGCCTACCAGTCGAGTCGCGGCGTCCGCGCCGCGCTGAGGCACAGGGAGACAGGGCTTCCCTGTAAGCCTGGGAGGTGCCCGCAGCGAGCCGCCGCAGTCGGAGCCCGATCGCTACTGGTTCTCCGTCTCCTCCCCGAAGGCCGTGCTCTTGTACTCGCCCTCCTCGGCCCATCGCTCC
>WTGL01000148.1 GCA_011523565.1 Acidobacteriota bacterium
CCGCTGGTCCTGGTCGTCCGTCTTCGCCGACATCAACAACGACGGCTGGGAGGACCTGGTCGTCGCCAACGGCAACCTGACCCAGACGCTCCCCGACGACCTGTGAAGCTTCTTCTGGCGGCAGGTCGTGCCGCGCGCGCCCAGTTCGCCGGATGACCGATCGCTGGAGCCGTATCTCGAGTCCCTTCGCGCGCTCCACGAACGGCTCGACGAGGGGCTGTCCTTCAGCGGCAACGAGCGGAACTGCGTCTTCCTGAACCCCGGCCGCGACGGCGGCGCGTTCGCCAACGCCTCGGCGGTCAGCGGCCTGGACTTCCCGGACGACGGTCGCGGCGTCGCCTTCCTCGACCTGGAGGGCGACGGCGACCTGGACGTGGCGATCAGCAACCGGACCGCTCCCCGGTTGCGGCTGATGCGCAACGAACTTCCGGTGGGGGACCGGTTTGTCGCTCTGCGCCTTGAAGGAGACGGAGTGGGTACGAACCGGGATGCCGTCGGGGCACGGGTCGAGCTGGCGACCACGGACGGCGTGTTGCGGCGTTCGGTGCGCGCCGGGGACGGATTCCTGTCGCAGTCCAGCCGCTGGTTGCACTTGGGTCTGGGCGACAGCGAGGTTTCGGGTCCCCTGAGCGTCCGGTGGCCCGGGGGCGGCGGCGAGACGTTCGCCGGCGTCGAGCCCGGTGGCCGCTACCGGATCGTCCAGGGCAGCGGCCGGGCGGAGCCGGAGCCGGCGCGGCGGCGCCCGGCGGTTCTCGAACCTCGCGTGCAACAGGTCCCTGTCCCGACCACGGGTTCGCGGGTCGTCCTGACTCCGCGTCCGCCGGCCCCCTCGTTCACGCTGCGACCGTTCGGCGCCGCCGAACCTGCGGCTGTAACCGCCGGCCGAGGTCGTCCGGTGTTGCTCAACATCTGGGCGAGCTGGTGCGTTCCCTGCCGCTCGGAGTTGAGCGATCTGACTGCGGAGGAAGCGGCGCTCAGAGCTGCGGGACTTGAGATCGCGGCCCTGTCGACGGACGGCATGGGCGAGATTGCGACGACGACCGAAGAGGCGGCGCGGAAGTTCATGGACGAGATCGCGTTTCCGTTCCTCCACGGGATGGCGACGGAGGAGACGCTCGACAAGGTCGAGATCGTCAAGAGGTCCCTGTTCGACCGGCGCTTTCCCCTTTCGCTGCCGTTCTCCATGCTGATCGACGGCGAGGGACGGGTCGCCTCCCTCTATCGCGGCGGAGTGACGGCCATGGACCTCCTTGCCGATCTCGAACTGCTGGGTGCCTCCCGCTCGGAGCTGCGCGCCCGGGCCGTGCCGTTCGCCGGGCGCTGGTTCACCGAGCCGCCGGATGAGGTCTCTCTGGCGAGCTACGCGCGCTGGTACGAGCACGGCTTCCCCGAGGAGTCCGTCGCCCTGCTGGGCCGATCGGTCGACGTCGAGCGAGCCCGGCTCGACAGCGGTGCGGGGGACGCCACCGGCTCGGCCGAGTTCGAGCGTCGGGGCGCGAAGGACCGGCTGTTCAAGTCGCTCCAGCGCCTCGCGACGATCGAGAATCGGCGTGGGAACCACCGCGCGGCAGCCCGGCATGCGCGCGCCGCCCTGGATCTCGAACCGGATGATCCAGGTGCACGAATGACCTACCAGAACGCCCTGGTCGACGCCGGCGATGTGGGCCAGGTACGGGCCGAAGTCGAGGCTGTGCTCGCCGCGGATCCGGGAAACGTCGCCGCCAGAGTGCGCCTGGCCGAAGTCCTCGACGGCGAGGGCCGGACCGAGGATGCGGCGACAGAGCTCCGTCGCGCGGTCGAGCGGAGTCCCGACGATGTGGATCTCAGATACCTCTACGGTCAGTTGCTCGGCAAGCTGGACCGGTTGACGGAAGCGATGGAGCAGTTCGCCGCCATCGTCGACCGCGATCCACGCCACGTCGAAGCCCACCGTATTCTGGCGGTCGCAGCGGTCCGTAGCGGCTACCTGGAGCCTGCCGAGGCTCACTACCGGGCCATCCTCGAAGTCGAGCCCCGGGACGTCGATGCCCTCTACGGCGCGGCCCAGGTAGCGGCCGGTTCTGGCCGACTGGACCTGGCAGTGGAGCGGTACAGGGCGCTACTGGAGCGCGCCCCGGACAACGCCGCCGGGCGCCACGAACTGGGGTTGGTGCTTCTCCAGAGAGGCCCCGAGGCCGCCCTCGAGGGTGCGGAGCAACTGCGCCGCGCCTATGTCGAGGACGAGCGCCTGCTGGCGCGAGGAAACGAGATCGCCTGGACCCTGGCTACACATCGCGATGCGGCCCGCCGGGATGGTCAGCTCGCCTTGGTCGTCGCGCTCGAGCTGAACGCCGTTGCCGGCGGTATGGAGCCGGCCTTGCTTGAGACGCTGGCTGCCGCCTACGCGGAAACCGGCGACTTCGAGGCCGCGATCCGGACGATCGAGACCGCCCTGGAGGTGCTTGTTGAAGCGGCCGCTCCTGCCGAGCGCGAACGCCTGGTCGAGTTGCTGAACCGTAGGCTCGAGCAGTACAGGCAGGGCATTCCGGCGCGCGCAGGACAGTAGCGACAAGTTGATGGGCCGCTGGTTCGACCGGGGTGGAGTGCTCGCGCTCGCCGCTTCGCGGCGGGTCTTCCGCGGGTCAGAAGGCCCGCGGCCACAGCCGGCCAGAACCCGGCTGGCGCGTCCTCGCGCCAGCCGTGTCACAGTCCGAGCGCCCGCCTTCGGGCGGTCGGATGTCAGGCCGGCGCACCCAGTGGTTCCTACCGGAAGTCGTGGCTCGGGATTCGCTCCAGGCGGTCGATGGGCCAGAACCTGTCCGCCTTGACGGATAGCGAGCCGTCCTTCTTC
>WTGL01000207.1 GCA_011523565.1 Acidobacteriota bacterium
CGCGAACGTGCCCTTCCTGGCGCGCGGAAGCGGCACCAGCCTGTCCGGCGGTTCACTGCCGGTCCACGACGGCGTGGTCATCGCGATGAATCGGCTCAACCGGATCCTCGAAGTGGACCCGGTGCGGCGGACGGCGGTGGTCGAGCCCGGTGTCGTCAACCTCGCCGTGTCCGACGCCGCGGCGCCCTACGGCCTCTACTACTCGCCCGATCCGTCGAGCCAGTCCGTGTGCACGATCGGCGGCAACCTGGCCTTCAACTCCGGCGGCGCCCACTGTCTGAAGTACGGCATGACGAGCAACCACGTACTCGGTCTCGAGGTGGTGCTGCCGGACGGCGAGGTGATCGAGATCGGCGGCGACAGCCTGGAGGGCGTGGGGCCCGACCTGGTCGGTCTATTCGTCGGCTCCGAGGGGCTGTTCGGGATCGCCACAAAGATCACGCTGCGTCTGCTGCCGAAGCCCGAGACGTACTTCACCCTGCTCGCGGCCTACGATTCGCTGTCGGCGGCGGGCGAGGCGGTGGCGGCGGTCGTGGCCTCGGGCCTGCTTCCCGGAGCGATGGAGATCATGGACAACCTCGCCATCGAGGCTGCGGAGGCGGCGGTGGGCGCCGGCTATCCGCTCGATGCCGAGGGGCTCCTGATCGTCGAGCTCGAAGGCGAGAAGCAGCAGGTGGCGGCCGAGAGCGAGCTGCTGCTGGAAGTCGTCAGGCGGTCGAAGCCCTACCTGGAGCACATCGCCAGCGACCCGGACGACCGGATGCGCATCTGGAAGGGCCGCAAGAGCGCCTTCTCGGCGGTCGGGCGTCTGAGCCCGGACTACATCGTGCAGGACGGCGTCGTGCCCCGTTCCCGCCTGGGCGAAGCGCTGACGAAGATCCAGCACCTGGGCGAGGAGCACCGCATCCGGGTGGCCAACGTGTTCCACGCCGGCGACGGCAACCTGCACCCGCTGATTCTCTTCGACGGCCGGGTCGAAGGCGAGCTGGAGCGCGCCGAAGAGCTGGCCGGAGAGATCCTCCGTCTCTGCATCGACCTCGGCGGTTCGATCACCGGTGAGCACGGTGTCGGCATGGAGAAGCGGCAGTACCTCGGCGAGATGTTCGACGAGGCCGACCTGGACGCGATGCGCCGCATCCGCATGGCGATCGATCCCGGCGAACTGGCGAACCGGGGCAAGATGTTCCCGGACGCCGAAGCGCCGGCGCTGCTGAGCCACGGCCCCCATCCGCTGGAAGTAGCGGGGGTCATTTCGCGCGAATGAGGCGCGACGGCGCGGTCAACAGCGGAAAGCCGGGAGACTTGTGACCGCCGTTGTCCATCGGCCGGGTTCGGCGGCAGAGGTCGCCGAGGCCGTACGCGGTGCGGAGTTGGTGGTGCCGCGTGGCGGCGGCACGAAGCCGTCGTTGTGGTCGGTGGACGGCGCCGAAGTGCTCGACGTGTCGGCGCTCGACGGCATCACGGAGTATCTGCCGAGCGAGTACACGGTGACCGCGCTGGCCGGAACGCCGCTCGCCGAAGTGGAGGCAAGACTTGCCGCCGAGGGCCAGTACCTGTCCTTCGATCCGCTGCTGGTCGAGGCCGGCAGCACGGTAGGCGGCGCCGTGGCCGCGGGCGCCAACGGCCCGGGACGCCTCCGCTATGGCGGCCTGCGCGACTTCCTGCTCGCGGTGACCTTCATCGACGGTCACGGCGAGATCGTCCGGGGCGGCGCCAAGGTGGTCAAGAACGCTGCCGGCTTCGACCTGCCGAAGCTGATGGTCGGCAGCCTGGGGCGCCTGGGAGTCCTCACCGAGTGCACGTTCAAGGTCTTCCCGCCCCCCGAGACCTGCGCCACCTTGCGCGTTGCGGGCATGCCGCTCGACGAGGCCATCGAGGCGACCGGCCGCGTCGGGGCCGGCGCGGTCGAACTCGAGTGCCTCGACCTGGTCCATGGACTGGCCGGCTGGGACCTGGAGATCCGGATCGGCGGCCGCAGCTTCGCCCTGGACGCTCGTCTGAAGCGGGCCGCCGATCTTCTCGACACGGACGTCACCACTCTCTTCGGCGATGCCGACGCCACGCACTGGCGGACCCGCCGCGAGTTCGGCTGGGCTTCGCCGGACGCCTCCGTGCTCAAGCTCCCCCTGACTCCCGCCACGGCCGGCACCCTGGAACAGGTCCTTGCCGACCTCGACGCGTCCAGCGTAGCCAGGGTCTACAGCGCCGGCATCCAGCAGGCTTTCGTCGCCTGGCCCGCCGAACGCGCCGCCGACCTGCCGGCGCTCGACCGCGCCCTCGCCGGGGCGAAACTGACTGCCCTGGCGCTGCGCGCGCCGGACGACACCGCGAACCAGCCGATCCTCGGCTACCGCACCGGCGGCGAGCTGCTACGCCGAGTCGAGCAGGCCCTTGACCCGGCCGGTCGCTTCGGCCGGCTGGCGTGAAAGCGCCTCAGCTCGCCTTCGGCAGTGCCCCCATCACAGCCTTGACCTCGAGGAACTCCTCGAAGCCGAAGTCGCCCCACTCGCGGCCGTTACCGGACTGCTTGTAGCCGCCGAAGGGGGCGCCGAAGTCGGCGGGGGCGCCGTTGATGTGGACGTTGCCAGCGCGGATGCGGGAGGCCACGCTACGGGCGTGGTCGAGGTCGCCGGACTGGACGTAGCTCGACAGGCCGTAGACGGTGTCGTTGGCGACCTGGATCGCTTCCTCCTCCGTTTCGTAGGGGAGGATCGACAGCACGGGGCCGAAGATCTCCTCGCGGGCGATCGTCATGTCGTTGCTGACCCCGCCGAAGACGGTGGGGCGGACGTAGTAGCCGCTGTCCAGGCCCTCGGGGCGG
>WTGL01000318.1:0-1625 GCA_011523565.1 Acidobacteriota bacterium
CGAAGTGCTCCTGATCAACGGCCTGTACGACCTGGCGACGCCCTACTTCGCGGCTGTCTGGACGATGGACCACATGGGTCTGCCGCCGGCACTCAGGGCCAACATCCAGCGCGAGGACTTCGCCGCCGGCCACATGATGTACGTGGAGCAGTCCCTGCTTCCGCAGTGGAAGGAGACGCTCGACGCCTTCATCCTGCGCACGTCGGGCCGCGGCGCGCGAGACCCAGACTGACAGGCGGTCCGGCCACCCGTTCCCGTCCCGGAATAGACGGGACTGATACAGTGTTACAGGTTCGTCGGTACCGGAGTCCCAGCCTGCCCCCCCGTACGCCATGAAGATCGAGTTCAGGACGATCCTGGTAACCCTTTGCGCTGCCGCCCTCGCGCTGCCAGTGGCCGCTGAAACGGAAGAACCGGGCGAGGCAAGCGAAACGGCGTCCCTGGCGCTTACGCCGACCGAGTACAACAACACGGTCGCCGACCTGCTGGGCTTCCCCAGAGACGGGGAACGATGGCCGAAGCGCCCGGCTGTCGCCGACCGGATCAGCCCGCGGCGCACCGCCAGCAAGGGCGTGTTCTCGCCACCGCCGCCGCCCGACCCGTGGCCGTGGCCATTTCCGGACGAGCCCGGTTCCGACGGCTTCGAGGGCATTGCACAGGGCCAGAGTCCGTCCTCCTACCAGGTCGAGGAACTCCACCTCGCCGGGATGCACTTCGGGTCCTTCGCCCTGCTCTCGCCGACCTTCTTCAACTGCCCTAGCTGGTCCGACCTGCCGTCCGCGGAGCGCGAGGCCTGTGCCGCGACGAGCATCCTCCGCTTCGCCGAGCGGGCGTACCGCCGGCCGTTGCACGAAGGAGAGCGCGGTCGGATCGAGGCTTTCTGGCAAGCGCAGATCGCCACGGAACCGATCGGTGAAGCGGTGGCGCTCACCGTCGCCGGCATCCTTCAGGCCCCGGCGTTCCACTTCAAGCTGGAGCCGGACGCCACGGAAGCCGCGAGACTCGATCGGTGGCAGCTCGCCACGCGGCTGTCGTACTTCCTCTGGGACTCGATGCCGGACGAGGAGCTCTTCCGGGCGGCCGGCGCCGGCGAACTCGAGACCGCGGAAGGCGTCGAACGGCACGCACGGCGCATGCTCGACGACCCGAAGGCCCGGCCGGCCGTCGTCCACTTTCATCACCAGTGGCTCGGCACCGACCAGGTCCTCCTGATCGCGCCCGCCCGCCGCGCCTTCGGCCCGCGGTTCGGCGTTTCCCGAGTACTCAGGAACGCGCGCGACGACGACACGAAGTGGCCGGCGATCCTGGGTCCGATCCGCCACTCGATGAGGCTGGAGACCGAGCTGTTCGTCGAAGAGGCGATCTTCGACCGGGCCGGAACGTTCACCGAGCTGATGACCGGCAATCACAGCTACATGTCACGCAACACGTCGCCGATTTACGGCGCCACGACGACCCCGGACGAAGGACGCACGGCCCTGACCCGGCAGATCGAGTATGTCTCCGTATCGGTCGGACGCAAGAAACCACTCACCCTCGATCCGGTCGTGCTGGACCCCACGCAGCGAGCCGGCGTGCTGACCCTGCCGTCGGTTCTGGCCATCGGCGCCTACGCCGTGCAACCC
>WTGL01000318.1:1635-2798 GCA_011523565.1 Acidobacteriota bacterium
GTGCAACCCGGTCCGATCCCCCGCGGCGTGCGCATCCTGGAGCGCATCGCCTGCATGGAAATGGGCGATCCGATCGAAGGCGTCGAGAGCGCGTTACCGCCGGACGCGCTCGGCGTCGAGAGCACGAACCGCCAACGGACCGCCGCCGCCACCAAACCGCGCGAGTGCAACTCCTGCCACCGCCGGATCAACCCGGCCGGGTTCGCCTTCGAGCACTACGACGCGATGGGCGCGTGGCGAGCCGAGGACAACGGACAGCCGGTCGACGCCAGCGGCTCGCTCCGGCTGCCCGGCGCCGAGGAACTCACGTTCGCCGACGGAGTCGAGTTCGCGCACAAGCTGGCCGCCAGCCGCCGGGTGCGGGACTGCTACGCGCTCCACTGGACGCGCTATGCGCTCGGCAGCCACCTGGAAAGAAACGCTCCCGGGCTCGAACCGATCCAGAAGCGTTTCCGCGAGAACGACTCGGTCAAGGAACTCCTGGTCTCGATCGCCACCAGCGACCTCTTTCGCACCCGTTCCGCCGGGGTAGGCTCCGAGAGCGGCCCATGATCTCGAGACGCCAGCTGCTGCAACTCGGAGGGCTCACGGCCCTCGGCGCCGGCTGGCCGGGCGGCGCCTTACGCGCACTGGCCCAGAGCCCGGCTCAGGTCCGGCGCCTGATCCTGATCAGCCACTGCCACGGCTGGCCCTACGCCACCGCCGAACTCGACGGCGGCGGCAACCGGCACGACCGCGGCTGGGTCCACGCGTGGACCGGCAACACAGCGGACTTCGGCGCCCGCGACACCCGTTCGACGTCGGCCTCCCTCGACCAGCTCGTGGCCGCGCACGTGGCGCGGGCGGACCGGCTGCCGTCGCTCGAGGTCTCGGTCGACGCCGCGCTCGAGGCGGGCCGGCCGATCAGCTACAACAGCGGCGGCGTGCGGCTGCCGGCCGAGAACACGCCCCTGCGCGCCTGGAACCGCGTCTTCGGACCGGCGTCCTCCGGCGACACGGTCGGCGCGTATCGGCGCAGCACTCTCGATTTCGCGTACCAGGAGTACCGGGCGGTCGCCGCCCGCTTCGACGCCAACGACCGCGCCCGGCTCGAGTCCCACTTCGGCCTAGTCGACCGGCTCGGCCACCGGCTCGAGGGCCTGGCGACGCTCTCCTGCGACGCG
>WTGL01000295.1 GCA_011523565.1 Acidobacteriota bacterium
GAGCGCGGAGCACCTGGACGTCGAGGTGTCGGCGGAGGTCGCCGACATCGCGCGTTACTTCCTCGACCTGCCGGCGGAGCGGTTGCGCGGCTTCGTGCAGATGCTGACGATGAGTTCGGCCGATTTCCTCGGCCAGTGGTTCGAGTCCGACGTGCTGAAGGCTGCGCTGTCGAGTTCCAGCATCATCGGCTCGATGCTGTCTCCCCGCACGCCGGGCTCGGCATACGTGCTCCTGCACCACTACATGGGCGAGGTCGACGGGGTCTACCGGGAGTGGGGTTTCCAGAAGGGGGGCACCGGCGCGGTGGCGGCCACGATTGCCTCGGCCGCCCGCGCCTACGGCGCCGAGATACGCACGGACTGCCCGGTCGCTCGAGTGCTGGCCCGCGATGGCCGCGCCACGGGCGTGGCGCTCGCGAACGGCGACGAACTCGCGGCCGATGTCGTTGTCTCGTCGGCGGCGCCGCAGATCAGCCTCGGGCGTCTGCTCGATCCGGAGGACGTCCCGGGCGGAGCGGGCGCCGCCCTCGTCGAGCGGGCTGCCCGGTGGCAGAGCCGCGGCTGTGCCGGCAAGGTGAACCTGGCGCTCGACGGCCCGCCGCGCTTCGAGTGCATGCCTGAACCCGGCCCCCACCTTGCGGGTGGGATCACGATCGCTCCGGGGCTCGACTACGTGGACCGCGCCTACGACGACGCGAAGTACGGCGGTTTCTCCAAGCGTCCGTTCATCGACACGATCATCCCTTCGGTTCTCGACCCCGACATGGCGCCGCCTGGCAAGCACGTCCTGTCCTGCTTCGTCCAGTACGCGCCCTACGAACTGGCCGACGGCGCCTGGGACGACCAGCGGCGCGAGGCCTTCGGCGACGTGGTCGTGCGCACCTTGTCCGAGTACGCCCCGGGCATCGAGAACCAGGTGCTGCACCGGCAGGTGCTTGTCCCGCCAGACATCGAGGCGATCGCCGGCATTCCGGGGGGCAACATCTTCCACGGTGAGTTGCGCCTGTCGCAGCTCTTCCTGCTGCGTCCGGACCCCGCGGCGGCCGCTTTCCGCACGCCGCTCCCGGGCTACTACGTCTGCGGCTCGTCGACACAGTTCGGCGGCGGCATCTCCGGCGGCCCGGCCCGGCTCGCGGCGCTCCGGGTTCTGGACGACCTGCGCCGGTCCGAGACAGCCGGCAGCGGCAGGGGAACGGAGATACCTTGAGCGAACGGATCGCGATCGTTGGCGGCGGCCACAACGGTCTCGTGGCCGCGGCGCTCCTGGCGCGCGCCGGACGGGAGGTCGTCCTGCTCGAGGCGCGTGCCGAGCTCGGCGGCCTGGCGTCGACGAGGGAGCTGATCCCCGGCCACCGGGTGGACGTAGGCCACAACGACCTGGGCATGTTCCTCCGTACGGTGATCGACGAACTCGAACTCGCACGCCACGGACTCGAGCTGATCGAGGCGCCGGCGGCGGCCGCGGTGCCGGCGACGGCGGATTCGCAAGGCGTCGTGCTGTGGCCTGATGTCGAGCGGACCGCGGACGGACTTGCGCGGATCAGGGCCGATGACGCGGCCGCTTGGCCCGGTTTCGTTGCCGAACTCGCCACTTGCGCCGCGGCGCTCCAACCGCTGATCAGCCGTCCTCCGGAGTTGGCCGACATGGGGCGTCTCTTGATCTCCCCCGAGTTGCTGCGCTTCCTGTCCACGCCGCTCGACGAGTTGCTGCGCGAGTGGTTCGAGGGTCCGGTGCTCCGCGCCGGTCTGTGCGGCCTGGCGCTCCCGGCCACGGGGTTGGGGCCGCGGGCGAACGGCACCGGTTGGCCACTGCTGTATCGCTGTGTCCTGGGCGCTCCCGACCGTCTCGCGCCAGTGACGCGGGCCCGGGGAGGCGCCGGCACCCTGGCCGCGGCCCTTGCCGCTTCCGCGGCGGCGTCCGGCGCCCGGATCCGGACCGGCGCTGCCGTCTCGCGGATCCTCGTCGAATCGCGGCGCGTGGCGGGAGTTGAGCTTGCGGCCGGCGAGCGGATCGAAGCCGGAGCCGTCGTCTCGACCGCGACACCGGCGGTCACCTTCCTTGACCTGGTCGGCGCTTCGCGGCTCGAACCCGCTTTCGTGCGCCGGTTGCTGAACGTGAAGTACCGGGGCGCCGCTGCCCGGCTGGCCCTCTCGATCGACGGTCTGCCGTCGTTCCGGGGTCTGGATCGACCGGCGCTCACCGGGCGGATCGTGCTCGCGGAGCGAGCCTCGGACATCGAGCGGGCGGCCGACGCGGCGAAGTACCGCCGGCTGGCGGCGCGGCCCTGGATCGAGGCGGCGCTGCCGACGACCCTTGACCCGTCCCTTGCACCGGCTGGCCGCCACCTGTTGCTGGCTACGGCCCACCACCTGCCTTTCGAACTCGAGGGCGGCTGGTCGGATGGCGGCGCGGAACTCCAGCACCGGATGGTGGCGGAACTGGAGCGCTGGGCCCCGGGCATCGGCGGTCTGGTGCGGGACCAGGCCCTCCTGCTCCCGACGGACTACGAGGAGGAGTTCGGCGCTACCAACGGCGGGCTCCATCACGGCGAGATGAACCCGTCCCAGAGCCTGTGGCTTCGACCGACGGCGTCGGCCTGGGCGGATGCGTCGCTGCCGGTCCAAGGCCTGTGGCTGGGCGGCGCCGGCTGCCATCCGGGCGGCGGTCTGACCGGCTTGCCGGGAATGATCGCTGCGGTATCCCTGCTCAGGGGATAACCTCGCGCGGCCTGACCTGGAGATCATCGATGAAGAACTTCCTTCCCTTCGTGTTCGCGCTCGGCACGGCGCTCTGCTG
>WTGL01000297.1 GCA_011523565.1 Acidobacteriota bacterium
GGAGATGATGCTCTGGGTGTTCCTGCTCGGCGTGTTCATGGTGACGGTCTTCGGGTTCACCACGAGCCGGGGCGCGGGCAGGTCGCCCAGCGGGGCGCCGACGGGGGCGTCCGCGGGCTCTTCCGGCGGCGCCACAGCCCTTTCACCGCAGGGTCACGGCACTTTGGCCCAGGGGCACGACATCGCCACGCAGACGGAGAACCAGGCGAACCTCGGCTCCGGCCTGATGGCGGGCATCCTGGGATTCGTCGACTTCCGGGTGCACCTTCGCCTCATGCAGTCGATGAATCACTTCCTCCGAACCCAGGTAGCCGGGAAGCTCCGGTCGCTGCCGATGACGACGCTGGACGACCTGCGGATCGGCGACAGCGTCTACCGCGTGTTGTACGACACCACCAGCGTCAGCGCGCTTCTTCACGGCATTGCGCTGGGGCTCTACTCCGGCCTGCTCGGTGTCGTCATCACCCTCTACATCATGTTCACGTACTTCGGCGCCGCGCCCGAGGTCATCGTGCTGGGCATGCTCGCCCTGCCGATCGTGTTTCTGATCGAGCTTCCGTTCGCCCGCATGGCGCGCCGCCGGGGTCAGGCCAGTCGCGCGTCCGGCTCGACCACGACGAGCAACATCGAGGAAGGGATGAGCAACGTCCTCGCCGTGCAGAGCCTCGGCGGGAACGAGCGGGAGGGGCAGCGATTCCGGCGGGCGAGTGCGGAGTCGTTCAAGCGCTTCCGCACGGAGTGGCTTCTCGTGCTCACGTACCGGCAGGCTTTCAGTCTGGCGCTGATGCTGAGCCAGGTCCTGTTCTTCATCGTGATGGCCGGACGGGTGATCGACGGCACGTTCACCGCCGGCGACTACTTCGTCCTCACGTACTACTTCTTCGTCCTCAGCGCGACGTTCGGCGCCTGGGGTTTCATGTACACGGAGTGGCAGCGCGACATCGCGGGCATGCGCCGGGTCTTCTTCCTGATGGACCTGCCGCCGGAGAGATCGCGGGACGGCGTCGAACTGGACAGGATCAAGCGCGGCGTCGAGATGAATGGCGTCGGCCTGACCTACCCGGACGGCCGCCGCGCGCTCCGCAACGTCGACCTGGAAGCCCGTGTCGGCGAGATCGTCGCGTTCGTCGGCCCGACCGGGGCAGGCAAGACGAGTCTCGCCTACATGGTGCCGGCCTTCGTTCAGGCGACCGAGGGCACGGTAAAGGTCGACGGCGTCGATCTGAAGGACGTGGCAGTGGAGAGCCTCAGGAAGCAGGTGTCGTACGTCTTCCAGGAGACGCAGCTCTTCTCCGATTCGATCCTCGAGAACATCCGCTACGGCAACCCGGCCGCGACCGAGGCGCAGGTCGAGCGCGCCGCGCGCGTCGCCGGCGCCCACGACTTCATCGCCGCCCTGCCGGACGGCTACCGGACGAACCTCGGCACGGTGACCAGCAAGCTGTCGGTCGGACAGAAGCAGCGCATCGCGATCGCCCGGGGGCTCCTCCGGGAAGCGCGTATCCTGATCCTGGACGAACCGACCTCAGCGCTCGACCCGGAGACCGAGGCCTACCTGGTCGACGCGCTGCACGAAGCGGCGAAGGACCGGCTCGTCATCATCATCGCCCACCGTCTGTCGACGATCGCCAACGCCGATCGGATCTACTTCCTGGAGGACGGCGAGGTGCGTGAATCCGGCTCGCATGAGGAGTTGATGGCAACGCCGGACGGGCGGTACCGCGAGTATGTGTCGCTGCAGGCTGGTTCACAGGCTTGAGGGTCACACCGGGAGGGTCGAGGCCCTCACGGTGACGCCGGACGGCCGGCGCGTCGTCTCCGCGTCGGCGGACGCTACGCTGCGGGTTTGGGACCTCGAATCGGGGCGGGCCCTGCACACGCTCGAGGGTCACCGCGCCGGTGTTTGGTGTGTCGCCGTAACGCCGGACGGCAAGCGAGCCGTATCCGGTTCCTTCGACGCGACCTTGCGCGTTTGGGACCTGGCTTCCGGTCGGGCGCTTCGGGTGCTCCGGGGCCACGCGGCCGAGGTCTACTGCGTCGCTGTGACGCCCGACGGTAGGCGCGTCGTCTCGTCGTCCGCGGACGCCACGCTCCGGGTGTGGGGTCCCCGGACCGGCCGGGAGGTGCACGTGTTGGAGGGGCACGCGGACGACGTCAAGTCCTTCGCCCTTACTGCCGACGGCGCTCGTGCCGTCTCCGTCTGCTGGGACAAGACAGTCCGGGTGTGGGACTTGGAGGCCGGACTGGAGTTGCGTGCCCTCGAAGGACACACCGGCGCGGTCCACGCCGTGGCCGTCGCCCAGGACGGCACGCGAGCCATCTCTGGGGCCAGCGACCGGACGCTGCGGATTTGGAATCTTGACTCGGGCCGCGCGTTGCACACGCTCAAAGGACACAGGGCAGAGGTTTATGGCGTGGCAGTGGCACCGGACGGCGAAACAGCAGTCTCCGCGTCTGCCGACACAACACTCCGCGCCTGGAATCTCCAAACGGGCCGTGGCCGCCACGTACTTGAGGGACACACCGAACCGGCTTTCTCCGTGACTTTGACGCCGAACGGCCGGCGCGCCGTCTCCACCTCCCCGGACCGGACCTTGCGCTTATGGAATCTCGAATCAGGGCAGCAGCTCGCCGCCTTCGAGTGCAACGACCGTGTACGCCCTTGCGCCGTCTCGCTCGACGGCCAGACCGTCGTCGCCGGTGACGCAAGCGGCATCGTCTATGTCGTTAGCGCCGGCACAGTTCGTCGAGACGCTCGGTCAGCGTGCGGACGACTC
>WTGL01000283.1:0-2318 GCA_011523565.1 Acidobacteriota bacterium
ATTCGTCGCAGATGATCAGCCTGGGCTGGACCGCCAGCGCGCGGGCAACCGATAGCCGCTGGCGCTGGCCGCCGGAGAACTCGTGCGGGTAGCGCCGCAGATGGCCTGCCTCCATGCCGACCTCTTCGAGCAGTCGGGCGGCCCGGTCGCGACGGTCGCTCCGGCTGTCGCCGATCTTGTGGATCGCCATGGCTTCGCTGAGCATGGCCTCGACGGTCATCCGCGGGTTGAGCGACGAATAGGGGTCCTGGAGGATGATCTGCATCTTCCCGCGCAGGGACCTGAGGCGGCTCGCCGGGATCGTGGTCACGTCCTGGTCCTCGAACCGGACCGTTCCACCGGTGATGTCGATCAGTCGCAGTAGTGCCAGACCGGTGGTCGTCTTGCCGCAGCCGGATTCTCCTACCAGTCCCAGCGTCTGACCGGGGTAGACGTCGAAGGAGATGCCGTCGACGGCCTTGACGTCGCCGACCTGCCGGCGCAGGAAGCCGCTCTTGATGGGGTAGTAGACCTTCAGGTCGCGGACCTGAAGCAGGGGTTCGGTGCCGCCCGCGACCCGGTCGCCGGGTCCGGGGTTCTCGGCGTAGCCCAGGTCCTTGAGCGCACTCTGTGGGTGAAGCAGCCGCCCGCGCCCACGCCCGACGAGCTCGTCGAGGGACTCCGGCGTCAGTTCGCGCTCGGTGATCCGGATCTCGCCTCCGTCGCCCTCGTCGTCCACGTCCATGAAGTCGGCGACCGTGGGCAGACGGCGGAAGTCGCGGTCGAGGTGCGGCCGGCAGGCGAGCAAGCCCTTGGTGTAAGGGTGCTGGGGGTTGCTGAACACGTCGGTCACCGAGCCGCGCTCGACGATCCGGCCCCGGAACATGACCGCGATCCGGTCGGCGATCTCGGCGATCACACCCAGGTCGTGGCTGATGAACAGGATGGACATGCCGCGCTCGTCGCGCAGGCGGCGGATCAGGTCGAGGATCTGCGCCTGGATCGTGACGTCCAGGGCCGTCGACGGCTCGTCGGCGATCAGCAGCTTCGGGTTGCACGACAGCGCCATGGCGATCATCACGCGCTGCTTCTGGCCGCCCGACATCTCGTGGGGATAGGTGTCGATCCGGCGCTCGGGCTCCGGGATGCCGACCTCTTCGAACAGTTCGATCGTTCGCTGGCGGGCCTGTTTGCGGTTCATGCCGAGATGGACGCGAAGCGCCTCGCCCACCTGGTCGCCGACCCGGAACACCGGGTTCAGCGACGTGCCGGGCTCCTGGAAGATCATCCCGATGTCCTTGCCGCGCAGGTCCCGCATCTCACGGTTGGGCAGATGGACCAGATCGCGGCCGAACCAGACGATCTCGCCGGTCTCGATGTTCGCGGTGCTCTCCAGCAGCCGCATCACCGACAGCGAGGTCACCGACTTGCCCGACCCGGACTCGCCGACGAGACCGAGCGTCTCGCCCTCTTCGATGGTCAGGTCGATGTCGTCGACCGCCCGGACCGTCTCATGCTTGCCGTGGAAGTAGGTGCGGAGTTCCCGTATCTGAAGCAGGGGCGGCGCCGCGGCCGGCGACGAGGGCATACCGGTCTCGGTCATCGGCGTGACTCTATCCGGCCCCTTCAGGCTGCGTGTCACAATCAGGCATTCAGGTTGCCGGGACGTCGAGGGAGGTCGAAGTGATGGGGAAGGGGCCGTGAAGCGGGCGCTGGCCGGGACCGCGACGGTCGCGCTCATCGTCGCGTTCGGCGCCTGCGCCGGCGGCACGGATCCGGGCGAGAACGGCGCCGGCGTCGCGCGCGGAACGATCGGCTACTCGGCGATGACGCTCAAGAACCCGTTCTTCAAGATCATCGCCGACAGTCTGACCGCCGAGGCCGGGCGCCACGGCTTCGAGGTCGTGGTCACCGATGCCGAGCGCGACGTGAACCGGCAGTCGCAGCAGGTCGACAACTTCCTGGCTTCCGGCGTCGTCGCGATCGTGCTCAACCCGGTGGACCGGATCGCCATCGGCCCCGCGGTGCGGCGGGCGAACGAAGCCGGAGTGCCGGTGTTCACGTCCGATCTCCAGGCCGTTGCCGAGGGTGTCGAGATCGCCGGTCATGTCGGCACCGACAACTACCAGGGCGGGCTACTGGCCGGCGAAGCGATGATCGAGGCGCTCGGCGAGGCCGGCGGCGAGGTGCTCGTGCTGCACTTCAAGCAGGCCAACTCCTGCGTCCTGCGGGTGGACGGCTTCCGTCACGCGATCGGCGAGTACAACCGCGATCGGACCGAGGGCCGGATCGAGATCGTGGCCGAACTCGAGGGCGGTGGCCTGCGCGACGAGGGTTAC
>WTGL01000283.1:2328-2775 GCA_011523565.1 Acidobacteriota bacterium
CGATCCCTCGGCGTTGGGCGCGCGCACCGCGCTGGAGCAGGCAGGACGCGCGGACCAGGTCAGGATCGTCGGCTTCGACGGCGAGATCGCGGGTCGGGAGGCGATCCGGGACGGAAAGATCTATGCCGATCCGATCCAGTACCCGGACCGGATGGGCGTCATGACGGTACAGAACATCGTGAGCTACCTCGACGGCGAGGACTTCGAGCGCGTCCACCTGATCCCGACGGAGCTCTACCGGCAGGCCGACGCCCAGCAGGACCCGACACTCGACTAGGGCTTCGGCCTGCCGGCAGCCACTTGCTCGCACTCCATCGGATCAGCAAGAGCTACCCGGGCGTGGACGCCCTTCGCGGCGTCAGCCTGGCGGTAGGCGCCGGAGAAGTGCTGGGTCTGGTCGGCGAGAACGGCGCCGGCAAGAGCACCCTGATCCGGATCGTCTCGGGC
>WTGL01000261.1:0-1714 GCA_011523565.1 Acidobacteriota bacterium
CCACGGCGGCAAGGTGAAGAGCGCCAACCTCGACGCGGTCAAGGCGTCGCCCGGCGTCACGGACGCCTTCGTCGTCGACTCGACCGCTCAGGCCGGAAACGCCGCGCCCTCGATGTTTCAGGTCGGGCTGCCAAACGGCATCGCCATCGTCGGCGACTCCTGGTGGCTGATCAACGAGGCCCGGGGCAAGCTGGAGGTCACCTGGGACGAGGGGCCGGCCGCGTCCCAGAGCACCGCGGCTTTCGACCGGCAGGCCGAAGAGCTGTCGAAGCAGGCGCCGGAACAGGATCTCAGGAACGACGGCGACGCGGCAGGCGCCCTGGCCTCGGCGGCGAAGACGCTCGAGGCCGCCTACCAGTATCCCTTCCTGGCCCATGCGCCGCTCGAGCCGCAGAACACGACCGCACACTTCCACGATGGCGGGCTCGAGATGTGGGCGCCGATCCAGACTCCACAGTTCGCGCGCGGTGACCTGGCCAAGGCGCTGGGCATTCCCGAGGACCAGATCACGATCCACCTGACCCGGATGGGAGGGGGCTTCGGGAGGCGCTTGTACTGGGACTACATGCTCGAGGCGGCGCTGATCACGCGGCAGGCGGGAGTTCCGGTCAAGCTGGTGTGGAACCGCGAGGACGACACGCGTTTCGACTACTTCCGCCCCGGCGGCTACCACTACCTGCAGGGCGGTCTCGACGAGGCCGGCAAACTGACGGCGTGGCGCGACCACTTCGTCAGCTTCGGCGAGGGTCGGCGGTTCGCCCCGAGCGCCGAAATGATGCCGAACGAGTTCCCGCAGGGCTTCGTGCCGAACTTCGCGCTCCAGGCGTCGAAGATGCCGCTCGGTATCCCGACCGGGGCGCTCCGCGCTCCGACCAGCAACGCGATCTCGTTCGTCGTCCAGTCGTTCATCGACGAACTCGCGGCCGAGGCCGGCAAGGATCCGACGGCCTCGGCCAGGCGCTCGACCAGGAAATCACCTTCGACGGCGGCCGCACGAACGAGAGCAACTTCCACAACTTCAAGCTGCTCCGCATCGACCAGGCGCCGCCGGTGGAAGTCCACTGGGTCATGAGCGACAACCAGCCCACCGGCCTGGGAGAGCCCGCGCTGCCGCCCGTGCCGCCGGCACTGTGCAACGCGATCTTCGCCGTGACCGGCAAGCGGATCCGCTCGCTGCCGATCTCGAAGCACGACCTGAGCTGGACCTGACCACTGAGTGCGCCCCGCTGAAGTGCCGGTGCGCCGGCCTTCTGGCCGGCCTTCCGGAAGAAACGCGCCGCGAAGCGGCGACCATCCTGCCGCGTAGAATCCACCCGTGCGCAACATCGCCATAGCAGCAGCCCTCATCGCGCTAGTCGCCGCGCTAGTCGTGGCCGCGCAGGACGCCAAGCCCTCCCTAGACGGCATGGCCGTCCCCACCTACACCGCCGACGGCGATCTCATCCGCCCCGACGGCTACCGCACCTGGGTCTTCGTCGGCGCGTCACTCGGTCTCAGTTACGACGAAGACGCCGCCGAGCGCGAAGGCCCCGGCGCCTTCACGAACGTCTACATCCAGCCGGAAGCCTACCGCTACTTCATGGAAACCGGCGAGTTCCCCGAGGGAACCATGCTGCCCATGGACGTCTTCCGCCCCGGCTCCCGCGAGTCCATCAACCAAGCCGGCTACTTCGAGAAGGACTTCCTGGGGATGGAAGTGGCGGTCAAGGACAGC
>WTGL01000261.1:1724-19447 GCA_011523565.1 Acidobacteriota bacterium
CTCAGCTTCCGCGACCGGTCCGGAGGGTTGAGGGAGTCGGCGTCAGCGTTCCCGAAGGAACGGTGCTACGACTGCCACGCCGAGCATGCGGCGACGGACAACGTGTTCACGCAGTTCTATCCGGTGTTGCAGCGGGGGGAGTAGGTTGGTTCGTCGGCCAGTTCCGGCCTACTGACGAGGAGTATCCGTGGCCAGAGTCTTCATGTCCTACTCTCACGCCGACGAGGAGTTGCGTGATGAACTCGAGAAACACCTCGACGCACTCCGCCGCCAAGGCGTGATCAGCGTCTGGCACGACCGTCGTATCGGGCCCGGCGAGGAACTCCACCAGCAGATCAGCCAGGAGCTTCAGACGGCGGACATCATTCTGCTCCTGGTCAGCGCCGACTTTCTGAGCTCCGACTACTGCTACGACACCGAAATGCGTCGCGCAATGGAGCGCCACGAACAGGGCGACGCCCGGGTCATCCCTGTGATCTTGCGCCCCTGCGACTGGCAAGGTGCCCCGTTCGGAAAGTTGCTCGCCGTGCCCAAGGACGGCAAGCCAGTGAGCAAGCACGCCTCTCTGGACGATGGGCTGCTAGAGGTAGCGCAGGCGGTACGTCAAGCGGCGGCCTCGAGCCTCGGTCCCCCTACTGGTGGTTCTTCAACCGAAGCGAGCGCTCAGTTCCCCACAGTGCCGACGCGGGAAAAGCCGGCGGTCACCTCACAACGGTCAAGCAACCTGCGCATACCGAGAGAGTTTAGTGACCGGGACCGGGATGTGTTTCTGACTCGGGGGTTCGAGTACATTTCGCGCTTCTTTGAGAACTCGCTCGACGAACTTTCTGCCCGAAACGAGCATGCCCAAACCGCGTTCCGCCAAGTCGACGCCAACCGGTTTGAGGCCACCGCCTATGTGGCCGGCCGGGAAGAGGGCCGATGCGGTATCTGGATCAGCCTTGGGGGGTCATGGGGAATGAAGGGCATCTTCTTCTCGCACAACGGACTTGGCGATGGCAACAGCTACAACGACTTCATGTCTGTGGTCGACGACGGCTTCACACTTCACCTAGAGCCGCACGGGTTTGCTCACTTTGGATCTGGAGAACGCCGCGCGCTCACCTACGAAGGCGCCGGAGAGTACTACTGGTCACTCTTCATAGACCAGTTTAGCCGCCGCCGAGGGTGATCAGTACGTCCGCAGTCGCCGTGGCGACACCGCGACAGTAGCTCCATTGAGGGCTAACGCAGGTCGGCGCAGGGGACGCTCGGTGACGAATGCACCTGACCCAGTGGGCGGCTGCGTCTCTGTAGATGCCGACACGCCGGAGACGCCCGCCGACTCCGCTCTGTTACAGGAGGAAACATGAACACTGGCCCATACCGGTCGACTATCTGCAACCACCACTACGACCATCCGACGATTCATGAAGCCTACTTCTGCGCTGGTGAGAGCCTGAAGCCAACCGGGCCGCTCGTCCCCACGGGGTCAGGCAGGGGATTCTCCATCGTCCGTACCGACGGGCGGCCACTGTCGCCTGAGGAGAAGGCCCAGGTCGCGCGCGCCCGAGACGCTTTCAACCGCTCCCGTGTCTGAGTGGGGCAATCTCTCTGAAGGTGCTGGTCGGTGTCCGCTTCGTAGCGTCGGATAAGCAGCCCCTCCACCGCGTCACCTAGGTTGTTGCCATGATCGCGCGTTGCCAGACGGAATCGCTGAGCTAGCGAACGTGTAGAGCTTGCCTGCCACCGCCTGCGTGACTTTCGACTCACTCTCGGCGTCACAGAGTCAGAGTGGCCCCGCGTCCGCTCCTGGCTGCTTCCCCGACGATCCCCCTCAAACGGTATGGGGCGCTACACTACCGCCCTCCGTACAGTATCGAGGGATTCTCCAGTGAACCTGACTGCCGACCACCTAGTCGGTATCGAGCGGTTCGAAGCGCCCCTTTGGAAGGTCGCCGACAAACTGCGGGCCAACTCGGGCCTAGCCTCCAACGAGTACTTCATGCCCGTCCTGGGGTTGATCTTCCTCAGGCACGCCACCAACCGCTACTACGCCGCACGCGAGGAGATTGAGCGGGAAATAGAGGTCGGCACTATGCCGCGCCGCTCGCTGATCGAGGCCGACTTTAGCCGGCGCCGAGCCATGATGCTCCCTGAGGGGGCTCGCTACGACGTTCTGCTCGCGCGCTGCAAGGACGGCAAACTCGGGGCCGCGCTAACTGCCGCCATGGAGGCCGTGGAGAAGCGCTTTCCGCCTCTGGCCGGCCAACTGCCCAAGGACTACGAGCGCTTCGACGACGATGTTCTCGAAGAGATGATGCGGTGCTTCGACTCCGAAGCGCTGCGGTCCGCGTCCGGCGACGTCTTCGGTCGCGTGTACGAGTACTTCCTTGCGGAGTTTTCGAAGCAGAAGGCCCACGACAACGGCGAGTTCTTCACCCCGCCTTCGATCGTCCAGACCATCGTGAACACCATCGAGCCGGACCATGGCGTCGTGCTTGATCCAGCCTGCGGTTCGGGCGGGATGTTCGTGCAGTCGAGCTACTTTATCGAGCGCAGGGGCGAGGACACTATGGAGCGGGTGACGTTCTACGGCCACGAGAAGAACGAGACCACCGCGAAGCTCGCCCAGATCAACCTCGCCGTGCATGGCCTGCAAGGGGCCATCCGAGCGGGCAACGAAGCGATCACGTACTACAAGGATCCCCACGAACTCGCGGGGAGGTGCGACTTCGTGATGGCAAATCCGCCGTTCAACGTGGACGAGGTGGACGCCAAGAAGGTCAAGGGCGAACCGCGCCTGCCGTTCGGCCTGCCGGGCGTCAACAAAGACAAGAAGGTCTCCAACGCCAACTACTTGTGGCTCTCGTACTTCTACAGCTATCTGAACGAAAACGGCCGTGCCGGCGTCGTCATGTCCTCCCAGGCTTCCAGCGCGGGCCGCGACGAGGCCGAGGTCCGGCGCAAGTTGGTAAAGACCGGCGCCGTCGACGTGATGATCGACATCCGCAGTAACTTCTTCTACACCCGAACGGTCCCCTGTCAGCTCTGGTTCTTCGACCGCGCCAAGGAACGGGATCCCGAACGGGCAGGCCACGTACTGATGCTCGATGCACGGGGCATCTACCGCACTGTCTCCCGCTCGATCTGCGACTTCAGCCCCGAGCAGCAGCAGAACATCGCCGCGATCGTATGGCTCTACCGAGGCAAGTCGGAGCGCTTCCTAAGGCTGGTCGAGGGCTATCTCGCCCGAGCAATCGTAGAAGGGGAATCGACCGCCGAGCCGCTCGCAATCTTCGAGGAGAGTCTCCGCAAACTGATCGACCTGCTAACCCCCTTCGCGACCGAGTGCCGCCACTCCGCCAACCTCGCTGGCACGTGGAAGGAGCTGGTTCGCGTATCAGGCGGAGCGTACGACTACATCCGCGCCTTGGCATCTGAAGTCCGAACCCAATCCGCCAACTGGGACGATCGACCGAACGGCAAGGAGCGAGACACCGCCTCGCTGCAATCCGCGCGCAAACGGTTACACGGCGTCGCGGAACACTGCCGAGACCTGACGAAGCAGATCGATCTGGCTATGAAACTGGCCCGTCGAGTGATCGACATAGCGGTCAACGAGCTTGGTGCAAGACACTCCGATCGCTGGCCAACCACGGAGATCAATCGGTCGCGCAAGGTCCTGGAGAATGTGCGAGGGGATGCGGAAGAGCCGCTTCGGCGAACGCGGTATCTCGTGCGCCAGGCGGACTGGCTTCAGGAGCGCTTCCCCGACGCCAAACTTCGCGACGTTGAGGGTCTAGTAAAGCTCGTGGGCCAAGACGACATCAAGGCGCAAGATTGGAGCCTGACGCCGGGACGCTACGTCGGCGTCCCACCAGATGAGGAGGATGACGACTTCGATTTCGAAGAAGCGCTTCGGGCCATCCACGTCGAGTTGGTTTCCTTGAACGACAAGGCTACGAAACTCGCCGCGAAGATCACCCGGAACTTCAAGGAGTTGGGCGCGTGAGTTGGCGACCCAAGGCCCTCGGGGACGTAATGACCTTGAAGCGCGGTCACGACCTTCCGGAGCGGCGGCGGCTCCCCGGCGATGTGCCTGTCGTGTCGTCCTCGGGCGTCACAGGCTTCCACAGCGTGGCCAAAGCTGAACCGCCCGGAGTAGTAACAGGTCGATACGGTACTCTAGGGGAGGTTTTCTTTGTACAAGAGCCCTACTGGCCCCTAAACACCGCTCTTTACGTTGTCGACTTCAAAGGTAACGATCCGCGTTTCGTCGGCTATCTGTTGCGAAACACACTCCGAAAGTACCGGTCGGAGAAGGCAGCCGTTCCGGGGTTCAACCGAAACGTCCTCCACACACTAAGAGTGCTCTCCCCTGGACCGAGCGAACAGGAGGCCATCGTCTCGATCCTCTCCAGCTACGACGACCTGATCGAGAACAACCGGCGGCGTGTCACGCTGCTGGAGGAGACCGCGCGGTTGCTCTACCGAGAGTGGTGTGTCCACTTCCGGTTTCCCGGACACGAGCACGTCGGGATTGTCGACGGCGTTCCGGAAGGGTGGGAGCCACGAACCTTGGGCGAGTCGGTGCAAGTTGTGAAGCAAAGCGTGCGACCGGCGGACTTCCTAGAAGACGACGTGCATATCGGCTTGGAACATATTCCCCGTCGTTCGTTTACATTGGCGAACTGGGAGCCTGCCGACCGTGTCGCAAGTACGAAGTGGCGCTTCCGCGCCGACGACATCCTCTTCTGCAAAATCAGACCTTACTTCCACAAAGTTGGCTTCGCCCTGCGAGGAGGCTTGGCGTCGTCGGACGCAATCGTCCTGCGGGTCCTTGACAAGGCCGACTGGCCCTTGGTGCTGTGCGCGATTTCGAGCGACCACTTCATAGCTGTAGCCTCGAAGACAGTCCGAGAAGGTTCGAAGATGCCTCGCGCCGATTGGGAGGTTCTTAAGCAGTATCTCGTTGCAAGACCCCCACCGCGACTGCTCCGCGATTTCAACGGTGCGATCCGGGCGATCTCGAGACAGTGCAAGACGCTTGCGCTTCAGAGTCGAGGACTCGCGGAGGCCCGCGACCTACTCCTCCCGCGCCTCATGAACGGGGACATCGTGGCCCGATGAGAGGTCGAGGCAGTGTCACGGGCAGGTCGAGATCGTGGCTATAACGTCCGTTAACAGCGAGGACCGACTGGTTCAGGCTACGTTCGCGGAGTATCTGGAGGGAGAGCTAGGCTGGGACAGCATCTACGCGCGGGACAGGGAGACCTTTGGAGCTGACGACGGTACGCTCGGCCGCACCGATAGGAAGGAAGCCGTGCTCACTCGCGATCTGCGAGCGGCGCTGCGGCGTTTGAATCCCGGCCTACCCGCCTCTGCAATCGACGACGCACTGCGGGACCTAACCGTGTACGACGTTAGCCGCTCCACTTTGCAGCATAACCACGACTTCTACCGACTGCTCCGCGAGGGCGTGCCCGTGGAGTACCGTGGGCCGGACGGTCAGCCGAAGGCCGGTCGCGCCCAGGTGATCGACTTCGACAACATGCCAGGCTCGAACCGCTTCCTCGCCGTGCGCGAACTGAAACTGACCGGCATCCGCACACCGCACTACAACCGCCGTGCCGATCTCGTCTGCTTCGTCAACGGCCTGCCACTGGTACTCGTCGAACTGAAGGCAGTCTACAGGAACGTCCGCGAGGGATTCGACAAGAATCTGTCCGATTACATGGACGAGAGCGTCATCGCCCATGCGTTCCATCATAACGCTTTCCTGGTGGTCTCGAATGGGGACCGGGCGCGCTACGGCACGATCACGAGCCCGTGGGACCACTTCGCGGAGTGGAAGAGACTCGACGAATCAGATAGCGGAACCCTCGAAGCGGAGACGCTGTTGAAGGGCATGCTCGACCATGACCGACTGCTCGACATCGTCGAGAACTTCATCCTGTTCGACGAGAGCAAGGTGGGCGCCACGCGAAAAGTCATCGCCCGGAATCACCAAGTGCTCGGGGTGAATCGCGCGATCGAGTCCGTGCGCAAGCAGGAGGAACTCAAGCAGGAGTTCCCGGTCGGCCGGCGTCTCAAGCACCGCGTCGTAGAACTGCCGCTCGAAACCCGGACGTCCACAGGAGCGAGACGGGCGTCGATGACGGTCGCGAGGGAGACCAGCCACTACCTCCCCGATGGACCGGCGGACATTGTCGAGCGGGCGCATCCCGACCTCGGTCGGCTGGGTGTGTTTTGGCACACACAGGGGAGTGGGAAGTCCTACTCCATGGCGTTCTTCGCCGAGAAAGTGCGTCGCAAGCTCGAGGGCAACTTCACGTTCCTGTTGATGACCGACAGGAACGACCTCGACAGTCAGATCTACGGGACTTTCGTCGGTACCGGCATCGTCGACAAGAGGACACCGCGCGCCAGGTCAGGCGACGATCTGGAACAGCTGTTGAAGAAGAACCACCGCTACGTCTTCAGCCTGATCCACAAGTTCAACAAGGACGTCGATCCGAATCGCCCGTACAGCAAGCGTGACGACATCATCGTGATCTCCGATGAGGCGCACCGCACCCAAGCCGGTCGGCTGGCCCGCAACATGCGAGCGGCCTTGCCGAACGCGGCGTTCATCGGTTTCACCGGAACGCCGCTGTTCCAGCACGACGAACTCACCAGGCGCATCTTCGGCGACTACGTCTCGCGCTACGACTTCAAGCGTTCCGAGGAGGACGGCGCGACGGTCAAGCTGGTCTACGAGAACCGGGGCGACAAGCTGGGAGTGGCGCGGTCGGATCTGAACGAGCGCATGGCGGACAGGATCGAACAGGCCGATCTCGACCCAGACCAGGAGGCGCTCCTCGACAAACTGCTTGGCAAGGACTACGAGGTGATTACCGCTGACGAGCGGCTAGAGCGAATCGCCGAGGACTTCGTCGACCACTGCGCGACGCGGTGGGAGTCGGGAAAGTCGATGCTGGTGTGCATCGACAAGATCACGTGCGCCCGGATGCTCCAGCTCATCCGGCCCCGGTGGTCATCGAAGGCGGCGAGCGTGCGGGTAGCAGCGGCGGCCAAGCGCGCCGAAGCGCTCAATGCGGTCGACCCCGATCTTCGCGCTGCGCGGGACGAGGAAGCGAACAAGCTGACGAACCAGGCCGTCTGGCTTGAAGAGACGTATGTCGGACTGATCATCAGCGAGGCGCAGAACGAGGTGCGCGACTTCGCGAAGTGGGACTGCGACATCGTTCCGCACCGGGAACTGATGAAGCGGGGGTTCGAGGGTGCCGACGGCACACGCGTCGATGTCGACACTGCGTTCAAGGACCCGGATCACCGCTTCCGCGTCGCCGTCGTCTGCGCCATGTGGCTCACGGGTTTCGACGTCGAGTGCCTTTCGACGCTCTACATCGACAAGCCGATGAAGGCGCACAACCTGATGCAGGCAATCGCGAGGGCGAACCGCGTCTGGCCGGGCAAGGACTTTGGTCTGATCGTCGACTACAACGGCGTTCTGAAGAGCTTGCGCGAAGCGCTTGCGCAGTACGCCCTTGGCGACGAAGGCGACGAAGGCGACGAGGGCGACGAGATCATCGTCCCCATCGAGGAGCGGGTCCTGGCCTTGATTGCGGCAATCGAGACGACGGAGGCGCACCTTCGCCGCCTGGGGTTCGATCCCCGGGCGTTGATCGGTTCCAAGGGTTTCACGCGCATCAAGGGACTGAAGGACGCTGTGGAGGCTCTCTATGCATCCGACGACGGCAAGCGATGCTTCGAGACCCTCGCCCGCGAGGTGTTCAACCGCTTCAAGGCATTGCTGACGGAGCCGTCTGCGTTCGCCTACGCGGAGCGGCACGACAACATCGAGGCGATCTACAAGAAGCTCTCGGAGCGACGCGACACAGCGGACGTTACGGAACTACTGAAAGAACTGCATCGGATTGTGAACGAGGCGATCCGAACGGAGCAACCGGGTCGCGACCAAGCCGAAAGCCTGAAACTGGATCTGAGCCAAATCGACATGGAGAAGCTGCGCGATGAGTTCACCAACAAGGTCGACCGCAAGGCAACGGCGCTCAAGGACATCCGCGAGACCGTCGAGGCGGCGCTGGCCGGGATGCTCGCCCGCAATCCGTCACGGATGGACTATCAGCAAAGATACGAGGAAATCGTCGCCGACTACAACCGCGAGAAGGACCGAGTCACCGTCGAGGTGACCTTTCAGCGCCTAGTGGAACTCATGCAGGAACTGGACGCCGAGCAAAGCCGCGCCGTCGAAGAGGGGCTCAGCGAGGAGGAGCTGGCCTTGTTCGACCTGCTGAAGAAGGACGGCCTCGGAAAGGCCGAGCGCGAGCGGGTGAAGCAGGCCAGCCGGGATCTACTAGCCTCGATCGAGGCCCTCCTACGGGAACTGGATCGATTCTGGGAAAAGGAACAGACCAAGGCAGAGGTACGGGTGTTCATCCTCGACCAACTCCACGGAGCACTTCCTACCCCGCCGTTCACGCCCGAGGAGAAGGAGACGATGGCAGGAGAGATCTACGACCACGTCTGGCAACGGGCCGTCCGTGGCGAGTTCTCGATAGCTGCATAGGGTCGCCTCCACGCTGCCGTTCCCCTTGAGCTGAGTGACCTCCAGGCTAGCTGCCTACTGCCTAGCAATAGCTAGGCACGTTGAGGTGCCCATGGAGCCCGCTATGAGGGAGCCCGCGAGTCTTGACACGCTGTCGCCCGAGGACAGAAGCCAGCGCATGCAACGAGTGAGATCGAGGAACACGCGACCGGAGATGCGAGCGTGCCGTGTTGCACACGCCTTGGGGTTCCGCAATCGGCTACACGCCCCCGACCTTCCCGGCCGGCCAGAACCGAAAGCGCCGGAAGGTCGTTTTCCATTCTCAGGCTTTCGGCGTCCAACGCTTGGTCAGCACACCAAGGTACTTATCGAGTGATACGAAGCTACTACCTGCCTCCTTGAGTTCCCGCGCCGCGTGGCTCCAGAAAACGACGTCGAAGACATGGCCGCCCGCAACGAGATCCCGGACCACTGGAACATAGTCCTTGTCGCCAGCAACGAGTGTGATCTCATCGACGCCTTTCCTGATGACACCTGAGTAAGCGTCCTTGGTGATCTGATGTGCAATGGCGACGTCCACCTTCTTCTCTTTTCCAGCGACGTTCCTCTCATACGTCGTCACTCGGAAACCGTAGCGCTCAACCCTTTCCCAAAAGGAATCTCCCGGCGGCGGCGAGCCCCACAAGTACGCCGCACCAATCTCATCTGGCTGTCCGCACGCGATCTCGTGCAGTGCTCCATAGTCGAGCCTCCATCCATAGTCGATGATACGCCGGTTCATGGCGTCCACGATGCTCTCCGCTTGACCCAGCGTCACCGCAGATACTCTCTGACCTTCGATAAAGACGTTCGAGTTGTCTACGTACGTGAAGTTCTTTCCCACGCTACGATACTCTCCTTCGCGTGTGTCACTTTCACAACTGCACGGCTACCCCGGCAGTGCAGGACGATCGGCTCTCGTCATAGTCTGCACTCTATCCCCAGAGGCACCAGCGCACCGTTCAGCCCTCCGCAGCCTCGCGGATCAAGCGGTCGTCCTCGGACAGCTCTAGCCGCACGAAAGACCGAGCCCTCTCAGGAACCTCGTTGTCAACCACAATGACCTGCAACTCCTGGTGCGCCTGTGACGTCTCGATGAGCAGATCGTATATCGCATCTAGCCGTTCCGGGTCCAGCCCCTCCTGCCCGAGGTGCTCGCTGAGTCCATCTATAACGAGTAGATTCGGCAGCTTCAACCCCAGCTCGGCCGCCGTCACGTGGTGAGCCAAGGCGTGAGCGACGTTGATCAGCGTCACCAATCCGGGGGAGCTGACCTCTCCAAACGGTCTACCGCGATAGACGGGCAAGTAGGTGTTTGGATTGATGTCCGACAACTCTTGCTCACCAAACCGCGGCGGTCTAAGCCGTTCAAGCATCTCGTTGAATCGCTCCTTAAGATGGCTCACTTTCCGCTGACTGTCGGTCGAGTCTGCCACGGCCGCCGCAAGCTCCTGCTCAAGGGCGTCCTTTTCCCTCGCGAGGTGGCCCGCCACTCTCTGAGCCTCGTCGATTCTCCCTAAGACCTCCAGGTACTCCCCCAGCTGAGCCGATCTCGCCGACAAAGCCGCTCTTTGGCTGGCCGTCGCCGCGATCCTCTCTGCCCGTTCCGAGACGAAGGCTCTGGTCCGGAAATCGAGTTCCCGCCGCGTCTTTACCAAGTTGTCATGCGCCTCTTCAAGCTGGCTTTCGAGAGCGGAACTCCGCATCTCCCGCTCGTGAAACAAGTCCTGGACTTCTTTCAATTGTTGTTCGACTGCTCCTTGTTCCTTGACCAGAAGGTCGCGGGAAAACTCAAGCGAGGGCTCCTGAGCGCACAGATAACAGATATCCGCGGATTGCTTGGCGGAGTCGAGCTCACTGCCGCAACGCGGACAGACTACGAAGTCCAAATCCATCAGGTGCTTGTGTGAGACGACAGATCGAGTCAACTTGGCTGATTGCGCTTCGAGTTGTGTTGCGAGAGTCTTCAAGTTGGCTAGGGACTGTCGTTCCGCCCCAATCTCCGCCTGCAGGCCAGCCGTATGCTTCTCAAGGTTGAAGATCTCCTCCTGCAACTGCGCCGTATCGGCGCTCTTCCGCGGCTCTGAGGCCAAGTCAGCGACGGCGCCCTCCACGTCTGCAAGTTCTGCGTCTACTTCACGAAGCTCCTTCTCGATGAGGGCCCGGTTCTCCAGGGCCGTGCCATCGAAAAACGTGCGGAACAGTGTCTGGCGTGACCTCACTTCCCTGAGTTGGCCTTGGACGTACCTCAGACGCTCCTGAATCTGCGCCGCCTTGAGGTCGTAGAAACCGTACGTGATGTCGAACACGTACTTCCTCTTAATGTTCCTGAACGCGTCGCGGTGGCCGAATACTGAGGATCCCAACTCGTCCTGCGCCAAGTACGAATAGAGGAGGTAGTCGTTGATGCTGACTGGAGTAGGATCAGAGTCCGGTCTCGTTGGTGCCGAGGGGACATCGATTTGCGGGAGGCTGAGTTGTGCGAGGAGCCAGTTCACGTAGGTTTGCCGATCGGGTGCCGAGGTTGCTGGCAATCTCCAAGTCTCGTCGTCGCCCGCTATCTCAACGCGGGCGGTCGCTGTCGTGACGGCTGGCCTGATGATGAAGAACGTCTTGTCAGCGAGATCTACCGAGCCCGAAACCGCAACGACGTTGGTGCGGGCTTCGATAGGAGCGTGCCGGAAAGAGCCTCCCAACAAGAACCGAAGGTACCGAACCAATGTTGTCTTGCCGGACGCGATCGGTCCTGTGATGATGTTGAGACCAGGCGAGAGCGACACGGAACGATCCGCTCCCTCCAGGCTAACGTCGTTGACCCGTAGCCTCATAGTGATTCCCCCCAAGTCGCCTTGGTCACCTCGGGGAAGTGCTCATAAATGAACTTCTTCAGAAATGCACCGCTGAGATCGAAGTGGCGGCGAAGGACTTCGGCCCGCTCGGCAGTGTCGACCCAAGCCGGCTCATGGCGTATCGCCTGCACTAAGGCACGGCCCTTGTCTGTGGCTCGATAGCCGATACCACGGTTGAAGGGTGCGGGTCTGACGAGCCGCTTTCCGATCAGCCGCCCGAGTAGCGCGTAGTACGCCGGGTCCCATGGACCGAACCGGTATCGCACCATCCGCGATTCGAGGTCGGGTTCCGGTTCGTCTGTCGCGTCCGCCAGTTGCGGTCGCCTGATTTCGAGAGCCCGCGTGTAGTAGCTCGGATATCGGAGCAGAAAATCGAGCTTTGCGAGCTTAGTGCGGCCTTCAAGCACCTTCGCACCCCGACTGAAGGCCTCAATGAGAAGCAACAGCCGCGCCTCGCCTTCAAGAGATGGCTGAAACTCGGTCGCCGACATTCTATTGTCCGCCCCAGTCAAACACGCATTCATCCGACAGGATGCAGCTCTCGCCCATCAAGAGCATCGGATCCGCCCGAACCAGCTTGTGGCGGTCGATCTCCTCAGCGTCCCTGCCGAACGTCTCGAGCAGGTCCCTCCAGATTCGGACCGCCGGCTGGGGGGACGACGCATGCATAGCCACAGCCGTGTCTGCATAGGTACCGAGCCGTTCATGCAGATCTGTGACCAGAGCATCGTCAGAGGCGACCTTCTGTGCCGCTCGCACGAAACGATGGTGGCGCGCATTGGCCTGGAGATTGCGCGCCCGATCAATCAAGGCCGGAGTCGCGCCTCCTAAGACTAGCTTCTGCACTAACGCTGAAACCGGCCCTCCGCCCGGTTCTACCAGGCGCTTCAAGAGCGGACGTCCCGCGTTGGTCAGGGGTGCGGCTATCCGGGACAGGCGCTCCGCGTCCAGTGTCTTGGCACGGAGTCGCTCTTCCATTTCTCCGGATCGCCTCTCCGGCTGCACCACGCTTCGTGGCCAAAGCGGGCTCAGTGCATCACATCGCATCGCCTTCTCGATTTCTGAAAGCAACGCCTCATGCAAAGCCTCGAGCTCCGGTTGCGTCAGTGACGGCGCGTGCTGATGCAATAGCCTCGAATTGGTCGCATGGATGTCCGTTCGATAGCTTGGGCTCTCGTTAAGCGTCACTCTCCTGAGGAAGTCCTCAGCCGTTGCTTGAGTTGCCTTCAGCCTCTTCATGACCATTGGCACTAGTGGTGTGCGGTCTTGACCCTTGCGAAGTGCCCGTATCGGATTCCCGGTCTTGACCGCCCCTTCTAACACGAGCTCCAATGAGTGATCTTCCCCTGCGGTCAGGGAGTAGGTCCGAAACAGCGAGCGAAGGGCACCACCCTTCTTCGCGAAGAGAGCTGCCGCCGTCCATACGCCGCGCTCCGGATTGCGGCTCTTCACCTGCAGGAATCGCCAGCCCGTTGTGGTCTTGACGGCAATGTCCTCCATATGTTCCGCGACGACCGCCTCAATCTCGTTCAGAGACAAAAGCGCGGACACGCAATACGGCAGAGTCACTTCTGCCTGGTAACGGAATCTCGCCAGCGTGTCGCTGCCCGCGTCGCTCTCCCTCATCACACCAGTCATCCCTTCTGCCCTTGAGTAGTTCATCGCGGCCAGCCGCTCCACGACTTCGCGGAAAGTACTCGGCCGCGAAGCTCGCCGCCTCCTCCTGTCCTCATTCGTCTGCGCGCCTTGGCCCCGAAAGGCACTGGCACCGCAGCATTCAATCGTTCAAGACCCGTCTCTGAGTAAGCGGCCGGCAGACTACCAAGTCGGCGCGACTCGCGCGATGTACGACCCAGTGAGACCGTCCGACAGGCGACGACCAGCGAACCGACCGCGTTCCCAGCACTAGCCCCCGATTTGGACCTTTGCGCCGGGAATCGGCTCGCCGCTAGCCGGGTTCATCGCCGCTCGCGCATCGGGTCCCAGGAAGTGCAAGAGCGCCGGGGCATCGAGAATGGCCACTCAGTCGTTCTCGCCTCGCCCGCCGCGGAGCCGATGAAGCTCGCGGGCCGGCTCCGAGACTCGCTGCCAACCGCTCCCCTGCACCGCCCGCAAGCGCTCGACGGCTTCTCCGAGCGGTACGTCGTCGAGCGGCTCAAAGTCGCGAATGTCGAATCGCAGCAAGTTCCAGTTCCCGTCCAGGTCGCGCTCCCAGCGTCCCTCACCGTGTACGCGGAGGGTCGCTCCAAAGAGATTCGGCGCGAGGCGACGTGCCACCTCACGGTTCGCGTTGCAGAGGTGGACCTTGTCGCCGTCGAGTAGATGGACCGGTTCAGTCTCATCCTTGCCACCAACTCGAATGAGAACGCCGTCGAGTGTCCCTCTTTCCGTGAGTGGACCATACGCGAGTCCGCGCGTCTGTTCGACGGCGAAGTGAGACGTGCGCGTGGGCTTGCTCATGGTCGGGTCGGTCGTCCGGGAGTAAGCGCAAGAGCCGCGAGTGATTCCGTGACGAAGCGGTCAGCGAAGTTCAACTCTGCCACACCGCCTCCGCAGGTCGCCCGCCACCGCGTCGGCCGCCTCGGCATTCGCGCTGGTAGCTGCGGCGTGCGCCGATCTCGAACCGGCCTTCCCGGCTTGGGCTTTAGAGTACGGTGCCATGACCGTTCGTTTCGAGGTCGACGCGGTGCAGAATCTCCTCGGCGAACGTCTCTGTGCCGAGGTGCGCCTCGCACGGCGTCCGGACGACGCCTTGATGCTACGCACGCACTTCGAGTTCCCGGACGGCGACCGGTTCCCGATCCATGTCTCTGAGACCGGAATCGGCGGGATCCGGCTCTCGGACTGTGGTCACACGCTGATGCACATCAGCTATGACCACGACATCGACGCCTTCCTTCAAGGGGCGCGCGGACAGATTCTCGAACGCATCGTCAACGAGACGGGTGTGGAACGAGACGGCGGCTCTTTCCGCCTCGACACCTCCATCGAGAAACTGCCCGAAGCGGTGTTTCGATTCGGGCAGGCGCTGACAAGGGTTCACGACCTGACACTGCTCTCCAGGTCTCACGTGAGGTCCACCTTCTACGACGATCTGGCCGACCTGCTGCACGGCCTCGTCGACGACGACAAGATCCAGGCGGACTACTCGCCCGAGGGCCTCCCCGACCCCGAACCGTACCGCGTGGACTATCGGATAGACGGACGGCTGGATACGCCGCTGTTCCTGTACGGCGTGCCGAATCCCGACAAGGCGCGTCTGACCGCGATCATGCTGTCCCACTTCCACCGTCACGAGATTCAGTTCGAGTCGATTCTCGTCTTCTCGGACCAGTCGGAGATTCCCCGTCTCGATCTGGCGCGGCTCTCCGACGTAGGCGGAGAGATGATCTCCTCGCTGGAATCGACCGCCGATCTGGAGCGGAAGCTGCTGCGGCGCGTCGCCTGAACCCGCGAGGCGCATACGCAGCACTGGGTCCTGCCCGGTCTCTCCCGCTCGCCAAAGAACGTGAGCGACTTGACCTCCTCAGAGGATCTGCGCTTCTTCCAGTACTCGCTCTCGGAGTGCCGGGTGCAGGCTTCGCTCCGTCACCACTTCGACCCGCCGGCCCAGAAGATCCTGCACGTCCATCAGGAGCGCCCCTAGCGCCAGACCCGTGCACCCCGGCGGCAAGGTGACCAGAAGGTCAACGTCACTCGCATCATCCGCGTCTCCGCGAGCCATCGAGCCGAAGACGCGGACATCGCGGAGACCGTGCCGTTCTGCCAAGGCGCGGATCTCGGTTCGGTGAGACTCCATCAGGGCGTGCATTGATCTCAAGTGCCTGGCTTGCTTGGGCCTCAAGTCCTCGCGGCCGGGAGCGAACAGCTCGGTCGATCTGCGGCCGGGCCACGGCGTAACGTAGCCGACCAGCACCTACGTCACCCGCTGCCGAGGAACTCCTCCTCGGTCATCTCGAAGTCATCGGCGAACTCGATCGTGACCTCCCCGTCGAGGAAGCCAACGTCGCGCCGGCCAACTGGCGCCGCTTCATAGGGGACGATCATGGCGACCGGGATCTTCGATTCGAGGACGGCGATGCGCTCGCCACGACGCACTTCGGCGAGGACCTTCGAGAACTTGGCCTTCAACTCAGCCACCGAGAGCGCCTTCATGGACCGACTCTGGTGGCCGCCCCGTTAGGTTGTCAAGTCGAGGCATCGCTCTGGGTGAAGGCCCCGAGAGAGCGCGAGATCACGTCGCGAACGCCGTCATGTGGGGTCAGTCAGGCCCGCTCTATGCCGCCGCCATCCGTATGATCGGGACGCAATGCGCTTTCCCACCCTGCTGACCTCGGTCTGCCTCGCCCTTCCGGGCATCGCCCTCGCGGCGGATTCGCCCGCGGACCGATGCGACGCGCTCTACCTCCTGACCGACTCGGACCACGCCGTGGGACCGGGCGTACTGGTCCCCGCCGCGGGCGAGGTCCCGGAGCATTGCCGGGTCCGCGGCACGATCGACGCGACGATCCGCTTCGAGGTCCGCATGCCGGCCGAGGGCTGGACGGGGCGGTTCATGTTCCACGCCCCCGGGGGCCTGGCCGGCGTGATCGGAGACACGAGCAGCCTGCTCGACGACGGCTTCGCCATGGCGACGACCGACACCGGCCATGAGGCGGAGAACGACGCGTCTTTCTACCGGAACGACCACGCGCAACTGGACTTCGGCTTCCGCGCCAATCACCTGACGACGATGCTGGCGAAGCGGATCATCCAGGAGTTCTACGGCCGGCCCGTCGAGCACGCGTATCTCTGGGGCTGCTCGAACGGCGGGCGCGCCGGGCTGATGGAGGCGTTGCGCTTCCCGGACGACTACGACGGCATCATCGCCGGGGCGCCGGCCGTCGACTACGGGTTCGGTCTGCTGACGTTCGCGCTCGAGACGAGCCGGCACCAGAAGCGGAACCCCCTCACCGCGGACTCCGTGGCGTTGCTGGACGCGAACACCCGGAGAGCCTGCGACATGCTGGACGGCGTCGCTGACGGCATCGTCGGCGACCCCCGCAAGTGCGCCGTCGAACTGCTCGAACTCGAGGCTCTCGAATGCCCGGACGGTCCCGCCGTCGACTGCCTCACGGCCGGCCAGATCGAGACGGCGCGCTTCATCTACACCGGGATCACGGACGGCTCGGGCGCCGTCGTCGTGCCGGGCGTCTATCCGGGCGCGGAGCTGAACGGCGACTTCCAGCTCTGGGCGACGGGCCCCGTGCCGTTCCTCGAGGGGACCGCGTCCGACGTCACGGTCGACGTGCTCGTGGCGGCGATGCACCGCACGCCGGGCTTCGACATCGACGCCTTCGACCCGGTGAAGGACCTGCCGGCACTGAGAGACGCCATGGTCGCGGTCGACCTCCCGGCGCCCGACTTCAGCAGGTTCCAGGAGAGCGGCGGCAAGCTGATCATCTACAACGGCTGGCACGACTTCCCCTGCCGCGCCGGGGCGCTGGAGAAGTTCCTGGTGGAGGCCGGAGAACTGAACGGGAAGATGGGTGACTACCTGCGCACGTTCATGGTTCCGGGCATGATCCACTGCCTGGGCGGAAACGGCGCCTGGGCCGCCGACTACATCCAGGCGATCGTCGACTGGGTGGAGAACGGCGAAGCGCCCGGCCGGATCCTCGCGGAGCACCCCGGAAACTTCACGTTCCTGGAGGGCCAGGTGGCCCTCGGCAACAGGACGGTCAGCTGGAGCGAGGCGATGCTCGAAGCCGGCGAGGCGCTGGAAGCCAGGAAGCGCTTCTCCCGCCCGCTCTGTCCCTATCCGCAGTACGCGCGGTACAACGGGTCGGGGGACGTGAACGACGCCGTGAACTACGACTGCGTCGCGGACTGACGGGCGCGATGCGGCACGTTTCCACGACCGAGGCCAAGGCGCACCTGGGGGAACTACTGCGGGCCGTGGAGTACGGCCAGACGGTGGCGATCACGCGTCACGGCCAGACCATCGCGCATCTGGTTCCGGCGCGGACTCAGGATGGTGAGGCTCGGAGGTTGGCCGTGGAGAGCTTCCGGAAGCGTCGTCGACAGTGGCGGCGCGTCCGGATGACGTCCGACGAGATCGTCGCCGCGATTCACGAGGGCCGCCGCTAGGGTGCCCCGGTTCGTGCTCGACGCGTCGGCGGTGACGTCGCCTGTCGAGAACGGCTGGCTATGGCCCTGATCTAGGAGAACCAGGCGCTTGGAACTCCCGTGTGGCGGAGAGGGAGGGATTCGAACCCTCGGTCCGAGTCACCCCGGACAAC
>WTGL01000261.1:19457-19947 GCA_011523565.1 Acidobacteriota bacterium
CCGGACAACTGCTTAGCAGGCAGCCCTGTTCGACCACTCCAGCACCTCTCCCGAACGCGGGAGTCTAGCAGCGGCAGGCGGCCGCGGGAGGCTTCGCTAGGCCCGTGCCGAAACGTCGACTCGGGCCTGCGCGGTATCGACGCGGTCCTTGAGGGGACCCTGCTCCTCGAAGCTGGCGCGGGAGTACTCCGCGGCCAGCTCGTCGCGCTCGGTTGTCGCGGCTGCGGCGTCGATGTCCTCGGCCGGCTCCGCGGTCTCGGTCAGCACGGTCACGGTGTCGTCCGCGACCTCGCAGAAGCCCGGCGCCACCGCGACGAAGCGGCGCGCACCGCCATCGGCCGGCTGGTAGCTGAGCTCGCCGGGCCGCAGCGTGCTGATCAGCGCCGCATGGCCGGGCAGGATGCCCATGTCGCCCTTGCGCCCGGGCAGACCGACGTCCGAGCACTCGATCTCGAGCAGCTTCTCGGCGTGGGTTACGAGGATGAGGTTC
>WTGL01000182.1:0-11627 GCA_011523565.1 Acidobacteriota bacterium
GTTCAACGTCTTCGACCGGGTCAACTTCGCCCAGCCGGGGAACCGGATCGGCGACCGCAACTACGGCGTGATCACCGCGACGAACGGCGACGGCCGAATCGTCCAGCTCGGCGTCAAGTACAGCTTCTGATCAGTCGGTGTTGTTGCCCGCATCCTGAAGCCGGGATGCGGGCGACTCGCCGTTCTCAGCGGGCTTCGTCCGCCTTGCCCCGGTGTACGAACCAGAGGTTGCGAGCGTAGACGAGCACCCCGAAGCTCTGGCCGGTGATGAATACCGGGTCCCTGATCGAGATGGCGTAGCTCAGCAGGGTCAGGCCGCCGCAGAGGCTCAGGTACCAGAATGCGGTCGGAACGACGCTTTGCCGGCGTCGCTCTGTGGCAATCCACTGGACCAGGAAACGGGAGCCGAATAGGGCCTGTCCTCCGAAACCTATTGCCTTCCAGATGAGATCGGGTGTGACGGGTGGCATGGTGAGCGCTCCAGTGCTTTGACGGTGACGAAGACCGCACGCCGGCGGTACCAGGAGACGCCGAACAGATCCACGATTCCGCGCAGGAAGCGGCCTCGGATGCTGTACTTGCTCGCACCTTCCGTGCGCGCACGGTGTCCGACCGGGATCTCAGCGTAGCTGCCGCCATGCCGCAAGGCCAATAGGGGCAGAAAGCGATGAAGTCCATCGAAAGGGGGCAGGTCGTCGAGAGCGGCGGCGCGATAGCCCTTGAGTGCGCAGCCGATGTCCGTGCATGGGTCGCCGAGGACGAGCCGCCGGATCCGGTTCGACACCCGGCTGGCAAGCCGTCGCAGCAGCGTGTCCTTGCGTTTCGCCCGCACGCCGGAGACGACGTCGTGGTCGTCGAGCATGGCAACGATGGCGGGAATGTCGGCGGGATCGTTCTGGAGATCGGCGTCCATGGTGACGATCAGGGGCGCTCGCGAGGCGCGAAGTCCGGCGAGCAGCGCCGCCGATTGACCGGCGTGCCGCTCCAGTCCGAGAACCCGCAATCTGACGGCGTCCTCCGCCAGGGCGGCAAGTTCCTCGCGGCTGCCGTCCGTGCTCACGTCGTCGACCAGGATCAGCTCGTAGTCGAGCCCGGCCGCGGACATCGCGTCGGCGGTTTCGGCCGCGAGACGTTTCAGGTTGCCCGCTTCGTTGAAGACCGGGGCGACGATCGAGAGCTGCGGCGGCATGGCGGGCATGTTCTCAGATCCGGGCGCTCCCGTTGATACCCTGCCGCCCGTGCTCCTGATCGTGCGCCACGGCGAGACCGCCGCGAACGCCGCCCGGATCGTCCAGGTGCCGGAAACGCCGCTCAACGAGCGTGGAATGGCGCAGGCCGAGCGGCTGGCCACGCGGTTGGCGAGGCACGATCGGAAGCGGCCGATCGGATCCGTCGTCGCCAGCGACCTCCGTCGGGCGGAGATGACCGCGGAGCCGGTGGCGGAGGCACTCGGGCTGCCGCTCGTCATCGAGCCTCTGCTCGCGGAACGCAACTTCGGCGACCTGCGAGGTCGCGCCTATGCGGACATCGGTTTCGACATCATGGAACCCGGCTACGAACCTCCGGCCGGAGAGGACTGGCCGTCGTTTCACCGGCGTGTCGACCGGGCCTGGGCCAGGATTCGCGAGCTGGCCCGGGAGACCGGCGGTGACAGCGTCTTCGTGACCCACGGCCTCGTCTGCCACTCTCTGGCGCTCTTTCACCTGAGTCTTGGCGACGGCCTGGAGCAGCCCGATCGTTGGGGCAACACCTCGGTCACCCAGGTCGAGAATCGGGCGCCGTGGCGGGCGACCCGGATCAACTGTTGCGACCACCTGGACGGGTCGACGACTGATGGCGGCCAGATGTCCGGCATCTGACGCCGCCGCCACCATCCCCGACCGCACCCCTCCGTCGTCCTTCGCTGTTCGGCTCGGATAGAGTTTTGGGGTCTGCGCCGGCTCGGGAAGAACCGAGGCGAGCGACGGGTTTGAATGACCGTTACAGATCCGACCGAGATGACTGTGGACACCCGCGAGACCGTTCCCTCCGACCCGCCGGCGGCACCCCAGGTGGCGCCGCCCGTTGCCCCTGCCGTAGCACCCGGCGTCAGCGATGAGCTCCGGATCGAGATCGCGAGCCAGGCCGACCTGTTGCAGCGGGTTCGTGCGGAGGTGGGCAAGGTCATCGTCGGCCAGTCCTACATGATCGACCGCCTGCTGATGGCCCTGATCGCGGACGGACACGTCCTGATCGAGGGCATCCCGGGCCTGGCCAAGACGACCGCGATCAAGACGCTCTCCCTGGCGGTCGAGACGGGCTTCTCGCGCATTCAGTTCACGCCCGATCTGCTGCCGGCCGATCTCCTCGGCACCCAGATCTACCGGATGGATCAGCACGACTTCCAGGTCAAGCAGGGGCCGATCTTCACCAACCTCCTGCTCGCGGACGAGATCAACCGGGCCCCGGCCAAGGTCCAGAGCGCGCTGCTCGAGGCGATGCAGGAACGGCAGGTCACGCTGGGCGACGAGACCTTCGACCTGCCGGATCCGTTCCTGGTCCTAGCGACCCAGAATCCGATCGAACAGGAGGGCACCTACCCGCTGCCGGAAGCCCAGGTCGACCGGTTCATGCTCAAGTTGCGCGTGGACTACCCGAGCCGGGAGGAAGAGCGGGAGATCATGCGCCGGATGGCCCGGCGCGAGCGGCCCGCCGTCGATGCGGTCGTGAGCCCGGACGACATCCGCCGCGCGCGCGGGGTGGCCGACTCGATCTACCTGGATCCCAAGGTCGAGGAGTACATCGTCGACCTCGTGTTCGCGACGAGGGAGCCGGCGGACGTGGGGCTGGAACGTCTGGAGCCGCTGATCGAGTACGGAGCGTCGCCTCGCGCCACGATCTACCTCGCCGCCGCCGCCCGCGTGCAGGCGCTGATGTCCGGCCGGGCCTACGTTACGCCCCAGGACGTCAAGACGGTCGGTCCGGATGTGCTCCGGCACCGCGTGCTGGTTTCGTACGAGGCGGAGGCGCGGGATCTCAGCTCGGACGATCTGATCCAGGAGATCATGGGCACTGTCGACGTTCCCTGAGGTCGCTCTGGAGCGCGATCGATGTGGTTCTTCCGGCGTCAGGAAACAGCGGAGCGGGAACGCAGGGAGGCGACCCTCTCGCCTGAGTTGCTGGCGCGGATCAAGACGATCCAGCTCCGTACTCAGCGCCTCGTGACGGACGCCCTGGCGGGCGAGTACCACAGCGCCTTCAAGGGCCGGGGCATGGAGTTCGAACAGGTAAGGGAGTACGCCCCGGGGGACGACATCCGCCACATCGACTGGAACGTGACGGCCCGGATGTCGAGTCCATTCGTCAAGGAACACCGCGAGGAGCGCGAACTGACGGTCATGCTGATCGTGGATGTCAGTTCTTCGGGCGCCTTCGGCACCGCCGGGAAGCAGAAGCGGGAAGTGGTAGCCGAGGTTGCCGCGGTGCTCGCCTACCTCGCGATCCAGAACAACGACCGGGTCGGCATGATCATCTTTTCGGACCGGATCGAGCACTTCATCCCGCCCAAGAAGGGGCGCTCCCACGTCTGGCGGGTGATCCGTGAGGTCCTGAGTTTTCGCCCCACCGGCCGCGGCACCGATCTCGACGGTGCCCTCGACTACCTGGGTCGCGTGGTGCCGCGACGGTCGGTGGGCTTCGTCATCTCGGACTTTCTGGATGAGGGTTTCTCCGAACGCCTGCGGGTCGCGGCTCGCCGTCACGACCTGACCGCGATCCGCGTGCTCGACCAGCGCGAGGTCAGCCTGCCGCGGATGGGCCTGATCGAACTCGAGGACGCCGAGACCGGGGACACCATGGTCATCGACACGGCGAGCCGGCGGGTCGCGGAGAGCTTCGTGCGGCTGGCGAGGGAGGATCTGGCGCGGCGCTCGGAGCAGTTTCGCCAGGCGGGCGTCGGCGAGATCCAGGTCTGGGCCGATCGGCCGTGGATCGAGCCGATCGTTCGCTACCTGCGGGCTCGCGAACCCGGTTGGCGCGTCTCCGTGCCAACCGCGAACCAGTCCGCGCGCCCGTCATCGGGCGGGCGGATGGCGCCGACGGTGCGGGTGTAGACGTGCGGTCTTGTTCCTTGGCCGTGCTCGTTCTGCCTTTCGCGCTCGCCTGCGGGGCGGCCGACGTGGCCGGGCCGCCGAAGCCGCCCGCCGAGCTGCGGGCCGCGGTTGACCGGGCGACCGCGACGACGGGTGACCTGATCACGTACGAGGTGGAAGTCGAGCGCGAGCCGGATGTGAGCGTCGACCTGGCCGATCCCGGAACGGGAATCGCGGGTTTCCGCATCGTCGATCTCGGCCAGGATCCGCCCGAGACCCTGGCTTCGGGCCGGATCGTCGAGCGTCGCTGGTTCACGCTCCGCGCCGACCTGGTCGGTTCCTATGTGCTGCCGGCGCTCTCCGCCACGTATGGCGGCGCCGCTGGCGTCACCGGCGACCTCGCGACGCCGGAGATCCCGGTCGAAGTCGAATCCGTGTTGCCGGCGAATGGCACCGAAGTGACCGATATCCGCGACATCAAGCCGCTCAGGAGGGTCGAGCCCGGCCGACCCTGGCTGTTGTGGCTGGGGATCGCCGTGGCGGTTCTCGCACTGGCGGCAGCGGCCTGGTGGTGGCGCCGGCGCCAGGAGCGTGGCGACGCTTCCTCCGCGACGCCCCGGGTTCCACCTTACGAGTTGGCGATCCAGGAGCTGGAGCGGCTGCGGCGCACCGATTTCTCGAACCTGCGGGAACTGCGCCGCTACTACTTCGCCGTTTCGGCCGTCCTGCGGGCCTACATCGAAGGCCGCTTCGGCCTGAACGCGACCGATTTGACGACCGAGGAGATCCTCAGTCGACTGGCTGAGCCCGCGCCGATCGCGATCCGGCTCGATCCCGTCCAGACGCGGCGCCTGGAGCGGTTCCTCCTGGCGACGGACCAGGTCAAGTTCGCGGCTCATCTCCCCGGTCCCGAGGAGATCGACCGCACCTACGAGCAGGCTCTCGGCTTCGTCCAGGCCACCAGGCCGGTCATGGACGACGGGGACGAGGATGGAGCCGGTGCGGAGGAACATGCGGCGGCGCCTGACCACAGGGGAAAGGCCGCATGAACGAGCAACTGCTGTTGGCCGATGTCCGCTGGCTCTGGGTGCTCCTGCCGCTCTACGTGATCTGGGCGCTGCTTTGGTGGCTTCGTCCGCGCTGGCGTCACCTGCGGGTGCACCGCCCCTTCGGCACGGGAAAGAGGGCCTCGGTGGGAAGGAGGGCCTCCGTGGGAGGCAAGGCTGCGGGCAGAGCGGCCGTGTCCTACTCGTCTCTCGTTCATGCCCGTCAGTCGGCGCGCTCGGGCGCGCCGACAGCCCGTCGCCTCGTGTCGGCGCTGCGTCTGGTCGTCGTGGCCCTGGTGCTGCTCGCCGTGATGCGCCCGCAGACGGGCCGTGCACTCACCGAGGTGAGCACCGAAGGTATCGACATCGTGCTCGTGATCGACACCTCGGGATCGATGAGGGCGCTCGACCTCGACGCCCACGAGCGCTCACTGAGTCGCCGCAGGGACCGCCTGGAGGTGGCGAAGGACGTTGTCGAGACGTTCATTGCAGCCAGACCGAACGACCGCATCGGCCTCGTCGTCTTCGGTGCGGAGGCCTTCACACAGTGTCCCTTGACGCTGGATCACGGCATCGCCGCGACCTTCCTCGAGCAGCTCGAGATCGGCATGGCGGGAGACGCGACGGCGATCGGATCGGCCGTCGGGGTCGCGACCAAACGCCTCAGCAACTCTGAAGCCGAGTCGAAGGTAGCGGTCCTGTTGACGGACGGCCGCAGCAACGCCGGAGCCCTGACGCCGCTGCGGGCCGCCGAGGCCGCCGCCGCGCTTGGCGTGAAGCTCTACACGATCGGCGTCGGAACCCGCGGACAGGCGCCGATCGTGGTCGAGACGCGGTTCGGCCCGCGGGTCGTCTATGAGGATGTCGAGATCGACGAGGACACTCTCCGGCGGATGGCGACCGTCACCGGCGGGGCGTACTTCCGGGCCGAGGACGTCGAGGGCCTGGAGACGATTTACGAACGGATCGACGAACTCGAGAAGACCGAGATCACCCAGGAGTCGTTCATGGAGTACGAGGAGCGTTTCGCCTGGCTCGTGGCGCCGGCGGTGTTCCTGCTCCTGCTCGAAGTGGTGCTGCTCGACACCCGCCTGAGGAAGCTGCCGTGACGGCCAACCGGACAAGGCCGAATCCAGCCCCGCTCGGCGGCGCGCGCAGGTGCCGGTCGCTCCTGGCGCTCTTGCCGATCGCGTTCCTCGTGGTCGGTTGCGAGGTCCGCACCGGCCGGCCGGATGCGCTCTGGCTGCTGTGGCTGGGGCCCGGACTGCTGCTCTTCTACATCTACGCATTCCGCACCCGAAGCCGTCTGCTCGGGCGCTTCGCGTCGCCGGAGATGCTGCCGGCTCTGGTCGCCGGAGTCAGCCGGCCGCGCCGGCGTCTGAAGGCGTTCCTCGTGCTCGTCGCGGTGCTCGCACTGGTGGCGTCGCTCTCTCAGCCCCGGTGGGGCTTCGTTTGGGAGGAGGTGCACCGCGAGGGCGTCGACATCGTGGTCGCTCTCGACGTCTCGGATTCCATGCTGGTGCGGGACGCGGAGACGGGCGGCGAACTCAGCCGCCTCGAGCGCGCCAAGCGAGAAATCGCCGACCTGCTCGGACGCCTGGAGGGCGACCGCATCGCGCTGGTGGCCTTTGCCGGCGCTGCTTTCCTGGAACTGCCGCTGACGCTCGACTACTCGGCGGCCGCTCTCTTCCTGGAGGCCATGGATCCGGATCTGATTCCGACCAAGGGCACCGCGATCGGTGAGGCGCTCCGGGTGTCGCTCGAGGCGTTCGAGCGGGTCGCCTCGGTCGGATCGCGGCAGTCGCGGGCGGTGATTCTCATCACCGACGGCGAGGATCATCTGGGCGAGGCGCAGGACGTCGCCGAGACCGCCGCCGCGGCCGGCGTGCGGGTGTTCGCGATCGGCATCGGGCGCGACGAAGGGGCACCCATTCCCAGGGAGGGGGGCGGCTTCCGGACGGACCGTCGCGGCGAGATCATCCTCAGCCGGCTGGACGAGGCGGCGTTGCAGCGGATCGCCCTGACCACGGGTGGCCGGTACGTCCGCTCGGTGACCGGCGATGTGGATCTGGAGCAGATCTACGCCCAGGGCATCAAGGCGCAACTGGAGGATCAGGAGCTCGGTTCCAGCCGTCGCCAGCGCTGGCAGGAGCGCTTCCAGTGGCTGCTGGTCCTGGCATTGGCGGCTCTGATGCTGGAGCCCCTGATCAGCGATCGATTGCGGCGCCGCAGAGTGACGGTCGCCTCGGCCCTTTGTCTCGCCTGGTTCCTCTCGCTGCCCGACGGGGCGCGCGCGCAGCAGCAAGCCACGGAGTCCCTCCCGGCGGCAGCGGAGACTTCGCCGCCGGTCGAGTACTCCTCGCCGTACGAGGCCTTCGACGCCGGCGCCTATACCCAGGCTCTCGAAGGCTTCGTGGACCGGCAGACCAGAGAGCCGGACGACCCGGAAGTGAGTCTCAACGTCGGCGCGGCGCACTACAAGTTGAACGACTTCGATGCCGCCGACGCCCAGTTCTTCCGCGCCGCGGCCACCGGCGACGATGCGCTCCGGGCCGAGGCGCTCTACAACCTCGGCAACAGCGCCTACCGGCAGGACAGGCTGGGAGAGGCGATCGACCTCTACATGGCTTCCCTGGAGGTGAATCCGGACGACCTGGACACGAAGTTCAATCTGGAGTTCGTGCGTGAGGAGCTGAAGAAGCGGCAGCAACAGCAGCAGCAGAACCAGGACCAGAACGAACAGCACCAGGATCAGAACGAACAGGATCAGGAGGAGCAGAGCCAGGAAGGCGCCGAGCAGCAGCCGCAGGACCCGAGCCAGGACGGGGGCGAGCAGCCCGAAGACCAGCAGCAGGATCGTGGCGGCCAGGACCCGTCGCAGGACCCCGAGTCGCAGGATGGCCAGGATCCCGAGGGCTCCGACGCGGCGGACTCACCACCCGAGGGCGAGGGCCCGGACCAGGGTGGCCAGGGCGGCCCGCAGGAACGGCCGCAGGGCATGACGCCGGAGGAGGCCGAGCGTTATCTGCAGGTGCTGGAAGAGGGACGCCTCGACCCGCAGCGCCGTGGCCAGCGCGGGCGCACCAGCCGGCAGGCGAAGGACTGGTAGCGCGATGAACTCCCCGAGAGGGCACTTCGGGCTGTCGAGGCCGGCCGTGGCTCGCGGCTGGTCCGCCGTGCTGTGCTGTGCGGTCGCCGTCCTGCCATGGGTGACCGCCGCAGGTGCGCAGAGTGACGGAGGAATCCAGGTCACGGTCGACCGCAATCAGGTTGCGCTGGGCAACCAGATCTACATGACGGTCAGGATCGACGGGTCGCCCGACGAACCGCCGCGATTGCCCGAGTTGCCTGACTTCCGTGTCGTCTCGCGCGGCCAGCACCGCAGCACCCAGATCGACAACTTCAGGGTCAGCAACAGCACGTCGTACAACTACCTGCTGATCCCGACCCGGGCGGGCACATTCGATGTCGGAGCCGCGACCGCGGTGATCGACGGTGTGGAGGTGAAGAGCCAGCCGTTCACGATCCAGGTTGCCGCGGCCGAGGACCAGGGCGATGAGCGGGACAGGGATCTGTTCGTCACCGCGAGCGTGTCGACGGATCAGCCGTGGCAGGGCCAGCAGGTGATCTACACGTGGAGGTTCTACAGCCGCGTGCCGGTGGGGCAGGGGTCGATCGAGTCGATGGACTTCGGCAACGACGTGGTGGTCGAGGACCTCGGTGAGGTACGTCAGTTCCAGGCGACGATGGAGGGAGTCCAGTACTCGGTGAACGAGGTGCGGAAGGCGCTCTTTCTGCAGCGCTCCGGCGAGTTGGTCCTGCCGCAGACCCAGCTCCGCGTGGAGGTGCAGGTCGAGCAGGCCCGCCGCCCGACCAGGAGGCGCAGCATCTTCGACGACTTCGACGATCTGCTCGGAGGGGGAGGGCGCTGGGCTACCAAGTACCTCCTCACGGAGCCCTTGACTCTCGACGTACGGGCGCTGCCGCCGGCTCCGGACGGTTGGAACGGGCTGGTGGGAGACTTCGACATCCGGGCACAACTGAGCAGGCGCGAGCTGCAGGTGGGGCAGTCGGCCACCCTCGAGGTGCAGGTCGGGGGTACCGGCAACGTGCAGCTCCTGTCCGAACCCGGTTTCCCGGAGCTGCCCGCGTTCAAGATCTATCCGGATCAGCCGGACGCGAACATCGACCGCAGCGGACGCCGGCTTGCCGGGCGCAAGGTGTTCCGGCGGGCCCTGGTCCCGCTGGTGGCCGGCCCCCTCGACATCCCGCCGATCGATCTCGTCTACTTCGATCCGGAGCTTGGCGAGTACGCGACCCGGTCGACGGGCCGCATCGACCTGGAAGTGGTGCCGGCCGAGGGCGAGGAGGAGTTGATGCTCACCGAGTCCCTGGCGCCGACCACGGGCAAGGTCGCGGTGCGGATCCTCGCTGACGACATCCTGCCGATTCGACGGGCGGCAGCCGGCATCGTTTCGGCCGCGCCGCAGGGGTGGCGACTTTGGGTGTGGTTCGTTTTCGGCGTGTTGCCGCCCTTCATGTACCTGGCACTGCTGACGCACCACCGGCGCGAACGACGCTACGCCGCCGACAGCACACTGCGCCGGCGCCAGAGGGCGCTGCGCGACGCTCTGTCCGCCTCCAGGAAGGTCCGTTCCGGCGTGGGGCCCGGTTCGGCGGCGGAGGCCTCCGGGATCGTGCGCCGCTACGTCGGCGACAAGCTGGGCCTGGAGGGGTCCGCCCTGACGCCGTCGGAGGCCGAGACCGCGCTGGTGCAGGCTGGCGTGGACGGCGCCGTGGCGGCGCGCTGCCGGACGCAGCTCGAGCGACTCGAGGCCGCCCAGTACGGTCTGGCGGCGGTGGCCGGCGGCGGGGGGCTGGCGGCGGAGACCAGCACCGAAGGTCTGAGTGATCTGATCAGGACGATCGACAGGCAGATCCGGGGACGGAGGTCATGAGAAGTCTGGCGCTCTTCGTCGTGTTCGGCGTGGCCCCGGCGGTCCCGGGATTCGCCCAGGACGAGGATCTGCCTGTGGTCACCGAAGCCCGGTCGGCGGCCGAAGCGGAGGGGGCCCCGGAACCGGCCGAACTCTGGGTCAACGGCAACGCTGCATATGAGGCGGGCGACTTCGCGCAGGCGGTTGCCCTCTACCGCGAGATGCGGGAGATGGGGGTCGACAACGGTCACCTCCACTACAACCTCGGGAACGCCTACCTGCGCGCCGGCGAACTGGGACGGGCGATCGCGTCGTACCGGCGTTCGCTGCGGCTGCTGCCGCGGGATGAGGATGCTCTGGCCAACCTGGCATTCGCTCGCCGCAGTGCCCGCGACGAGATAGCTCCGCCCGAACCGCCGGTGCTGTTGCGGACGCTGCTGTTCTGGCACTACAGTCTGGCGCCGGTCGAGCTCCTCCGAAGCGTCGTGGTGATCGGCGCGGCGTTCTGGATCGTGCTCGCCGTGCGTCTCTACCGGCGCGCTTCGGAAGTGCTCCGTTGGTCCTCGGTCTGTCTGCTCCTTGGCGTGCTCGCTCTGGGCGGCTCGCTTGTCGCCCACGCGGCCTTCGCGCCCAGCATCGCCGTCGTCCTGCCGCAGGAGATCGACCTCCACGCTGCCGCCGGTGAAGGTTCGGTCGTCCGCTTCCGTCTCCACGCCGGCACCGAGGTGCGGATCGTCGAGCAGCGCCCGGAGTGGGTCCGCATCGAACTGCCCGACGGCCAGAGGGGCTGGTCGAAGCGCGAGTACCTGGGGATCGTGGACTGAGCCGCTCCTATCGTTCCGCCGGGAAGCGCCGGTCGAGGATCTCGAAGAAGGCGGCAAGGAACCGGAAGGTCAGACCCCAGACGATGTGCCGTTCCGGGTCGCCGACGACGACGCCGGGGAAGCTGACCTCGGGGTAGGGCGGGTGGCGATAGTCGATGACCCGGGCGGGATCCTCGAACCACACAAGCGGCACCCAGAGGGCCTCGGCGACCTCGTAGTTCAGCACCAGGTCGTTGCCGGTCCCGGCCGCCAGCTCGTACACGAAGGCCGCGATCCGGAGCTGCCGGCCCTGGCCGGCCCGCTGGCCGGTCTGATCGTCGAGCCGACCGACCAGGCGGGCGCCGTCGAGAGACAGGCCGACCTCCTCCTCGGTCTCCCGTTCGGCGGTGTGCCGCAGATCCCGGTCGTCGTCGTCGAGCCGGCCGCCGGGAAACGCCATCTGGCCCGACCACGGGTCCCGCGGTTTCTTCGACCGCTCGATGAGCAGGGCTTCCGCCCCGGCGGCCGACGGGCGCAGCACCATCGCCACACTGGCCTCGAACGCGGTCGGCGGGAGGAGCCTCGGCTCATGGGCTGTCAGCCCCCGACGGATCTCGGCGATGTTCATTGCGGGTCGAGGAAAGGACGTGTTGCTCGGCTGAAGAGCCCCGGCAACCGCTACGCGAACGTCGCCTTCAGCCAGTCGATCAGCACCCGGTTGAACTCCTCGGGCTTCTCCTGCTGGGTCCAGTGGCCGCAGTCCTCGATCGT
>WTGL01000182.1:11637-16139 GCA_011523565.1 Acidobacteriota bacterium
CCGCAGGTCGTCAGCCGTACCGTGCTTGATGATCTCGAGCAACTGGAACTTCCGTTCCGGGGCGTCCGCCGGAAGCTTGTTGAACTCTTCGGCGTCCCACGAGCCGCGGCGCATGAACGTGCGGAAGCTCTTCTCGGTGTCCGCTTCGAGAACCTCTTCTGCCTTGTAGGGCTCCTGGAAGGCGACGACGTAGTTGTCCTCGCCGCGGACGCGGCGGAGGATCTCGACCGGCGGTTGCGGCGGCTGGGGACCCGTTGGGGTGTTCACGCCGACCACGCCGAGAACGCGGTCCGAGTGCAATCTCGGCATGGCCCAGACCACGCCGCCGCCCCAATCGTGGCCGACGAACACCGCCTTCTCGATGCCGCGGGCATCGAGCAGTCCGACCAGGTCGGCGCAGAGCTCGCCTATGTTGTAGGCCTCGATCAGGAGCGGCCGCTGGGTGTTGCCGTACCCGCGCTGGTCCGGCGCCAGGGCGCGAAAGCCGGCCGCGGCAAGTGCCGGCAACTGGTGGCGCCAGGAGTAGGCGAGTTCCGGGAAGCCGTGGCTGAGGACGACCGGCACGCCCTCGGCTCCGGCCTCGTAGACGGCCATTCTGAGGCCGCCGTTCGACCGCACGTAGTTCGGCGCGGGCCAGTTCGGGCTGTCGTGCTCGGCAGCGGCCGCGGCGCCTGACTTCGCGGTCAGCGCGGCGGCGCCTACGGCCGAACCGGCGATCAGGGTGCGGCGGGTCATCGGTGTGTCGGAGTCGCTGGAGTCGTCGTGGATGGTCATGGCCGGCATGGTAGCCGAGAGTCAGGACGGCGTGTTCGGCGGCCAGGGCTTGGTCCGGATCACACGTCCCACGTCATCGGGCCCGGCGATCCGGCGCTGGGTCCTCAGAACCTCTTCGAAGCGTTCGTGGATCTCCGGTGGAAAGAGTGTGCTGCGCCGGGTGTCCAGGTCGATGTGGATGCTCAGCAACTCGTGGGTGGCAGCCACATAGCCCTCTTCGGCGTGGAGCATGCGCATGAAGGTGTGGTACTTCTTGTCGTCGTAGCCGAGCAACTCCGCTTCGATGACGATCGGCGCGTTCTCGGGTAGCTCCCGCAGCCAGGTGAGGTGGCTGTCGATCGAGAACGTGGAGCGCCGCTTCGACTTGCGGTAGGTCTGGTCGATCCCCAGGAACGCGGTCCACGGACCGGTCGCGTCGTCGAACGCGACCAGGTAGTAGCCCGCGTTCATGTGGCCGTTGTGGTCGATCCACTCCGGCAGGACGGTGGCCGTCCAGATCTGTTGCGGGTCGGTCATCGCGGCGTGGAAGAACCATCGAGCGAGGGCTCGGCGGTGCCGGAGCATAACGGCGCGGTCCGTCCGGTTCAGCTACGATCGCGCGCCGTTCGGATGAACCACAACGGAGAATCCACGATGAGAGTCGGCATTTCACTCCCCGTCCGTGAACTCAGGGACGACCTTGGGGCCGTCAAGGCGTTCGCGCAGGCAGCCGATGAACTCGGCTACACGCACCTGCGGGTGCCGGATCTGGTCGCGCGGCCGAAGAGCGGGCATCTGCACGAGCCCCTGGTCATGCTGGCCTATGTCGCCGCGGTGGTGGAGAAGATCGAACTCGTGCCCTCGGTGATCGTCACACCGTCGCGGCAGACCGTGCTGCTCGCGAAGCAGATGGCGAGTCTCGACCGGTTGTCGAGGGGCGGCGTGCGGCTCGGCGTCGGCGTCGGTGGCAGCGAAGCGGAGTATCGGGCGCTCGGTCAGGACTTCCGCACCCGCGGCGCCCGCTGCGAGGAGCAGATCGAGCTGCTGCGGCGGTTGTGGACGGAACCGGCGGTCGAGTTCAAGGGCCGTTGGGACAACGTGTCGGGAACGGGCATCGATCCGCTGCCGGAGCGGCCGATCCCGATCTGGATTGGCGCCCGGGGGTTGCCGGTGCGGCGGATTCGCGAGCGGATCGGCCGGCAGGCGGACGGCTGGTTCGTTCTCTGCTCGCCGGAGGACTTCGACGACCTCTCAGCGGAAATCAACGCGGCCGCCCATGCCGCCGGCCGCGACCCGAAGGCCATCGGCACGGAGGCTGGCGTGGCGGTGGTCGGGCCGCGCGAGCACGAGTGGCAGGACCGTGTCCGGGGCTGGCGCGGGAAGGGGTTGACCCATCTTTGCCTCCGCACCCTGGGAGGTGGTCTGGGCGGGGACGCGGACGCGCACATCGCGAAGGCAAGACAGGCTTTCGAGGAGCTCCAGGAGCTGTTCTGACGCCTGTGGTGCATCGCCCGGCTTCCCCGTTCGGCTTGACACGCCGGCGCCCAGCGCGCACAATCCGCGCTCCCATGACTCACTCGACAGTCGCTTCGTCTCTGGTCAAGCCCCTGCGCAAGCGGGGCGCGAAGCCCCGACTTCAGGACTGGGTGCCCATCGCCTAGAGACCCGCAGCGACACTTCTCGGCCGCCAGGGTATTGACCCATACGCGATGCCATCTGGACGACGCCAGGCTGGCGCTCGAGACCGGCGTCGACGGGATCGACGTCGTGTTCGGCACTTCCCGCTACCTGCGGGAGTACTCCCACGGCAAGAGCATGGAGCAGGTGATCGAGACGGCGGTCGAGGTGGTCGAGTACATCCGGTCGCACGATGTCGAGGTCCGTTTCAGCACGGAGGACTCCTTCAGGAGCGACCTCGACGATCTGGTCCGGGCCTATCGAGCCGTGAACGCGGTCGGCGTGAACCGCGTGGGCGTCGCCGACACCGTGGGCATCGCGAGCCCCAGGCAGGTTTACGACCTGGTGCGGCGGCTGCGCCGGGAAGTCGACTGCGACATCGAGTTCCACGGCCACAACGACACCGGTTGCGCGGTCGCCAATGCGTTCTGCGCGCTGGAGGCGGGCGCGACCCACGTCGACACCTCCGTGCTCGGAATCGGTGAGCGGAACGGCATCACGCCGCTCGGCGGGCTGGTCGCCCGTCTCTACGCCGAGGATCCCGAAGGCGTACGCGCCCGCTACGACCTGCCGCTCCTGCGCGAGATTGAGAACCACGTCGCCTCCCTGGTCGAGATCGACGTGCCGTTCAATAACTACATCACCGGCTACACGGCGTTCACTCACAAGGCGGGCATTCACGCCAAGGCGATCCTCAACGATCCGTCGACCTACGAGATTCTGGACCCGGCCGACTTCGGACTCGACCGCTACGTCCACGTGGCCCACCGCCTTACCGGCTGGAACGCGATCAAGTCCCGCGTCGAGCAGTTGCGGCTCGAACTGAGCGATGCGCAGATCAAGGAAATCACGGCCCACATCAAGGCACTGGCCGATGAGAAACCGCTCAGCCTGTCGGACGTCGACGCCCTGCTGCGCGAGTACCACACGGCGGAGCTGCTGCCTGCGGTGGCGGGAGCTGCCGGATGACCGAGGTCGGTCGGCCGGCCGACATGGCCCGGTCCTTCGCGCAGAAGGCGCTGGCCCGAGCCAGCGGCCACGAGTCGGTCGCGGTCGGCGAGATCGTCGACGCGCGGCCGGACATTGCCTTGAGTCATGACAACACGGCGCCGATCGCCGAGATCTGGCGGCAGTTCGGTCAGGCGCGGGTCGCGATCCCCGAGCGCATGGCGGTCACCCTCGACCACGCCGTGCCGGCGCCGACCGTGCGCCACGCCCGGAACCACGCCGAGGTACGCGCCTTCGTTGCCGAGCAGGGCATCGGCCACTTCTTCGAGGTCGGGCGCGGCATCTGCCACCAGGTGCTTTGCGAGGAGGCGGTGGTGCTGCCGGGAGACCTGATCCTGGGTTCGGATTCCCACACGCCGCACTTCGGCTGGCTGGGCGCGTTCGGCGCCGGCGTCGGCCGCAGCGAGATGGCGGTGCTCTGGGCGACCGGCGAACTATGGCTTCGGGTGCCGGAGTCGGTCCGGATCCGGCTCGAGGGCGCGCTCGGCGAGTGGGTGACGACCAAGGACGTGGCCTTGACCCTGATCGGCGATCTGGGCGCGGATGGCGCGCTCTACCGCAGCGTCGAGTTCGAGGGGCCGGCAATTGCGAACCTGAGCCTCGACTCGCGCGCGGCGCTCGTCAACATGATGGCCGAGATGGGAGCGAAGAACGCGTACATGGCGCCGGACGAGGACGTCTTCCGGTACTTGGCCGAACGGTTGCTGACGCGTCCCGGGCGTCGCACGGGTCGCGGGACGGAACCCGGTGAAGCGGTGGAGGCGGTCGCGGCGCGGCTGGAGAGAAGGGCGCTCTGTCCCGATCCCGGTGCCGCGTATTCGGCCGAGCACGTGCTCGATCTGGCGGCCGTCGAGCCCCGGGTGGCGCGGCCTCACCAGGTCGACGACACGGTCGCGGTCGGCCAGCTTGACTCGGTGCGGGTCGACCAGGCGTTCATCGGAACCTGCACGAACGGCCGGCTGGAGGATCTAGGGGCGGTCCATCGGGTGATGGCCGGACGGCGTACGGCGCCGGGCACCCGGATGGTCATCGTGCCGGCCTCCAGCGAGGTGTGGAACGAGGCC
>WTGL01000182.1:16149-19933 GCA_011523565.1 Acidobacteriota bacterium
CCTGACCGCGTCCGGCGCCGTCTTTGGGACTCCGGGCTGCGGCCCCTGCATGGGCAACCATCTCGGCGTGCTGGCCCCGGGCGAGGTCTGCATCTCCAGCGCGAACCGGAACTTCCAGGGCCGGATGGGGGACCGGGGTTCGGAGATCTACCTCGCCTCGCCGGCCGTCGTCGCGGCGAGCGCCGTCGCCGGGCGGATCGTGCATCCGCGGGAGGTGGCCGAGTGAACGGCCCGGTCGATGTCGCTCGACCCTTCCGCGGCCGCGTCTTCCGCTACGGCGACCACGTGAACACGGACGTCATCTTCCCCGGCCGCTACACCTACACGAAGAGCCGGCCCGAGGAGGTCGCGCCCCACGCGCTGGAAGACCTCGATCCGACGTTCGTCGGGCGCGTGCGGCCCGGCGACGTGATCGTAGCCGGCTGGAACTGGGGCTGCGGATCGAGCCGCGAGCAGGCCGCGGTCTGCCTGCGCTACGCCGGCGTCGGCGCGGTGGTCGCGCGCAGCTTCGGCCGCATCTTCTACCGCAACGCGCTGAACAACGGCCTGCTCGCGATCGTCTGCCCGGAGGCGGTCGATGTGCTGGAGGAGGGGGCCGAAGTCGAGGTCGATCTCGATGGATCGGTGATCCGCCATGGCGGGACGAACTTTGGCTTCGCACCCTTCAGCCCGGCCGTCCGGTCGATGATCGCGGCCGGCGGCCTGATCGAGCAGACGAAGCGGCGGCTGGCGGGGTAGGCGAGCGGTGGCACCGACCGGCGACGATTCGGCGTTGGCGCCGGTCCGCCTTGCCCGTATCGGCGGAGACGGCATCGGCCCGGAGGTTGTGGACGCTGCCGTGCGGGTGGTCGACGGTGTCGGTGGCGACCGCATCGAGTGGGTCGAGGCCGAGATGGGCTGGCGGACCTTCGAGCGCACCGGTCGCGCCCTCCCCGAGGCCACGGTCGAGATCCTGGAGAACTGCGCCGGCGCCCTGTTCGGCGCCGTTTCGTCACCGAGTCACGCTGTGGATGGGTACCGCAGCCCAATCGTCGAACTCCGGCGACGTCTGGACCTCTATGCGAACTTGCGGCCGCTCAGGAGCGGCGCCGTCGATGCCGTCGTCGTGCGTGAGAACACGGAAGGTTTGTACGCTGGCCGGGAACGCTGGGACAGGGAAGGCGAGGTGGCCATCGCAGAGCGTGTGATCAGCCGCCGAGCAACGGAACGGATCGTCCGTTTCGCCTGCGAGCTGGCCGTCACTCGGGCCGTCCAATGCGGCAACCCACCCCGGCTCACCGTCGTCCACAAGGCGAACGTCCTCCGCCTGAGCGACGGCCTGTTCCGCGAGACGGCGCTCGACGTCGCGGCCGGCTTCCCGGAGATCGAAGTCGAGGAGCAGCTCGTCGATTCGATGGTTTACCGCCTGATCCTGGAGCCCGAGCGCTACGACGTGATCGTCGCGCCGAATCTCTACGGTGACATCCTGAGCGACGCCGGCGCCGCCCTCGTCGGAGGCCTGGGCGTCGTCGGCTCGGCCAACTGCGGCGAGCGCTTCTGCCTGGCAGAGCCGGTTCACGGAAGCGCTCCCGACATCGCCGGGCAGGGAACCGCGAATCCGATCGCCGCCGTGTCCGCCGCCGCGTTGCTCCTCGAGCGGGTCGGTCTCGGCGACGCCGCGGCGCGCATCGAGGAGGCCCTCGCCGAGCATCGGGCGGCTGGCCCTCGAACCCCCGACCGCGGCGGCGCCGCGACCACGGACGAGGCCCTCGCCGACCTGCTGGCTCGGGTCTGACGCGGGTTCGGCCGTTGGCGAGAGACACTCGCCGACGTCGAGGTGTCGGACAAGGAGTCTGGTGTCGGAGCCAACACGGTAGGCTCCCTGCAATCGGAGGTTAGAGGGAATGGTCGACCAAGAGACACTCGACGAGATCATCCGCCGCGTAGTCGAGGTCGCTGAACCCGAGCGGATCATCCTCTTCGGCTCGGCGGCGCGGGGCGAGATGGGTCCGCACAGCGATGTTGACCTGCTCATCATCAAGGACGATTCGAATCTGCGCGGTCTGACCGGCAGGATCTACCGGCGGCTGCACGGTGTCGGAGCGGCTGTGGACGCCGTCATGGTCACTCCCGAGGACGTGAAGCGCTACAAGGACAGTCATGCGCTCGTGATCAAACCGGCCTTGCGGGAGGGCAGAGTCGTTTATGAAGCCGCCTGAACGCTTCCCGCCGGATGATCCACGGGAATGGATGAACCGCGCCAGGAGCAACTTGGCACTCGCCAGGGAGTCGAAGCCGACCGTCTACCTCGAGGATCTGTGCTTCGACGCCCAGCAGGCGGCGGAGAAGGCGATCAAGGCCGTGATGATCGCAGAGGCGCTTTCGCAGTACGCCTGGGCGACTCGGTATCCCGGCACCGAGAGTCCGGTTACACCGCATGAGCACGCGAGAGCAGTGGAGATGGCGGAGGCGGTTGTTTCATGGGCTCAGATGAGCCTTTGAACCACTCGCTCCCGTTGCTCGGCAGGGCCGGGCGAGCGGCCTGCACGGATGCAAGACGCATCGGCGCGTGGCTGGACCTTCATACGGCGCGAGTATTGGCCGGCACGATGCGCGGCGTGGGCAAGGAACCGCCCGCGCACGTCGTCTACTTGATCGGCGACCGGACGGACGGTTCAGCGTACGTCGGAGTCGCCGAGCGCGCATGGCACCGGCTGCGTGAACATCTCAAGGGTGAGGGCCTCGCTGACCGCCGTGTTCGGGCACGTATCCTCTTGGGACATCGGTTGGAATTCCGATTCTCCGGTGGCGGTCTGACCAGGAAGGAAGCGCTCGACTTCGAAACGGAGTTGATTCGTAGTCTTGAGCGACCGCTGAATGTGCGCAAGCGGCGCGGCCAATGGCGAGACTTGCTGCCGAAGGATCTCGATGTCCCACCGCTTCCAAGACTCGAACTCATGCTGAACGGGGCCGGCGTCGCGTCGCGCGCCTAGCCGTCCTACCAAGCGGTGCCAACCTCCAACGGCGACCCCCGTGGGCGCAGTCGAGACGTGATCTTTGTTTTCGTATGCGTCTCAGTCCTCGGTCAGCCGCTTGCCCATGCTCAGCACGTCGTCTTCCGCGTATCCGATCGAGCGGTAGAACCTTGCGGCTTCGGCGTTCGATCTCCTGACCTGCAGGTTGATCTTCGGACAGCCCATCTCGCGCAGCCGTGCTTCGGCCTCGTCCATCAGGAGCCGCCCGAATCCCCGCTTTCTGCTGTCCGGGGCAACGGCCAGATAGTTGACCCAACCGCGGTGGCCTTCGTATCCCGCCATCACGGTTGCGACCAGCAGGCCGTTCGAGAATCCAACTAGAAAGAGCTCCCGCTGGATCCGTACTTTGCGTCCGATGTCCTTGATCGGATCGTTCCAGGGCCTGACCAGATCGCACTCGTGCCACAAGGCGACGACGGCGTCTTCGTCCGCCTCGCGGTAGGGGCGGATCTCCAGCCGCTTCATGGTGGCTCTACCGCTGGAACCAGAACGGCTTGCGCTGCACCTTCTCGCCGGCGAGCTCGTTCATCGACAGGGCGTCGAAGATGCGGCCACCGACCATGACGTAGCGAACCAGCTCGGAGCTCCGCAGGTTCTCGAGCGGGTTCTCCTCGAGGACGATCAGGTCGGCGAGCTTGCCGGCCTCGAGCGAGCCGAGGTCGGCCTCCATGCCGATGTAGCGGGCGCCGTTGATCGTGCCGGCAATGAGAGCCCGGTGCGGGCTCATCCCGCCCTGCTCGAACATCCACATCTCCCAGTGCGCGGCGAGG
>WTGL01000077.1:0-693 GCA_011523565.1 Acidobacteriota bacterium
AGGGTCCGCGGTCCCGGGCGCGGCTCCTCGTCGTTGTAGTGGGCGATCATTCCGCACACCGGGATCCGTCCGAACATGTTCATGTGTAGCAGGACGGCCTCGAGGGTCGGTCCGCCGACGTTCTCGAAGTAGACGTCAATGCCGTCCGGGCAGGTGTCGGCGAGGTTGCGGTTCAGGTCGCCGTGGTAGTCGAAGGCGGCGTCGTAGCCGAGGTCGGAAACCAGGTGAGCGACCTTGTCGGCCGATCCGGCGCTGCCGACCGCCCGGCAGCCCTTGATCTTCGCGATCTGGCCGACCAGACTGCCGACCGCGCCCGCCGCGGCGGAGACGAGCACCGTTTCGCCCTCCTTCGGTTCTCCGATGTCGAGCAGGCCGACATAGGCGGTCATGCCCGGCATGCCGAGGACGCCGAGGAAGGCGGAAAGGGGGGCGCCATGGGTTTCGATCTTCTGCAACTCCGCCGCAGGGGCGGCGAAGTGGCTGCGCCAGCCGAGGCGGCTCGAGACCAGGTCGCCGGGCGAGAGGGCGTCCGTGTTCGAATCCTCGACGACCCCGACGGCGCCGCCGTCGAGCGGCACGCCGATCTGGAACGGCGGCGTGTAGGACTTGATGTCCCGCATCCGTCCGCGCATGTACGGGTCGACCGACATGTAGACGTTGCGCACGAGCGCCTGACCGGCGCCCGCGGCCGGC
>WTGL01000077.1:703-2730 GCA_011523565.1 Acidobacteriota bacterium
GGCGAGGTTGCGGAACTCCGTGCCGTAGGTCAGGCCGGCGTGGGGGAGGATCTGGATCATGAACACGGCGACCATTTCCTCCTGGGGGTCGATCCAGAAGCGGGTGCCCGCGGCGCCGCCCCAACTGTAGTCACCGGGGGAACCCAGTGCGCCGTTGATTCCCGGGTTCATGTCGACCCGGAAGGTGAGGCCGAACCCGTCGCCCGGCCTCAGCAACCGGCCGACGCGTGGCATGTCGCCGATGTGGTCGGAAGACAGGAGCTTGACGGACTTCGGACTCAGCAACTGGCCGCCGTCGTAGCGGCCGCCGTCGAGCAGCATCTGGACCATCCGGTAGTAGTCGGTGGTTGTCGAGACGAGGCCCGCGCCGCCGTAGAAGATCTTCGGCTTCTTGAGATAGGAGTCCTGCGGCGGCGCGCTGGAGCGCATGACGGTGCCGTCGCCGGCCTCGCGGTCGGGCGTGTAGAGCACGGCCAGGCGGTCCTCGGTGCCGGGGCGCACGTAGAACGCGGTGTCCTTCATGCCAAGCGGCGCGAAGATCTCCTCCTCCAGGAACACGTCGAAGGTCTTGCCCGAGATCACCTCGACCAGGCGGCCCAGGACGTCCATGCCGTAGCCGTAGCGCCACACCGTGCCCGGGTGGTTGTGGAGCGGCGCCTGGCCGATCTTGTTGGTGAACTCCTCCAGGGTCTGGTCTCGGCTGCCAACGCCGAGCTCGCCGTAGTACGAGTTGCCCTGGGCGTTGCGCGGTCCGCCGTAGCTGATTCCGGCGGTGTGGGTCAGAAGATCCTGGACCGTCATGTCGCGGTTCGAAGGCACCAGCTCCAGGCTTGGGTCTCCGGTCCCCGGATCGACACTCCAAACGGTGACCTTCTGATCGCCGAGGGCGGGGATCCAGCGGGACGCGGGTGTGCGGAGCGGGAAGCCGTACTTCTCGTGCAGGATCATCACGGCGACGCCGGTGACCGCCTTGCTCATCGAGTAGATGCGGAAGAGCGCGTCCTTGGGCATCGGTTCCTTCGTCTCGAGGTCGCGGTAGCCGTACGTGTTGAAGTACGCGATCTCGCCGCGGCGGGCGATCAGGCCCGTGGCGCCGGCGATTTTGCCCGCCTCGATGTAGCCGTTCATCGCAGCGTCGATGCGGGCGAGGCGCTCGGCCGAGAGACCGACCTGCTCGGGCTTCGAGACGGTCTCATCCGGGTCGGCCGCCGCGAGGGGGGCGGCGGCAGCCAGGGTCAGCGTGAGCAACAGGGCTGTGGTCGCGCGCCAGGGTAGATACAGAGGTCGTCGCATCGGTCTCTCCTCTTGAGGACGGGTGGCGGGGTTCGGGATTCGAGTTGGTGAGCGTGTGATCGTAGCGCTTCGCGGGTCGTGGCGGCATTGCCGTTGATCGCTCAAGCGGCGGGGTGGGCGCTGCTACAGTGCCCCCGACTCCGTCATCCCGTAGAACAGTGAGAGCTGGGTGGGCGGCTCGGCCCGTGCCGGCTGGAGGACGCTACATGCCGGTACCCATCCCACCGCTGCGCGAGGAGAACCTGCCCGAGCGCAAGCTCTCCTTCTGGCAGCTCGCCGGGCCTGGCGCGATCATGATCGGCCTCGCGATCGGCGCCGGCGAACTCGCGGTCTGGCCCTGGGTGACTGCCAAGTTCGGCGCGGTCATGATCTGGGCTGCGGCGCTCGGCGTCTTCCTCCAGCTCTGGATCAACATCGAGATCGGCCGCTGGGCGGTGGTCACGGGCGAGCATCCGTACACGTCCTACGCGCGGATGTCGATGGGAGTCATCTACGCCTTCCTGACGATCGGCTTCGTGGGGCTGTTCCTGCCGGGTTGGGCGCGGATGTCGGGGGCGGCGCTAAAGGCGCTCTTCTTTGGACCCGACGGCCCGGGCCCGGAGTGGTTCTGGACCGCCGTCACCTTCGGCTTCATCGCGCTCATTCTTTTCGGGCCCAAGCAGATGTACAAGGCGGTCGAGCGGGCGATCGGGATCATGGTGCTGGTCATCACGATCGGCCTGATCTACGTCGCG
>WTGL01000011.1:0-706 GCA_011523565.1 Acidobacteriota bacterium
CTGCTTCCCCGACGTGGGACCGCAGGCATAGAAGGAGAGCGCCTCGTCGTGCACGGTGTCGAGGAAACCGTCGAGGTCTCCCTCGTTCAGAGCGGCAACGCCGGTTTCGAAGACCTTCTTCACGGCCGCCACGGTGCCGTCGTCGCCGGCGAACGCCGGACTGCCGGCCGCGAGGGAGGCAGCGAGAATCGCGATCGAAATGAAGTGGGCTGGCCGCATTGGGAGTCTCTCCAGGCGTTGTTCTCGGTACGTTCTGTTGACGCTGGACCGGACGCCCGAGCGACGCTAGCACGGCAGGTCCCCCGTCTGGGCACGCAGGGACGGTCGAACTCGTCCCGACACGGCAAGCATGCTCCGGACGTGGCAGGTACTGCTTCAGCGGAACGCAGCCAACGGCACGAGCCGCGAAGCGCGGATCTTCCGGTCGCGGGTAACCAGGGGAACCTGATGGACGACGCTCGTCGCAGCGATCAGTTCATCCGCGGGATCGCCCCGGAAGTCGAGTTCGCAACTCGTGCGGCATACCTCCACTGACAAAGGCCACGTGTGGATCTGACGGAGCGCCCTCTGCATCCGGGGCTCGCCCAGATCCAGTCCTATCCGCCCAAGCTGCGCCAGCTTGGCGAGCTCCCAGAGAACGATGGCCGAGATACCCCAGCGGTCGCTGGCAAGAAGCCGCTGCTCCGCCGGTCTCAGCTCTCCTTCC
>WTGL01000011.1:771-2721 GCA_011523565.1 Acidobacteriota bacterium
TCGCGAGGCACTGTTCCTTGAACTGCGCGGCGCCAATGGTACGGCTCATCGTCTACGGATCCCCATTGCTCGTCGTCGATCGGAGGGCGCCCCCGAAACTGGACGGATCATACGACCAGACAGATAGTCTGTCCACTCTTCGCGGATGCAGCGCCAACGATAGCTAGTCGGCCGCGTACCGCCGGAGCGCGTCGTCTAGCTGCTCCGGCAACACTTCGCCGTCGTGGAACAGCAGCCGGTAGCGCAACGTCAGCTCTCCGCCCGCCGGAATCGTCCAGTCGCCGGTGCCCTTCTTCGCCTTCTCGAAGTCGTGGACACCGAAGGGGTTGGCGGCGAACAGGCCGTAGGCCCTGGCGTGCCACCAGGTCGGGTGGCGGAAGTTCCCGGGGTGGTCGAAGATCGCGATACCGACCGGCCCGCCGTCGACCGGCCCGCTGTAGTGGACCCAGGCTGCGCGCTTGCCCCAGACCGCGGCGCCTTCGACGCCTTCGCTGTTCAGCATGGCTCCGGCGGCGTAGTCGCCCTGGTGGCGGAGGGTGGGTGCGACGCGGATCGCCATCGTGCCTTCCTTCGTGTCGCCGAGGACGACCGCCGCGTCGCCGGCCTGTAGCCGAACGTCGAAGTCGATCGCGCGCCATGCCTGGCCAGTGTCGAGGGCGCCGGCGCGGAAGGTCATCGTTCGTTCCTCGCGCAGCACCTCTTCCCCGGCAGGCGCGACCCACGCATTGGCCGTTCGCAGCACGCCGGCCTCGCCCGATGCGGCAGCCAGGATCTCCTTGTGGACAATCGCCGAGCCGTCGCGACCGGTCCAGAAGTCGTGGCGTTTCCAGCCGTCGGCCGGGCCAACGGCGCCGTGCGCGAACCACAATGAGCGGTGATGCGGATGATCCCGCTCCTCTCCTTCCGCCTCGGCCATCGGCCAGTTGCGGGTCAATGCCTGCCCACCGGGGCCGTAGACCGGGTAGAGGTACGGCAGGTGACCGCCGCCATCGGCCTCGCCGCCGGGGCGATACTCGGTGAACGGTTCGCCGTCGACGGTGACCAGCACGCGGTCGCCGGCTTGCCTGGTGAGCTCGATCATCGGATCGCCGTCGTCCGCCGTCGCGGTCCCTGAAACCGCGAACAGGCACGGGAACAGAACGGCAGCGGCTGGCGGATTCAGGCGGCGCAACATGGTCAGTTCCTCTACCGTTGTTCGCGTTCCGGGAAGACCCCGGCATGGTACCGTCTCGCCCGTGAATCCACGGAAAGGCTTGGCTGCGCTGGCTGCCATGCTTCTGGCCTCGGTGACGCTCACCTCCTGCACCGCCGGCGAGGCGGAAGCCGAAGCTGACGGCTCGGACCCGGAACCCGTGGCCACTCAGCCACGGCCAGAAGTCGTCCGCGCGCACCTGTTCGACGACGACGCCGACGGCCGGGCCGCCTTCGCCCGCGTCAAGGAGCACTTCGAAGCGGGCAATCCCGGCTACGCGATGACCTTCCTGGCGGCGGCCGCGGAAATCGCGGCGGACGCGTCGAGCCGGCTCGTCTTCGTTCAGACGCCGGTCGAGGAGGAGCCCGCGGCGGCCGAGATCCACACAACCTCCGGCGCTACCGGGACGGACCTGCACGTTGGCGACATCGCGGTGCTCCGCCCCGGCGAGCGGCTCACCGTCGAACCCGCGATCGCCGCGCTCGTCTTCGACGTCCCGGACACCCCGGACGACGGCGTGCCGGCTGCGATCCGCCCCGACTGGGACCCGGACATCACGGACGTCCCCGGGGGTTGTGCCACCGAAACCGGCGCCTACCGGCGCATCCTGCTCACCTGGCTCAACGACAACGGGCCCTACACCTTCCGCGGCCTGAACGCGCACCGGGTACGGATCACCGACTCCTTCACCCACTACCACCCAATGGACACGGGCTTCGACGAGTTCTACCTGGTCCAGATGAGCAACGACGAGGATC
>WTGL01000144.1:0-2044 GCA_011523565.1 Acidobacteriota bacterium
TTCCTGCTGCCGCCGGCGCTCAAGAAGCTCAGCGTGATCCACTACCTGAAGGGCATGCTGCCGGTGCCGCTTTCCGACGGCCCGTTCGCCGTAGTGGTCGAACCGCCGCCCGCTGCGGTGTCCGTCCTCGGCCTGCTCGGCCTGGCCGCCGTCGTGCTCACGGCGACCGCCCTGATCATCCGCCGCATGGAGATCCGGTACACGGAGGACTAGCCCGCGTCTGCGACCATAGGGCATGGCCTCGATCGACATCGGCGGCCTCGCGGTCCCCGTAACAGCGCTGAGCTTCAAGTTCGTCCGCGCGTCCGGCCCGGGCGGTCAGAACGTGAACAAGGTCGCGACGGCCGTTCAGTGCCGGCTCGACCTCGACGCGGCCGGCATCGAAGGCGACTTGCGCCGGCGTCTCGAGAAGGCGGCCGGGAAGCGCCTGACCGTCGCCGGTGAGATCGTGGTCTCCGCCGCGACCCACCGCACCCAGGCCCGCAACCGGGCCGAGGCGCTCTTACGGCTAGGTGCGTTGATCGAGGAGGCCCGGCCTGAGCCTCGTTCGCGTCGTCCCACCCGGCCTTCCGCCCGCGCGAAGGCGAAGAGGCTCGAGGACAAGCGGCGCCGCGGCGAGACGAAGAAGCGCCGCGGCCGGGTCGATGCCGGCGACGAGTAGCCCGTCCCGGGAGCGCGGAAGTCCTGCCCGCATCCGCTGCGAAGCGAAGGTCCGTCTTGAGTGTGCCGCTACCGGAGCGCCTTCCGGCACGAGACGGTCGTGAACCGTCCGCGGTCCGCGGTGACCAGGTCGAGCTCGATGTCCTGGCCGCGAGTCAGCTCGGCCCAGACCGGGTGTTCGAGTGGAGGGCAGGCGATCTCCCCGGCCATTTGTTCCCGCTGGCGGCCGGTCATGTTCATCAGGTCGCCCGCGAACTCCGGGATCACCTGGACCCGGTGAATGAGACGGTCCACGCGTTCCAGCTCCCGGCCGACCCAGACCCGGTTCCAGCCGGGACGCAACCGCTCGGGCGGAAAGTCCAGGCCGTGGCGGTAGACGAGATCGGCACTGACGTGGGGCGGAGAGCCGCACGAAGGAGGCGCCAGTGCGGCGACGAGCAGCAGTGGAAGAAGGCGGCGCATCGCGCCGGAGAAACTACCGCACTTGACGAAACCGCGACACCCCGCGGCTATGCTCCAGCGCATGCGAACCAGACCCCTGCTCGTTTGCTTCGTGCTGGGCCTCGCGGTGGCGCCCATCGCACCAGCCGATGACTGGCCGCAGTGGCGGGGCGCCGAACGCCGCGGTGTCTGGCACGAGGACGGCATCCTCGACCGGTTCCCCGAGGACGGCCTCCAGTTCGTCTGGCGGGTGCCGATCGGTACGGGCTACGGCGGTCCGGCGGTGGCCGGAGGGCGCGTGTTCGCGACCGACTTCGAGCGGTTGCCCGGAAACCTCGGCCGTGAGCGCCTTCTCGTGCTCGACGAGACGACCGGCAACGAGCTCTGGGAGCACGCGTGGGAAACCGGCCTCGCCGGCCTCATGCCCGCGTACGCGAACGGCCCGCGGGCCACTCCGACGGTCGACGGTGACCGCGTCTACGTGCTCGGCTCAGCCGGCTACCTCGCGGCGCTCTCGGTCGAGGACGGCCACGTGTTCTGGCGGCACGACCTGGTCGAGGACTACGGTGCTCCCGTGCAGGCCTGGGGCTTCGTCGGCGCCCCGCTCGTGGATGGCCGGCAGGTCATCACCCTCGTCGGCGGTGAGCCCGACGCGATGGTCGTGGCGTTCGACCGGGAGAACGGCCGGGAACTCTGGCGCTCGATGGAGGTGGGAAACGAGCCAGGTTACAACCCGCCAGTCATCTACGAGTTGGGCGGCCGGCGGCACCTCGTCGTCTGGCACCCCAAGGGCATCGCCGGGCTCGATCCGGACGGCGGCGAAGTCTTCTGGCAGTTCCCCTACGACGTGGAGTACGGGCAGACGATCGCCACGCCGATCCAGGACGGCAACCAGCTCCTCGTGTCGTCCGCGTCGCATGGCTCGACGTTGATCGAGGTCGCC
>WTGL01000144.1:2054-2717 GCA_011523565.1 Acidobacteriota bacterium
CGGTTACCACGAGATCGACCGGACCCATCTGCTCGAACCGACCACCCGCAGCGTCCGCATCCGCCGCGAACTCGGCAAGCTCCTCTGGGTCCACCCCGCCTATGCGAACGGCCACATCGTGCACCGGAACGACCGGGAGATCGTCCGCGCGTCACTTTTGGCGGAGTAGGAGAGAAGGCACCAGTACTTTGGGGGGAGAACATGAAGGGAAACCGCAAGTTTCTTGTCGTATTTGTGGCCATACTGGCCGGCTTCGTCCTGTATCTACTGCTGTCGAACGATTCGGGAGGTGATCCGGCGGAAACCGGGACAACCCAGACGGTCGCAAGCACCGACTACGCGGATCTGGTCGCCCTTTTCGGGGACTTTCGGTCCTTCCAGCAAGCCGGATCCGGCAACATCCAGTCCTACTCGCAGAGCGGCTGGATCCTGTCGAACCTCGACGCTACGCCGGATTTCTCCGCCGATGCAATGGCGGAGAAGTACAGCGAGCTGAGGACATTCCAGGAGCGGTTGGAGTCGATCGATCCGACGGGCTGGGCGGTCCCACAACAGGTTGACTACCAGCTTGTCCGAGCGGAGATGAACGGCTACGAGTTCCAGCACCGTGTTCTCAGCCCATGGTCGACGGATCCCGGCTTCTACAACGACGTGATCGCCACG
>WTGL01000080.1 GCA_011523565.1 Acidobacteriota bacterium
CGTCCGCCTGCTGGTCTCGATTTTCTCGCTGGTTCTGTTCTTCTACATCGCCGGACAGCTCGTGTCGGGCCTCGTCATGTTCGAGATCATGCTCGGGCTCGAACCGATGACGGCGCTGATCATCACTTCCGGTGTGCTGCTCGTCTACGTCGTCCTCGGCGGCGCCCACGCAGACATCCTGACCGACGGCATCCAGGGAATGATGATGCTGGGCGTCGCGGTCGTCGTCATCATCATGTTCCTGTTCGCCTCCGGCATGGACGGCGGCCTCTCGGGCATGGTCAGCAACCTGCGCGTGCAGGACGAGCACCTGGTCGGGCCGCTCAACACGTCGAACTCGCTCTACGACTCCTGGTGGGCCATCGCCTGCGTCCTGTTCGCCCACATTCCGCTCGGCATGCTGCCCCACATCGGCAACAAGGTCTGGGCGCTCAAGAACGACGGCGACCGGATGCGCTTCGTCAAGCTCGCCTTCGCCGTCGGCCTGACCATGGGCATGCTCGGGCTGGGCGGCATCCTCGCCCGCGGCGTCCTGGGCCCCGAGCTGCTCGCGGCCGGCCGCAACCCGAACGAGGCGCTCCCCGCGCTCTTCATCGAACTGTTCCCGACCTGGCTCGCAGGACATGAACATCGCGCTGCTCGTCTGGGTGGGCACCGGCGGCATGATGGCCGCCTTCGCCGGTCCGCTGGTGGTCGGCGGCCTGTGGCGCGGCGTTACCCTCGCCGGCGCCTACACGGGTCTCGTCAGCGGCATGCTCACCTTCGTCCTGCTGCGCAGCGGCCTGCCCTGGATGATCGTCGATCCCGGCTCGCTCGGTCCCCTGTCGGGCGTAGCAGAGTGGCTCGCGCACTACCAGATCAACCCGTACTCGTGCGCGGTGGTTGGCGAGGTCGTCTCCATCGCCGGCACCTATGTCGTGTCCAAGCTGACGCAGCCACTGCCCGAATCCCATGTCGAGCGGCTGTTCAGTGCACCGGCCGAGACCGCCGAGGCTGCAGGGGGTTAGCCCGGCAGCGCACCGGGGGCGGCGAGTAGACTCGGCGGCAAAGCCGTCAGCAGAAGGAGGCACGACATGCGTCGCCACCGAACCACTCGTCTCCGCAATCGGTCGATTCCTGCCCTCGCGGCGCTCGTGTTCCTCGCAGCCGCTCCCGCTCTCGTCGCTCAGGAAACAGCCGACTGGACCCCGCCGCGCGCAGCGGACGGGAAGCCGGACATCTCGGGAGTCTGGGACTTTCGCACGCTGACGCCGCTCCAGCGACCGAAGGACCAGGAGGCGACAATCGACGAGGCCAGGGCAGCCGAGATCGAGACGGCGGCCGTCGAGCGAGCGCGGGCCGCCGATGCGCCCAGCGACCCGGAGAAGCGGAAACTCAAGGCCGGGGACCCGGTGGGCGGCTACAACAACTTCTGGTTCGACCGTGGCGCCAGGGTCGTCGAGGACCTGCGGACGTCGCTGATCATCGACCCGCCGAACGGCCGGCTTCCTGACACTCTCTCCGACATCAAGCGCCAGACGCGCGGTGATGACAAGCCGATCGACCGCCCGGTCCGGCTCCGCGTAGGTGGTATCGGACTCGACAGCTACGAGGACCGCGGACTATCCGAGCGTTGCATTCTGGGCTTCAACGCAGGCCCCCCGATCACGCCCGGCGGCTACAACCAGAACATCCAGATCTTTCAGTCTGCGAACCACGTGGCGATCCTGAACGAGATGGTCCACGACACCCGCATCGTGCCGCTCGACGGGCGTCCCCACCTTCCTGACTCTGTGCGGCAGTGGATGGGCGACTCCCGCGGTCGTTGGGAAGGAGACACCCTGATCGTCGAGACGAAGAACTTCTCCGACCTGGTCTCCAGCTTCAGCGGCAGTGTGGCCGGCGCCGTGGGCGACGCCTACGAAATGCACGTCACGGAGAGGTTCCGACGCGTCGACGAGGACACGCTGATGTACGAGTACACAGTGAACGACCCGGCGACCTTCACACGGCCCTTCACCGCCCGTCTGCTGATGAAGAAGGGTGAGGCGCTGTTCGAGTACGCCTGCCACGAGGGCAACTACGGCCTGTTCAACATCCTCTCGGGAGCCCGGGCCAAGGAAGCCGAGGCGGCGACCGCTACCGGAGGCGAGTAGCGGGCAGGCCGACCACCGGCTGAAACCGGTGGTGACGACCGGTTCCTCAGTCCCAGTCGGGCAGCGGCTGAGGACCCGGCACGATGCCGGCGATATCGGGATCCTCCCCGGGCACTGCCTCGGGCGCTTCGAGCGCAGCCTGTTCCTTGTCCAATTTGCGCTGGGCGCGACGCTCCAGCTTCTCCTGACGCCTCTGGCGCTTTCGGATTTCCCGCTGGCGCTTGGCGAAAGTAGTTGGTCCGGGCCTAGCCATGGCGATATCCCCTCCCTCCGCGCGGGCTCTCTCAAGGCTAGCGGCCGAGTGTAGCAGGGACCTTTGACACCCCCGACGACCTCTACGGCGAGTAGTAGGTCGGCGATCCCGGACCGACCGGCAGGCCCAGAGCGAACACCCAGATGTAGAACAGCGATACCCAACCGATCAGGTAGGTGATCGAGTACGGGATCATCGTCGCGATCAGGGTGCCGATTCCGAGCTTCCGGTCGTACCGCATCGCCACCGCCAGGATGAGCCCGAAGTAGCTCATCATCGGCGTGATGATGTTCGTCGTCGAGTCGCCGATCCGG
>WTGL01000326.1 GCA_011523565.1 Acidobacteriota bacterium
ACCCGATCTGATCGAGAAGATCACCGGACGCGCCAAGTACGCCGAGGACTGGCGTGAAGACGGCATGCTCTTCGCGAAGCAGTTGCTCTCGCCGATGCCGCACGCGCGCGTCCGCAACATCGACGCCTCGGCGGCGCTCGAGATGGAAGGCGTGGAGGCGATCCTCACCGCCGACGACCTCGCCGAGTTCATGGGCGAGGCCGGGCCGCTGGACGAGCGCGCGCTGACCAACCACCCCAAGTACGAGGGTGAGCCGGTGCTTGCCGTCGCCGCGGTGACCGAGAAGATCGCCGCCGACGCGATCGAGAAGATCAACGTCGACTTCGAGCCGCTGCCGTTCGCGCTCGACCCGCTGCACTCGATCGCGCCGGGCGGCCCGAACTCCCTGCCCGATGGCAACAGCATCATCCGGCAGCGCACCGACACCGGAATGGAAACCGTCGTCGAGCGCGTCGAGTGGACGGCCGAGGACCTCGCCACCGGGAAGGGCACGAACGACGAGAAGGGCAAGATGCCCGAGGGCGTGTTCCAGGACGAGTGGACGAACGGCGACCTGGAGAAGGGCTTCGCCGACGCCGACTACATCATCGAGGAACCGCTGTTCTTCCAGTCGGTCACCCACCATCCGATGGAGCCGCGCAGTTGCATGGCGCACTGGGATGGCGACATCTGTCACCTCTACCCCTCGACCCAGAGCGTCGCCTTCACGGTGCTCGCGGCCCAGGGGACGATCGGCGTGCCGCCCCAGAACCTCGTCGTCCACGCCGAGTACACCGGCGGCGGCTTCGGCAGCAAGATCGTCGGCACCAGCAACATGGCGGTGCCGGTCTACCTGGCCAAGAAGACGGGCAAGCCGGTCCTGCACCGGGTCACCCGTTACGAGGAGAACTACATCGGCCGCGCCCGCCCCGGCTTCCAGGGCTGGGCCAGGATCGGCTTCAAGAACAACGGCCGCATCTCCGCCTTCGACTGGGCGGTGATCCAGGACAACGGGCCCTACGGACGCCAGAGCGACATGGGCACCTCGGGCAACCTGGTGTCGCTGATGTACCAGCCGGAGAGCGTCCGTCATCGCGGGCTCTCGATCGCCACGAACACCCCGCCGCGCGCTCCGCAGCGGGCGCCGGGCGGCGTCCAGATGTCGGCCATGGTCGAACCGCTGCTCGACCGCGCCGCCGACCATCTCGGCATCGACCGCCTGGAGATCCGGCAGATCAACATCGCGAAGAATGGCGCCAAGTTCGGGGCCCAGGAAGGCCGCAACGTGACGACCGCCTACGTCACGGAGGCCTGGGACAGGCTGGCCGAGATGATCGACTGGGAAGACGCCAAGTCGCGCAGCGGCCAGATGAACGGGTCCAGGATCACCGGCGTCGGCATCGCCAGTTCCGCCTACACCGCCGGCTCGAGCGGCTTCGATGGCCTGATGCTCGTAACTCCAGAAGGCCGGCTCGAAATCCACACCGGCGTCGGCAACCTCGGCACCCATTCCTACTCCGACACCGCGCGCGTTGCGGCCGACCTGCTCGACGTGCCGTGGGAGAAGGTGGACATGGTCTGGGGCCAGACCGGTGAGGGCATCCCACACACCTGCGTCCAGGCCGGTAGCCAGACCACGCACGCGATCAGCCGCGCGATTCACGCCACCGCCACCGACATGAAGACGAAGCTCCAGGAGATCGCGGCGGCGACCCACGGCGGTTCGGCTTCCCAGTACGTCGTCGCCGGCGAGCGCGTGTACCGGCGCGGCAACCGGGCCGCCGGCATGAGCCTGGCTCAGGCCGCGAACAAGGCGATCGAGATGGGCGGCCGCTACGACGGCACCGAGCTCAACGAGGGCCTGAGTCCGATCACGCTCGGCGGCGCCGCCATCCTCAAGGGCCGGGGCCTGCTCGCCGCGGCCAAGGACAACTACGGCCGCGCCGGCGATGTCTACTCCTGGGTCGTCGCCTACACCGAAGTGGAACTCGACAAGGAGACCGGCGTCATCGAGATGAAGGACTACAAGGTAGTCACCGACTGCGGCACGGTGCTCAACCCCCGCAGTCTGGGCGGCCAGCTCCACGGCGGCGGCGTCCAGGGCTTCGGCTGCGCGGTCGGCCAGAAGTGGGTGTACGACCCGCAGTGGGGCATTCCCTTCGCGAACCGCTTCTATACCGCGCGGCCGTCGACGATCCTCGACGTACCGCTCGAAATGGAATGGGACGCGGTCAACCTGCCGGACCCGAACAATCCGGTGGGCTCCAAGGGCATCGGCGAGCCGCCGATGGGTGCCGGCTGCGCTTCGCTCCTGTGCGCCATCCAGGACGCGCTGGGGCAGGACACGGTCGCCTACCTGCCGCTCATGACCGACCACATCATCAACCAGCTCGAGGGCCGCGAGCAGGACAGCGAGTTCCTGGCCGCGCACACCTGATCGGCTCGATCGCTAGAGACCGGATCAGCACGAACCTGCTCAGAGGGAGGAAACCACAGCATGGCCGTCATTCACGACATGATCCCCGACTTCGAGCTCTACCAGCCCGACAGTGTGCAGGGCGCGCTCGAAGTCCTCGACCGTCACCGCGAAAAGGCCTGGGTGCTGGCCGGCGGGATGGACACCTTCGACTGGTTCAAGGACCGGGTGAAGCGGCCCGAAGCGGTCGTC
>WTGL01000209.1:0-1145 GCA_011523565.1 Acidobacteriota bacterium
ATCTTCGTCTCGAGCGGCGCCGGCACCAGCGCCGGCTACTTCACGAACGTCGACGCGACCCGGCGGCAGGGGCTGGAGCTGTGGCTGCGCGGCAGCCACGGCCGGCTGCACTGGGATGCCTCCTACACCCTGCTCGACGCGACCTTCCAGGACCACCTGACCCTGTCGAGCCCGCCGCATCCCCTGGCCGAGGATGGGGAGATCGAAGTCGAGCCGGGCGACTTCCTTCCCGGCGTGCCGCGACGCCAGTTCCGGGCGGGCGCCGACCTGAGAATCGGCGACCGGGCGGTGTTGGGGGCGCGGCTGCTCGGCGACTCGACACGCTACCTGCGAGGCGACGAGGCGAATCTGCTGGAGCCGGTCGACTCGGCGTGGCGCGGCGACCTCTGGAGCCGCATCGAACTCACCCCCTCGCTCGACCTCGATCTCGAGGTGTCCAACGTGACGGACCGCGAGTACGCGACGTTCGGCGCTCTTGGAGAACCCGACGAGGTGCTCGGCGACGGCTACGAGGATCCGCGCTTCCTAAGCCCGGCCGAGCCGCGGGCGTTCCGCGCGTCGCTGCGGTTTCGACTCTGAAGGCGGAGACCAGAGCCGATGGCGCCCGCGCTCTGCTGATAGTGTCCCGTCGGTGCGCGAGAAGGACGGTCGTTCAGTGGCGGGCAGGATGCTGGCCCTTGCTTTCGCTCTCGGGGCATTCGCCGCGCAACCCGGTACGGCGGAAGACTGCGAGGCCGAGAGAGCCGAAGGCCCGGTAACGATTGAATCCTGCGAGATCGACGGGACCGAGTTCCGTCTGCTGCGGGCCGAAGTGGTCGTGCAGGGGTCGATTCCGTCGGCGATCGCGATGCTCGAGGATGCCGACGCATGTCCCGAGTGGCAGGGGATCTGCGAAGAGGAACGCGCGACGTCCCTGGAGCAGCCATTTCAGTCCCTGCGCAACCGCATCTCCGGCTCGGGACTCTCGAGGCGCGTCACGATCGTCCGTTCGGGCTGGCTGCGCACGAGCGACGGTCGCGTAATCAACGACATCGCCGGCGCGGATGATCTGACGCCCGAATTCGAGGGCAGGCGCGTGCTCTGCATGTACTTGAGGTGGATCCTGACCCCGGGCGACGAAGAAGGGACAGTCAAGGTCGTCCAGG
>WTGL01000209.1:1155-1621 GCA_011523565.1 Acidobacteriota bacterium
CCCGCAAGTTCCTGGCGGTCTCGGACGGATGCTCGCCAACCGGGGCGCCATGAACGCGATGATGGAGACCTTCACGAACTTCGGCCCGCAGCTCGGCGACGCGCGGTACGCGAGCGGACCGGACATCGGGTCGTTGCCGCTCGTGGAAGAGGAGCTGCCGGACCTCGGCGAGGAATTCGTCGCCTGTCAAGCGGCGCGGCAGTAACCGTTTCGTCCGGTTAGTCGCATGAGCCGTCGCCGGACCATGACCAGGGCGGCCCTGCTTGGGCTCGCCGCGCTGTTCCTCTCCTCGGGCCTGTGGGCGCACGGCGTCGCCGACCAGGACGAGCTCTTCCTGACGAACAATGAGGGGCTCGCGGTCGGGCCCTACACGTACCTCGGCGCCAAGCACATGGTCACCGGGTACGACCATCTGGCGTTCCTGGCGGGGGTCATCTTCTTCCTCTACCGGTTCCGCGACGTCGCG
>WTGL01000209.1:1631-18908 GCA_011523565.1 Acidobacteriota bacterium
CCTCTGGCGAGCCAGCGGCCGCTTCCAGTCTCACGGCTATGCCGCGAACGCGGTACTGATGACGGTCGGTTTCCTGCTGGTCGCCTACCAGTTGACGGGGTACTTCCTGTCCTGAAGGACGGCAAAGTACTTGAACCGTCGATTAACGGGGGGCGACGTCTTCGTGCCCGGTCTTTCCCCAGGTCTTGGTCGACGCAAACGAAGACGCCACCCCCACAAATCACGATAGGCGCTGAACGCACTCAACCATCGAACCGCACGCGATCACGAACGCGAAGAACACGAGCCAGCGTACGCACCGGAGTACCTTTGTCTCAAAGTCTGTTGTCAGACCTCCCCTCATCTCAACAACGGAAATGCCGGCACCGGGTTCACGTACCTCGACTGGTGTCGGATTCACGGTAGCCCCGTCCCTGCCGCCGCACGCCCGCTACTTCGGGTTCGCCCTCTCGCGACGCGTCGCCGGCACCTTCGCTCAACAACTCGAGCAGAACCTCCAGCGACTGGATTAGATGGCGCGTCTCCGCGACACTGAGGTCCACCGTTGTCAGGCGCTCCCCTTCCTGGTCAAGAAGGCCGAGGGTGATGTGACCGTACTCCGCCCAGGTCTCCAGGCTCGCGCCCGTCTCGATCTTCACGCCCTGCCTCCTGTTGAATCAGTAAGTCTGAAGAAAGAACGACGAAAGCGCGCCTATCAAATGATAGGTAACAGGCAGAGCAGCTTCGGTCATCCGGGGGCGACTCCCTCGCCGCGCGGCCCCACCAAGGCCGGTGTAAAGAACAAGCCAGGAAGCCGCCCCCGGTAAACAGATGGTGCCCCGGTCACCCGCCGCGGCGACTCACTGCCGCGCATCGCAGGCAAAGGCCGTCAGGTCGAACATCGCCGGGAACGGGGTCCCCTCGAGATTGCGATACATCCTGGCCCTTCCCGACTCGCTGTCGGTCACGGTGACCTCCACGCCAACGTCGGTCAAGCCGCCCATGAGCACCCATCGATAGCCGTTCTCCCGGCAGCCGTCCAGCACCTTGACCACGAGTTCGACGTTGTCCGAACTGAAGAACCAGAACATCCCGGTGTCCGTGGTTCGCGGAATGGCGGCGGCGGCGCCGTTTCGTCCACCCGCCTCCCAGTCGGCCCGCACTTCGAAGCTGGAGTCCAGGAGGCAGAGGCTCGCATCGTCCGCGGCACAGGCACTGCGGGCCGAGTGGATCAGGTCGGCGGTGCTCAAGGCGGCCGCGTAGAACTCCTTGGCCCGGCCGCGCGGGGCGCCGCTCAGCACAACGCGGTTCCCACGTTGCCATCTCGAAGCGTCGTCGCAAGTGGCGAACGCCTCGGGGTCCGTGATTGGCCTGAACCGCGTGCCGAGAGGGTTCGTCCAACTCTTCTCGGCGCCGCTGCGCAGATCCCGCACCGTCATCGTCACGCCGACATCCGTCAGCCCGGCGGCGTAGACCCAGTAGTGGTCGTTGATCGCACAGCCGTCCAGCACCTTGACCACCAACTCGATGTTCGTGGGGTGGAAGAACCAGAAGTCTCCGGCGTCGGCCGTCAACCGCTCGGCGATGCCCCGGCCCACTCGGCCCTTGCCGTCGTCCCACTCGACCTCCACCTGGAAGGCGCCGACGCACAGAGCATCGTCTTCGCCGCAGCGGGCCGCATCCACGACCCATGTGGTCGCCTCGGCCTTCGGCGTACGCTCTGAGCGAAGTTCCCCGTTTTGTGCCTCCACGGCGAAGCTGTAGGTGATGCTCGGTACGAGTTCGTTCACGACCATCGAAGTCGTGTTCGCCGGCACCGTACCGATCAGCCGCAGCTTCGAGTCGCCCGGCCCTTGCAGGAAGACGCCGAATCCCGTCTCCCTGTCCGAGTTGTCCCGCCAGCGCAGTTCGACCTCCGTTCCGCTGAGGGCGGTGGCCGCGAGCCCGGACGGAGACGCGGGGTAGCCAAGGGGCAGGGTTACCTCGACCTTGTGAGAGTCCGTTCCCGGCGCCGCAGCGATCGCCCCGCTGTAGGTGAGCGAGTTCGTCCGGCTCGTCGCATCGATCCGGACATCGATGGTGAACGACGACGTCTCCCCAACGTCGATGTCGTCCACGCTGCACTGCGGCACCCCGCCCGGATCCTCGCGGCAGCCAGACGTGGAAGTCGCGAAGGAGCCTTCCGCGGCCGTCAGGGAGCTGGACACCACGACGGTCTGGGCATCCCTGGGACCCGCGTTGCTGACGCTGACGGTGTAACGGACGAGTTCCTCGGAAACGATCACACCTTCCGCATCGATGCGCAGCGCCGCTTCTGCCCGAGTGGTCGCGGTCGCTCCTGGGGTCCGCTCGGAACGGAGCAGTCCATTCCGGGCCTCGACCGCGAAGGCGTACGTCACGCTCGGCGCCAACTCGGTCACGATCATCGAAGTCGTGTTCGCCGGCACCGTACCGATCAGCCGCAGCTTCGAGTCGCCCGGCCCCTGCTGAGAGACCGCGAACTCCGTCTCCGTGCGCGAGTTGTCCCGCCAGCGCAGTTCGACTTCCGTCCCGCTGAGCGAGGTGACCGCGAGCCCGGACGGCGCCTCGGGACGACCAAGGGGCAGGGTGATCTCGATCCTGTCCTCCTGAGGCCTCGGATCAGCGATGTCGCGAACGACGCCCGTGTAGGTGAGCGAGTTCCACGCGGCCGCATCGATCCTGACGTCGATGGTGAACGAATCCGACTCTGCAACATCAATGTCGCCCAGGCGGCACTCCGGCATCCCGCGTGGGTCCTCGAGGCAGCCGGACGTGGAAGTCCCGAAGGACCCTTCCGCGGCCGTCAGGGAGCTGGACACCACGACGGACTGGGCATCGTCTGGACCGGCGTTGCGGACGCTGACGGTGTAGCGGACGAGTTCCTCCGAAAGGACCCGGCCTTCCACGTCGATGTTCAGGTTGGCCTCGGCCCAAGTAGTCGCGGTCGCTATCTGCGTCCGCCCAGAGCGAAGTTCCCCATTCCGCGCCTCTACGGCGAAGCTGTAGGTGACGTTCGGCACCAGTTCGGTTACGACCGTCGAAGTCGTGTTCGCCGGCACCGTCTCGATCAGGCGCAGCTTCGAGTCGCCCGGCCCCTGCAAGAAGACCGCGAATGCCGTCTCAGTGCGCGAGTTGTCCCGCCAGCGGAGTTCGATCTCGGTTTCGTTCAGCGCGGTGGCGACGAGTTCCGTGGGGGCCGGCGGAGCTCGGAGCGGGGTCGACGTCTCGGACTCATCGTCGTCCGGGTTCGGGTCGCGGGCGCTGCTGTTCACGACGCCGCGGTACCTCAGGAAGTTCCCGCTGCGCCCATCGAGAACGATCTCGATCATGAAGGACACGCTCTCGCCCACTTTCACGCTGTCCAGGCTGCAGGTCGGCACGCCATCCGGATCTTCTTCGCATCCGGTGGTCGAGGCCTCCAAGTCCCCACTCGCCGTCAGCGTGCTCGTCACTCTCACGTTCCGTGCCTCGTCCGGTCCGGCGTTGCGGACACTGACGTCGTAACGGACGAGTCGGCTGGAGATGACGTGGCCTTCCGCGCGCAAACTCAGATCCGCCTCGAGCACGTCCGGGGGTGGAAGTCCGCCGCCGTCGGGCCCGTCTTCCTGGCCCGCCGGGCAGTTCGAGCGGCCCCGGTCGGCGGTCGAGAGGTAGACGACAAGGCCGTCGTGGTCCGAAGACGCCAGAGCGTTGGCGTTGTTCCGTTCCACTCCAGCGGCGTCCGCGTTGCCGCGCCCGTACTGCATTTCGACGGCGTGCCGCGACATCGGCCGGTTCACCAGGGCGTGGTCGAGCGCTTGGGCGCTGCCCTGGAAGAGGAGCGAGTACTGGTCCGCGGCCGGCAGGCCGTCGACCAGGTTGCACAGGTTCGGGTTGACCAGATCCGGCCCCGAGAGCAGGTTCCGGCTCGGCCTTAGGCTGCCCTTGATCTGGCCCACGACATCGACGTAGCCGTCGGTGAACTGGTAGTCGTTGAAATCGCCGACGACGATCACCTTGGAGCCGGCGTTGTTCTGCTGCTGGACCAGTCTGGCGACGGACTGCGCCTGCGCGAGGCGCTTGGCGCGCACCCACGCGCCCCTGGCCGTGTCGTCGATGTCGATGAAGGAGCGGTTGTGGATATTGATCACGGTAAAGGCGAAGTCGCCCACGGACGCCTGAAGCATGAGCGGCAGGCGGTCGTGGACGGCGTCGTTCGAGTTGTCCCGGGGATCGACGAAGGTCTCCCCGGCGCCGTGTTCCGTCGGGCTCCCCATCCCGACCGTGACGCCCGAGAGCACCAGGTAGCCGACCGCCTGACGGTTCGTCGTCTGCACCACATGGGCGGTGTAGACGACGCTTGAGTCGTCCGTACTGATCCGCGTCGCCAGCTTGGCCAGCGCCGCCTGCTGGTAGGCCTCCTGTACGCCAATCACGTCGGGGGAACCAAGCACCTCGCGAATGTAGAGCGACAGCTTCTCGTACTTCAGGTCCGCGTCGTTCTCCCTCAGGTTCAGCAGGTTGAGCGACGCCACCGTCACTTCCCCTTGGGCCTTGGACCGCACAGCCTGCGGCAGCGTGATGCCTCCAGTTCGCGCACGGAGTTCCGTGGCCCACAGTTCGTAGCCTCCGAACTCGTAACCGAGCACTCCGGCTGCCGAGAACGTCGAGCCCGGCGCCCATGACACGTTGTCCAGGCCCAGCTTGTCCGGGTCGAGTTCGAACACTTCCGGGTTCCCGTCCCACACGGGAATGGTGGGCCGGCCGCTCACCCCGGGGTACCGTGCGCCCGGCTCGCGAAACGCTCGGCCGTCCCCCGGCCTGACGTACATCTCGGCGACGTTGTCCGAGCCGAAGTACTGGCTGCCGGTCGTTACAGTGCCGCTCGCGATCCGAATCCGCATGCCCTCGTAACATTCCGGCTCCATGGCGCAGTTCGCCCGGGCGGGATTCGGCGCCGGACGACTCGCATCGAACTCCACGAAATCCGGTAACGGCTGGTTGCTCGCGTCGAGCGTGACCGTGGCTCCGGAGGCGAAGCGGGTGAAGCCGAAGTACTCCTCCACCGTGCCGCTCACATCGACCTGGTCGCCGACGGTGACGGTCGGCGCACCGGCATGCACGACGAAGATGCCGTCCGAGGTATCCGGGTCGTTGTCGCTGCGGCTGGCGGGCGTCTGCATGAAGAAGCCGCCGGCACCCACCGCGGTGACGATGTTGTCGTTCGTCGTCACCGATTCCGCTCTCACGTGAGGAGAGGTGGCGCCATCGCCCTGGATCCCGAAGATCTCGCCGGTGAACGCCGGCGTGATCTCGCAGTCGGTGTTCGCCGCGCCCGGCGTGCCGGCGTCGACACCCCCCGGGATCGGCATCGTCGAGATGCACCAGTTCGCGCCCTGGAGGTTGTCCAGAGGAGACGTTCCCCTCTTGAACTTGAGCGCGATGGAGGCGCTGTTCGAGGGATCCGGGAAACTGTTCGCGGTGCCCCAGATCACCTTGTCCTGTTCGACATCGGCGGCGTTCGTGAGGATCAGGCCGTCCGTGCTGTTGCTGAGGCTCACGCTCGAGTAGACGTAGTCCACGGTCACGTTGCCGTTCAGCGACGTGTTCGAGTTGCGGCCGAGAACCAGGTAGCCGCCCGCCGCGATGCTCAGGCCGCCTGTGTTGCTGATCGTGTGCGTTTCACTGGTCGACGTGTCGTCCTTGATGATCCAACCGTTTATGTCCACGGCTGTGGCGCCCGCGTTGTAGAGCTCGAACCACTCGCCGTTGACGTCGCCGCTTATGCTCGGGTCGTACATGACCTCGTTGATCACGATCTGCCCGAATCCGGCCCCGGCTCCACCAAACGCCAACACGCATGCCACCAGCACATGCAACGCCGTGCGCCGGAACGTCCAGGCCATCACGCTCGGAGAGCCTCCCAAGGGGACCGTTAGCGAATCCTTTTACATTAGACTCCGCCACTACAAAGCGCGCCTATCAAATGATAGGTAACGGGCGGAGCAGCCTAGGTCAGCCGGTGGGTGGCCGCTGCGCCGAGGCCCGCGTGCCTAACTGTTTCGGTTGCCGTCCGGAAACCAGCCAAGGGCCCGGACGAGCCGGACCAACTGTGCCTGCCCTTCGATGCCCAACTTGGCGAAGATGCGGTGCAGGTGCCAGCGGATCGTGCCCTCGCCGCGTCCAGAGGTCACGCCTGCCTGCTTTGGCGTCAAGCCCGCGGCCAACAGCGTGGCCACCTCGGCTTCCGCCGGCGTGAGTCTCAGCACCCCGGTCAACAAACCGGGGTCGACGTGCACCTGCTGTCCGATGTCCACGATCAGCGCGAGCGCGGCGACGCGCCCGCCTTCACAGTCGGAGCCTGAGACGGCAATCGGAGTGACATGCATCATGAACGGCGCTGTCGCGTGCGCTTGCTGCAATCGCATCGAGCCGCCCGCAGCGCCCTCGCCGGCCGCCCCGAGCGCGCCTGCGAGCAGGCCTTGGAGTTCTCTGTCGTCGGTCTTGGATGCGGCATGGAGGAACCCGCCCTCGTCTTGCAGCACCCGGCGGCTGTGAAGGTGGGCGAGCGCCGTGTCGTTCGCCGCCACGATGCGCCCGCGCCGGTCAAGCTGCACGACCCCGACCCGCTTGTTTTCGAGCACCGCATCCATCGACCGGCCGAGCGCGTCCGCCTGCACCAGGGCCCGGCGCACCCGGGCGAACTGCAGCAGGTGCGTCTTCAGGCGCTCGATCATCCCAAGCTGGTCGGAATCCCAGTCGCCCCCGCCCACGGGATTGGCGAACTGCCAGGTGATCTTCGCACCATCCGGCAGCGCAAGGCGCATGTTCAGGCCGTTCTGGGCCTCTCCCCGCACCAATTCGTTGTAGACGAACGACTGCTTGCGTTCCCGCGCGGTGTAGAGCGACCGGACATCGACGAGTTGCCCGGGAGGCAGTTGCCGAAGCCGCGGAATGCGCTCGTCCACCTGGTAGAGCCTGCCGAAGTACCTGCGTTCCCAGTAGACGCTGCGTTGCCCATGGAAGTAGATCCGGGCCAGCGAGATCTCGACATCGCCCGCCGCGCCCTCGTCGCCGATCACGACGATGTTGCCCCTTGCGCCGCAGGCCTCGTCCATCCTCTTCGACGCCTCCGGCCAGCAAGCGTCGTCGAACGCCGCTTCGTTGAGCGCCGCCAGAACCCGATCGTAGGCGACCTGTTGATTCATCTCTCGTTGCCAGTTTGCCAGAGAGTTCATAAGATGTTTGTGTGGACCGAACCCCCTTGTGTGTTGTTTTCGTAAATAGATGGACATCTCCACTCTGAGCGCTGCCATCCTGCGCTTCAGCGCGACGCTCGACCTCGACACCGTGCTTGCCGAGGCGGTCGCGAGCGCCCGCGGGCTGACCACCAGCCGCTACGGAGCCATCATCATCGTCGACGAGACGGGCGCGCCCAAGGACTTCGTCCTTTCCGGCTTCACGTCCGGCGAGGAGCAGGAGGCGGTGGCCTGGCCCGACAATGCCCGCGCGTTCCAGTGGTTCAGCGAGCTGCAGGGGCCCCTGCGGGTTGCGGACATGGAGGGCCACTTGCGTTCGCTCGACGTTTCGCCCCTGGGGATGCTTCCCCAGACCTGGCTGGTCACGCCGATGCGCCACCGCGGCGTCGACGTGGGCATCTTCTTCCTCGCGGCGAAGGCCGAGAGCGAGGAGTTCACCGATGACGACGAAGAGATCCTCGTGCTGTTCGCGTCACAGGCCGCGGCGGCGATCATCAACGCCCGCACGCACCGCGACGAGCGGCAGGCACGGGCCGACCTGGCGACGCTGGTAGAGACTTCGCCCGTCGGGGTCGTGGTCTTCGACGCGGAGACCGGTCGGCCTGCATCGCTCAACGGTGAGGCGAAACGGATCGTCGACAGCCTGCGGCCTGCCGGCCGGTCGACCGAGGAGCTTCTGGAGATGATCACCCTCCGCCGCGACGACGGGCGGGAGGTGTCACTGAGCGAGCTTCCGCTGGCGCAGTTGCTCGGCACGGGTGAGACGGTGCGCGCCGAAGAGGTCGTGCTTGCGGTCGCCGACGGACGCAGTGTCCGGACGCTGATCAACGCAACGCCGATCCACGGCGAAGGCGGCGCCATCCGGTCGGTGGTGGTGACGATGCAGGATCTGGCGCCGTTCGACGAGATCGAACGGCTGCGGACGGAGTTCCTGGGCATGGTGAGCCACGAGCTGCGCGAGCCGTTGGCCGCCATCAAGGGCTCGGCGGTGACGCTGCTGGAGGATGCGTCCCAACTGGACCCGGCCGAGATGCACGAGTTTCACCGCATCATCGTCGAGCAGGCCAACCACATGCGCGGGTTGATCGGCGACCTGCTGGACACGGGGCGCATCGAGTCGGGCACGCTCTCGGTCGCGCCCGAGCCCACGGAGGTGGCCGCCCTGGTGGAGCAGGCGAGAGGCACGTTCCTAAGCGCCGGCGGACGCCATGCGGTCCTCGTCGACCTGCCGGTCGGCCTGCCCCTCGTGATGGCCGACCGGCGACGCATCGGGCAGGTGCTCAACAACCTCTTCGCCAACGCGGCCAGGCACGCTCCCGAGTCGTCCCCCATCCGCGTCGCAGCGGTGTGCGAGGAGGTGCATGTGTCGATCTCGGTCTCGGACGAGGGGCCGGGTGTGGCACCCGAGCGGTTGCCGCATCTCTTCCGCAGGCATGCGGGAGCCGGGCGGGGCGGCTCGGCGGGCCACGGCCTCGGGCTTTCGATCTGCAAGGGACTCGTGGAGGCGCACGGCGGGCGGATCCGCGCGGAGAGCGGCGGCCCGGGGCGCGGCGCCACGTTCATGTTCACGGTTCCCGTGGCCGGCGAGCCTGTAGCCGTGGCGGCGGACCAGGCCGCCGGCCCGCCACGAACCGGGAACGGTCGGCCGCGCATCCTCGTCGTGGACGACGACCCTCAGATGCTGCGTTTCGTCCGCGGCGCGCTCTCGGGGGCCGGCTACGCTCCGCTCGTGACGGGCTTGCCGGACGACCTGGAGCGCATCATCCGGACCGAGAAGCCCCACCTGGTCCTGCTCGACCTGGTGCTGCCCGGCACCGACGGCATCGAGTTGATGCGGCAGGTCCCGGAACTGTCCGACCTGCCGGTCATCTTCATCTCCGCCTACCGCCGCGACGACACCGTCGCGCAGGCGCTCGAGTCGGGTGCGGTCGACTACATCGCCAAGCCCTTCTCGGCGACGGAACTGGTGGCGCGAGTGCGGGTGGCACTCAGGAGGCACGAAGAGCCGGAACGGTTCGTCCTCGGCCAGCTTGCCATCGACTACGAGCAGCGCCGGGTGACGGTCGGCGGAGAGGCGGTTCGCCTAACCGCCACCGAGTACGAGCTGCTGCGCGTACTCGCGGCAGACGCTGGACGGGTCGTCACCTTCGACACGCTGCTGCGCCGAGTCTGGGCCAAGCGCGAGAACGCGGATGCGAACCTGGTGCGCATCTTCGTCAGGAACCTCCGCCGCAAGCTCGGCGACAGTGCGGCGAGCCCCGTCTACATCTTCAACGAGCGCGCCGTCGGCTACCGCCTGGCGAAACCGGCGGACCGCTGACGGCCCGACCTCCTATCGTTTGATAGGCGCGCTTCTTCAGGCTCTCTTGAAGAATGACCTCGCATGCTTAGCGTCGAGAGACGAGGGGCGGCTCGCGGGTTCCACCGAACTCTCAACACCCTGTCTGGCGTAATGGCGGCGAGCATCGTGCTGAGTGGCGGTGACCTGAGCGAACTCAGCTTTCCGATGGGGCTGGCGCTGGTGGCCTTCGTTCTGGCGTTTGTCGGGGGTGTCCTGCTTCTTCACTTCCTGGATTGGTCGACCAGGCTGCGCCGCCCAGGAATCTGGACGCTCTTCCTCATGGTGGCGCTGAGAGGAACTCATCGAGACGAGGCAGAGGAGCCGGGGGTGCTAGTCCCCATGACCTCAGTGCCGCTAACAGTCCTGGCGATAGCTGCTCGTCTGGCCCACATGACCTTCGTGGTCGGCGGTTTCGCACTTGTGATCTGGGGTTTCGCGCTAGCGGTGTAGGTCGCAGCTCGTCTGGCCCTATCGTTTGATAGAGGCGCGTTCCGCGCGCCGCGCATAGACTCCGCCGCCACTTCGCCGCGGTGCGGCCTGCCGCATCCGCTGAAACAGTCCTTCCCAGTGACCTGGAGAGAGAAGAATGCACAGCACGAAGCCAACCGCTGAATCGATCCTCGGTCTGCTACTGGCCGCGGCCGTACTTGTGGCCCTGGCGGCTGTGCCCGTCACGGCCCAGGAAGAGGAATCCGCGGACGATGACAATGGCGAGATCGTCACCTTCGGCGAGGAGATCGTCGTCGTCGGAACGCGCGGCGAGGGCCGGTCGGTTGCCGAGTCGATGGTGCCGGTCGACGTGCTGTCCGGCGATGACCTCCGGTCCCAGGGCGACACGGACGTGGCGAACCTGGTGCGGAACCTCGCTCCCTCCTACAACGTGAGCATGCAGCCGATCAGCGACGCGTCGTCGATCGTCCGGCCGGCCTACCTTCGGAATCTGGCGCCCGACCACACCCTGGTGCTGGTCAACGGCAAGCGCAGGCACCGTGCCGCGGTGATCCACTGGCACGGCGACGCCGTGTCGATCGGCGCCCAGGGGCCGGACCTGGCGGTCATCCCGGCCATCGCCCTGCGTCAGGTCGAGGTGCTCCGCGACGGCGCGTCGGCGCAGTACGGATCCGACGCGATCGCCGGCGTGATGAACTTCCTGCTGAAGGACGCGAATTCGGGCGGTTCGCTCGAGGTTCGCAGTGGTTCGTACGGCGAGGGCGACGGCGACCTGTTCACGGCCGCCGCGAACTTCGGCCTGCCGCTGGGCGAGAACGGCTTCTTCAACCTCAGCGTGGAGTACGGAAGCACGGATCCGACGGACCGGTCGATCCAGCGCGGGGATGCCGCGAACCTGATCGCTGCCGGCAACACGCACGTTCGTCAACCCAGGGCCCAGATCTGGGGTTCACCCGAGGTGTCGGACGACATGAAGCTGTTCCTGAACTTCGGCCATCTGTTCGAGAGCAGCGGCCGGCAGTTCTACGGTCACGCGAACTACGCGAGCAAGACGGTGAACGGCGGCTTCTTCTTCCGCAATCCGAACACCCGCAGCGGCGTGTTCAGCAACGACGGCGGCAGCACCCTGCTCATCGGCGATCTGCTCGATGCCCGGGACGGCGCGCTGGACGGATCCGCCGGCTGCCCGACCGTCGCCGTGACCAACCACGTGCCGGACCCGGTCGCGCTCGGCCGCGTGTTCGACGACCCGAACTGTTTCTCCTACCAGGAACTCTTCCCCGGCGGTTTCACGCCGAACTTCGGTGGCGACAACGAGGACATGGGCATCGTGGCCGGCCTCCGCGGGGCGACCGCGGGCGGAATCGGCTGGGATCTGAGCGTCAGCACGGGTGAGAACTCCGTCGACCACAACATCAGCAACACGGTCAACGCGTCGCTCGGTCCGGACTCGCCTACCGGCTTCTCGCTCGGGACCTACACCCAGAGGGAGACGAACCTCAACTTCGACCTGACCTACGCGGTGTCCGAGCGCGTCAACCTGGCCGGCGGCGTGGAGTGGAGGGACGAGGAGTTCGAGATCGGCAGGGGCCAGCCCGAGTCGTACCGGATCGGTCCCCTGGCCGCCCAGGGCTTCAGTTCCGGGTCGAACGGCTTCCCCGGCTTCAGCGACATCGCGGCCGGCCGATGGAGCCGTTCGAACTACGCCGCCTACGGCGACGTGGAGATCAACGACCCGGACCGCCGCTGGGCCCTGGGCGCCGCGGTCCGGTTCGAGGACTTCGAGGACTTCGGCACCACGATGAACGGCAAGATCGCGGGCCGCTACCAGGTCACGGAGCGGCTGGCGCTGCGCAGCAGCCTGAGCAGCGGTTTCCGGGCGCCGACGCCGGGTCAGCAGAACGCGTTCAACGTGCAGACGCAGTTCGACCCGGGCATCCAGGACCTGGTGAACAACGGCACCATTCCGTCCACCTCAGCGGTGGCCGCACTGAGGGGCGGCGAGGCTCTGGAGCCGGAGACGTCGCTCAACTTCGCGGTCGGCGCGGTGATCGAGAACGGGCCGTTCGCGATGACCTTCGATGTCTTCCGCATCGACGTGGAGGAGCGGATCGCGGTTACCCAGCTCTTCCAGTTGACGCCGGAAGAGGCGGCCGCTCTGGTCGCCGAAGGGGTGACGAGCGCCGCGAACCTGAGGAACTTCCGGTTCTTCGCCAACGACTTCGACACGGAGTCGGTGGGCGCCGACCTGGTGCTTACGGTGACGCCGGAGTCGATGGGCGGCCGCACCAGCTTCGCGGCGTTGGCCAACCTGACGAAGACCGACGTGGTCCGCGCCAACCCGGTCACCTTCGGCGCGCGCCGGATCCGGGATCTCGAGCAGGCGCTGCCGGAGAGCCGCTACAGCGTCACCGCGAAGCACCGATCGGCCGGCGACCGGGTGCGTTACCTGGCCCGCCTGAACTACTTCGATCGCTGGTTCGACCGCGACAACAACGAGAGCTACCCCGGCGAGAACACCCTCGACCTGGAGGTCGGCTTCCGGCTGCGCGACGGTCTGCGCTGGGTGTTCGGCGGCACGAACGTGCTGGACACGTATCCCGAGGAGAACTCGTTCGCACTGAGCGTCGGCGAGCTGTACAGCGAACGGACGCCCTGGGGCTTCAACGGGGCCTTCTGGTACTCGCGACTGACCTACAGCTTCGGCGACTCCTTCTAGAAGGCGGCGCTGCTACCGCCCCTTACGCTCGGAGCCCACGAGCGCCGTCGCCGTGATTCCACCGGCCATGCCGACGATACCGATCCCCATCAGCGCGAACACCGAGCCCAGCAGGCGTCCGCCCGGAGTGACCGGGTACGTGTCGCCGTACCCGACCGTAGTGATGGTCACCACGGCCCACCACATGCAGTCGGGAATGGAACCGAAGGTCTCCGGCTGCGCCTCGTGCTCGAGCGTGTAGAGGCAGGTCGAAGCCACGTAGACGACGACGACCGTCGTCATGATGAAGACCAGCCAGTGCTCCTTCATCGACCAAAGCGCCTTGAAGAACCGGTTCTCCGCATCGATGCGAGCCAGCTTGAGGAGCCGCAGCAACCGCAGCAGCCGGACGGCGCGCACTGCCCGTGAATCGACGCCCACGATCAGGGTCGGCAGCCACGCCAGGAGATCGACGACGCCGTAGAAGCTCATGACGTATCGCCTTCGGTCGCGGGCGAGGACGATGCGCAGCACGTACTCGGCGGCAAAGGCTCCGGTGACCGCAGTAGCCAGGCCCGACAGCGTGTTCTTCCAGGCTGGCTCGAGCGAGCGCATGGTCGAAGTCGTGTCCACGGTGATGCCCACGAGCACGAGGATCACACTGATCCAGTCGAGGGCTCGCTCCAGACGGTTCACCGTGCGGGGTACCGCGCCTTAGTCGTTGTGGCGGCCGATGGCGGACAACGCACTCTGGAGTGCCATATGAGGTCATTCTCCAAGAGGTCAGGAAGATGCGCGCCTATCGAACGATAGGAGTCGAACGGTCGCTCCGCGCATAAGCACTGCGCCGGAGCCCTATCATCTGATAGGCGCGCTCTTCTCGTTCTTGCCTCAAACTCGGATGCCTACCATTTAGACGGCAATGAAAGCGGAGGCCCATGGAAGTTCCGTCGGCGTATGCGGAGTCGTACCGGCGGGCTCGACCCTCCGATCCGGAGGGCGTTGACAGCTACATCCGCCACACGGGCATCGGCGACCCCGAGCTCGATCCGATCCTCGAGGAACTCTCGGACCTACCGCCGTCGGAACTGCACCGGTTCGTCCGTGCCGGAATAGAGGCGGAAAACGAGACGCTCCGCTCCGCGCCGCAGGCGTTGCGGGGGTTCTTCGAGAACCTGGAAGAACCGGAGTGGCTGGACTGGGACGCCCTGGAGCCGGGACTCCGCGCCTTCTTCAAGAACGCGGATCTCATGCTGGCCGCCTTCGTCACCGGCGTGTTGGTCGAGGGCTTCTCGACGCTGATCGCCAAGTCCTTCAACATCACCGGGAGGGTGAAGTACACCACCCGGCGCCTCAAGCAAAACAACCGCCAGTTGCTGGACATCTTCTTCCCGAACGGCCTGTACCGGGACGGCGAGGGCTGGAAGCTGTCCGCCCGCGTCCGTTTCGTGCATGCGCGGATCAGGAACCTGCTCGCGAACTCCGCCGACTGGGACCACGAGGCGTGGGGCACTCCGGTGAGCGCCGCGCACCTGGGCTACGCGATCTCCGTGTTCTCGAAGCGCCTGCTTGACTACTCGACGCTCCTGGGTGCCAGGTTCTCGAAGGAGGAACACCAGGGCGTTCTGGACGTCTGGCGCTACGCCGGCTACGTCATGGGCATCCCGGAGAGCATCCTGTACTCCTCCGGCGCGGAAGCCGAGCGGATGCACAGGCTGGCCCGCCTGTGCGAACCGCCGCCAACTGCCGACTCGAGAGAACTGGCGAACGCGCTGATCCAGTCCATACCCCCCGTTGGACAGATCACCGATCCGGCCGAGTCGGAGAAGATCGTTCGACTGGCGTACCGCCTCTCACGAGCTCTCATCGGCAACAGGCTCGCTAACGCCTTCGCGTACCCAAGGCCGCGACCGTGGCACATCGGAACGCTCGCGCTGTTCCGGACCAGGCAACGTCTGCAGCGGCGCTGGTCCGGTTCCGAGGTTCTCCGGGCCAACAACCTTACCCAGCTCCTCCAGACCTCCGCGTATGACGAGGGGGGCCTCAGCTACAAGATGCCCGACCATGTCCACGCCGAGAAGCAGAACCCCTGGTAGAGAGCGAGCCGACGGTACGACCGCTGGACCTGGCCGATGAGACGCGACCCTGATCGAAGGTGGCTTGGTAGCCCCCGCAGCTCGTGGAACCGCGAGCCACTGTCGTTCGTCAAGACCACCTGGGCCGTCGGCCTCGGAGTTGGCTGCGTGGCACCGCTGATCGTCGCCGTGGGGCTGCTGCTTCTGGCGCTTCTCGGCTTCGATTCCCTGCCGGAGTTCTGGCGCCGACCATGACTTCACATGCCTGATGGTGGTTGGGCGGATGGGGTTTCACACGAGTACGTCCTAAGCCGCTTGGACGATCAGCGTGAGCTGTTCGAGATGGTCTGCGCCCGTTATTCCGTGCAGGGGAGGGAGTAGACGCCACCTTCTTTGGAACGCGGAACAAGTTCCTGTTCAGATGAACAGAGCGAGGTTGATCTTGGGTATGAGAGGGATCGTGTCCGCCACACTGTCGTCGAGCCTTCTGACTTTCTGCTTGGTTGGGGCTCCGGCAGCCGCGACCGATGACCCCGATGACGAAGAGGACGTCCTCGACTTCCACGCCCACGACGTGGTCGTCGTCACCGATTCGGCGATCGAGGAACCGGCCGTTGACCTCCCCTACGCCGTCGAAGTGCTGAACCGGGAACTCCAGAAGGAGCAGGGGTCGCTGCAGGCGGTCGATCTGATCAAGAACCTGACCGCCTCGTCCGGCGTCATCGGCGAGGCGAACAGTTGGTACAACGACCAGGGGACGGCGGTGCCCGAGAATGTCGCCAACGTGAACCTCCGGGGTCTCGGGGCCTCGAGGACGTTGGTCCTGCTCAACGGCCGCCGCCAGACGGCGCTGCCGGCGCGGCTGTTCGGCGGCCGCTTCGTCGACATCAACGCCTTTCCCTCGATTGCCATTGACCGCATCGAGGTGCTGAAGGAAGGCGCGGCCGCGATCTACGGTTCAGACGCCGTCGCCGGGGTCGCCAACTTCGTCACCCGCGACGAGTTCACCGGGTTTGAGGTCGCGCTCTCGCACGAGAGCATGGACGGCGCCGGCGACTCGACCGCAGGCGCGATCTGGGGCGGCAAGCTGGGCCGTTCGGAGCATCATCTCGTCTTCTCTCTCGAACGCGCTGAGCGCTCGCATCTTGGCTCCCGGGAGCGGCCGTTCACGCTCAGGGATCGGGCCACCGGTTGGTTCTGGGGTTGGTCCAACACTGGCAATCCGGGCATCTTCCTGCGGCCGAACCTCAGCGGCGGCGAAACTTCCTCCGCGTTCGTCGAGGAACTGGCGCGGGCGCGCAACGGCACGCCAGGCACGGACTACTTCGTCGATCCCGCGTGCAACGGCCTCGGCGGCTATGACCGTGGCTTCACCTGCGCCTTCCGCTATCAGCCGTGGGACAGCCTGATCGAGGCGACGGAGACGAACCGGTTCTTCGCCGAACTGAACGGTCCGCTGGGCGACGCCACGAACTACCACGTCGAGGCCCTCTACGCGGAGTCGGTCATTCCGAACTACGTGACCACGCCTTCCTTCCCTCCGGTTTCTCTGCTGGACGGTCTGCAGTTGATCTCGAACGAACACCCGGGGCGTATGGAGTTCTGTAACAGCTCCTACGGGGTGGGCGGCTTCGCTTCCGGGGAAGACTGCCTGCGGGACGACTGGTACTTCTACGGTCGCCTGGTCGGTAACGCGGGTCCCGGACGGGGCCTGCGGCGGGGCACGGAGACGACCCGCATCGCGGCGAACATAGAGCGCGACCTCTCCCTCGGCGGCAAGGCGGCCAACCTGGACATCGGCGTGAACTACTCGCGCGCGACGGGCAACATGAACCAACCGGCGGAGTACGCGTACCGCAAGTTCCTCGCCTTCCGCGGCTACGGCGGCCCGAACTGCGGCGTCGGCGTGGTGGCCGACGACACGAGTCCTTCGGGGATGCGGCTCGGGAACAGGGGTTCGGCTCTGCCCGGCGTCGGCGACTGCATGTACTACAACCCGTTCGGCAACGGGATCGAGTTCTCGGCCCAGCCGGGCGCACCGTGGGAGAACAGCCCGAATCCGATGTACCGCGCGGGCCTCGAGAACAATCCCGCGCTGCTCGACTGGATCAACGAACAGGTGAATGTCGACAACGAGGCGGACCTCCTGGTCGCCGAGGTGACGCTGTCAGGAAACTGGCTGCCCCAGAGGCTCGACTACGCGTTCGGCTACCAGTTTCGGCGCGTGGACGTGAGCGCGATCCCGAACGCGGTCGGCAACTACGAACTGAATCCCTGCGTGCTAGCCGGCGACCGGTCGTGCGTCGATCCGGTCACCGGCAGGCAGACCGGGGCACGCGCCGGCGCCTTCACCTTCACTTCGGGCTACTACCCCTACGGCGACTCGCAGGCGGTCCACCGTGCCTTCGGCGAGCTGTCGCTCAACGCGCTCCGGGGCGACATGCAGTTCGCGGCGAACTACGAGCTCCACGACGA
>WTGL01000181.1:0-647 GCA_011523565.1 Acidobacteriota bacterium
ACAGACGAAGACAGCCAGGGCGGCGACACCGGCGTACGTCAAGCGAACCGCGAACTTCTGTCTCATGGCGCAATCTCCCTCCGGGATAGTGAAGAACAAGATTCACCCGCGCTTGGCACGCGGGTGTTGATCGGCTTCGAGGGGCGCTACCTGTAGGACGGCGCAGGTATAACGCTGTTACATCAAGCTAGCACAGCGATCCGGCCGCGGTGATCGAAAGGCCCTGGGATCCAACGGGCTGGATAGCGGCTCGTGTTCTTGAAACATGGGAACCTCTGCGGCAGAAGCTCGCGGAAGCCGGCGCACTCAGTCAGGGAGCGAGCGACCTCGCGACGCGGAAGCCGATGAAGTAGCTGCGGAACTGCGAGTAGATCTTGAGCCGCATCGCGGAACGCAGGTAGGCGGGGCCGCCGTTGTAGGCGCCGCCGCGGGTGACGCGGCCCACGCAGTCGCCGTCGAGCCAGGCGCTGCCGTCGGCCGGGGCGCCCTCGTAGCTGTCGTTCCAGCAGTCGGCGGTCCATTCCCAGACGTTGCCGTGCGCGTCGTGCAGCCCGAAGGGGTTCGCCGCGAACGACCCGGTCGGCGCCGTGTACCGGTGACCGTCGTCGGGCCAGCCGTGGTCCTGCTCGCCATTGGCGTGCGCGGCG
>WTGL01000181.1:657-2019 GCA_011523565.1 Acidobacteriota bacterium
CTCGGTTCGTCGCCCCAGCTATAGCGGGTCGAGGTCCCGCCGCGCGCGGCGTACGCCCACTCGGCCTCGCTGGGCAGGCGGTAGGCCTGGCCGGTGACGGCGGCCAGCCAGAACACGTAGGCGCGGGCGTTGTCCCAGTTCGCGTTGAGCACGGGCCGGCTGCCGCGGCCGCGGCCCTCGTCGCCGGCGTCGTAGCCCTCGCAGCCGCCCGCCGCGACGCAGGCGTCCCACTCCTCGAAGGTCACCTCGCGGACGCCGATGGCGAAGGGTTCGGCGATCGTCACCTCGTGCGCCGGGCCCTCGTCGTCGTAGCGGCCCGGTTCGTCCGTCGGCGAACCCATGACGAAGGAGCCGGCCGGCACGACGACCATCTCGGGGCAGACGTCGCAGTCGCGGAAGGTGGTGCCGGGGGCGGGTTGGGCTGTAGCCACGGCGGTGGCGAACAGGAGGCTGAGGGCTGGAAGCGCTAACGGGGACCGCATGCTTCTCCCGAGTCGGCGGGGTGGGGTCGAAGCTGCCTGAGGTCATCGTAACGCCCGGCACCCAGAGATAGCCTCGCCGTGCTGCGACCACACCACGAGGAAAGCCATGTCGATCAAGTCCTTCGCCTCGAAGCAGTTCTCCACGCACCTGCTCGACGAGCGCCGGCGTGACAAGGCCCGGGCCCGCGCGGAGCGGGAACGCAGGCGCAAGGGGGAGCCGCATCGGATCGAGTTCTTCCACCAGGTCGACGATCCATACTCGCATCTGCTGGCGCAGGCGCTGCTGGAGTCGTACTCGCTTGTGGACGCGCGGCGGTTGGCCGCGAAGGCGGGTCTGCATCCGAGCTCGGAAACGCGGCCGGAACCGGAGGCGGTGCTCGACGCGCAGAAGAGACTGGCAGCGACTCTGCCATCGCCTGACGGACCCGGATCCGAGGCGACGCTGGAGGCGGCTGTGGCGTTGGGCCGGGAGCTGTGGGAGAGCGAGTCGGACGGGACAGAGCTTTCCGGAAGCCGGCGGGGACGCCGGCGCACCCAGTGTGCAGCGTCAGTGCGGACTGCACTTCGGGCCGGGACGGAACGGCGCGCCGATCTTGGCCACTATCTGGGCGGGACCTGCTTCTATGGTGGTGAGTGGACCTGGGGGATCGATCGGCTTGCGTATCTGGAGGAGCGGCTTGCCGACCTTGGGGCGCGCACAGAGGCTTCCGAGAGCAACGCACCGATCTACCCGCAGCCACGGCTGCTCAAGGAGCCCGTTCCGGCAGACGCTCTCGAAGCGGCGAACCTGCCCGACCTCCACTTCTTCGCATCGTTCCGGAGTCCCTACACCTGGATCTCGACCGAGCGGGTGATTCGCCTGGCCGAGGCGTTCGGGGTC
>WTGL01000181.1:2029-2618 GCA_011523565.1 Acidobacteriota bacterium
CCTGCGGATCCGCTTCGTCCTGCCGATGGTCATGCGCGGTCTGCCGGTGAAGCGGTCGAAGCGCGTCTACATCCTGCTCGACGCGGCGCGCGAGGCGCGGCGCAACGGCGTCCCCTTCGGCCCCATCTCCGACCCGGTCGGCAAGCCGGTCGAGCGCGGCTACTCGCTGCTGCCTTGGGCGATCGAGCAGGGGCGGGGCATCGAGTACTTCCGGTCGTTCATGACGCTCGCTTGGTCGCAGGCGGTCGACGCGGGATCAGACCGCGGCTTGAAGAAGATCGTCGAGGGTGCCGGGCTGGACTGGACGGAGGGCCGCGGATACCTCGGCGATCCGGCGTGGCGGAAGGAAGCGGAGCGGAACCGGGAGGAGCTGTTCGATCTCGGCTTGTGGGGCGTGCCGTCGTTCCGGGTCGGGTCGGTCGCGGTGTGGGGGCAGGATCGGTTGTGGGTTGTGGAGGATGAGTATCGGCGGCTCGCGCTCGCCGCTTCACGGCATCGCGCTTGATGCGGACCAGCAGGTCCGCGCACGTGACGGGCTAGCCCGAGATCCGGTACAGATGTCCTTCGGAGCGCAGGATGATCGCGCCAT
>WTGL01000174.1:0-599 GCA_011523565.1 Acidobacteriota bacterium
TCGACTGGGACCGCCTGCCCGTCCGCGTCACCGACGGGATGACGGACTGGCCCCCCCACCCCGATCGGCCCCGCCTGGCCGGCGTCAACTCGTTCGGCTGGTCGGGGACCAACGGCCATGTGCTGGTGCAGGGCCACGACGAGCTGGAGGCCCCTGCCGGCGCCGCTCGCGCCTCCTTCCCCGCCAGCGTCCGCCTGCCCGTCAAGGCCCGGACGGAACCGGGCGAGGAACCGCTCGGGGAACCGGGTACACGCGAAACCCGCTTCCTGCCCCTCTCGGCCCGGTCGCCCCAGGCATTGCGCGAGGTGGCCGGACGCTACGTGTCCTGGCTCGACGAAGAGCCGGACCCGGACCTCTCCGACCTGGCCTGGACGGCCTCGGTCGGGAGGAGCCACTTCGCGCACCGGACCGGCCTCGTCTTCAGCGAGGCCGCCCAGCTCCGGCAGCAACTCGAGGACCTGGCCGCCGGCGAAGGCGGCGAAATCTCCCGCGAAACGAAGAAGGTCGCCTTCGTCTTCACCGGCCAGGCCAGCCAATGGCCCGGCATGGGCAGGGCCCTGTACGAACGGGAGCCCACCTTCCGCTCCGTGCTCGACCGC
>WTGL01000174.1:609-2609 GCA_011523565.1 Acidobacteriota bacterium
CCTGCTCGACGAACCGACCTGGACCCAGCCCGCCATCTACTCCCTGGAGTGCGCGCTGGTCGCGCTCTGGGAGAGCCTGGGCGTCCGGCCCAGCGTCGTCGTCGGCCATAGCCTGGGCGAGATCGCGGCGGCGCGGGCGGCGGGCGGTTTTACCCTCGAGCAGGGTCTTCGCTATGCCTCCGCCCGCGGCACCCTGATGGGCGCCACCCGCGCCGACGGCGCGATGGCTGCCGTCTTCGCCCCGGCCTCCCGCGTCGCCGAAGCGGTGGCCGAGCACAACGCCGGCTCGGACGACGAGGACCTTTCCGTCGCCGTCGACAACGGAGCGCAACAGGTCGTGAGCGGACCGGCCGCCGAACTCGACGTCGCGCTCGCCCGCTTCGAAGCCGAGGGCGTCAAAACGCACCGGCTGCGGCGGAGCCCCGCGTACCACAGCGCCCTGATCGAGCCGGCCCTGGACGAGCTGGAAGCCGCCGTCCGGGAGATCGCGCCGTCGCCTCCGGCTCCCTCCGTCCCCCTGGTCAGCAACATCACGGGCCGCTTGCTCGACCCGGACGACCGGATGGACGCCGCGTACTGGCGTCGCCACGCCCGCGAGCCGGTGGCGTTTCGGGCCAGCGTCGAGACCCTGGCGGAGATGGGAGTGGACGCGGTCGTGGAGATCGGCCCCCACGCCGTGCTGGGCCCCGTGGTCTCGATGATCTGGCCCGCGTCCGCGCCGGCGGGATCACCGCCGGTTCTCGCCAGTCTGCGGCGTCCACCCCGCGACGCCGAGGAACCGCCCATCGACACCAGCGGCGGCTTCACCGAGGCCGTTGCCGGCGCCTGGGAGGCGGGCCTCGACATCGAGTTCGAGGGTCTGTTCGCCGGCGAGGAGCGACGCCGGATCACCCTGCCCGGCTATCCGTTCCAGCGCATCCAGCACTGGGTCCGGACATCGAAGCGGCGCCACAAGGACGACGGACATCCGCTGCTCGGCGTCCGCCACGAGTCGCCCCGCGGCGAGGTCATGTTCGAGACGGAGGTGTTCGCCTCCGATCCCGCGTGGCTGCTGGATCACCTGGTGTACGAGCAGGTCGTCGTCCCCGGCGGGCTCCACGGCGGCATGGCGGTCTCGGTGGCGCTGAGCCATGGCGACGGCCCGGCGGTCGTGGACGAACTGCAGATCTACAGCCCGCTGATGCTCGACGAGGAGGATCACGAAAGCGGAGCGGGCGGCGGAGGCCGCACCCTGCAGTTCGTTCTGGACGGCTCGGACGACCTCGATGCCGACCAGGCTCCTCTGCCACGCGACCGTGAGGACGTCCGGCGAGCGGAACGGAGCGGACGCCGCGTCTTCCGAGCCGCCTGAGGTCGTAACCGGGGACGTCCGGTTCTACTCCACCGAAGGGGCGCCCCTCGGCGGCCTGTTCGGCTTCACCGTCAAGCGAGCCACCCGCGGCGCCCTTCTCTCGGCCAGGGCCGGGATGAAGGACCTCCTGTACGAGATCGCCTGGAGGGAACAGCCGCTGGACGCAAGCGTGCCCGCCGCGGACTTCCTGACCAGCCCGGCAACCGTCGCCGGCCAGTCGCGCACCCTCGCCGAGCACCTCGCGGAGCGCGACGTCGAAGCGACGGACCGGGTCACCCTGCTCCGGGACCTCGAGCGGCTGTCCCAGGCCTACGTCCTCTCGGCGCTCGAGGGATTGGGATGGCAGCGCCGGGCAGAGGCGGAGGTCTCCCCCGAGGATCTTCGCCGCGAACTGAACGTCGTCGATGAACACGGTCGCCTTTTCCGCCGGCTCCTGGCCATCCTGTCCGAGGCGGGCATCCTGAGCCGTTCCGACGGGGGCTATGTCGTGGCGGCCGGAGCGGGCGACGCGCTCCCGGACGAAGCCCTGGCGGACCCCGAGCGTCTCACCGAGAGGCTTCGGGACAAGCACCCCCACGGCTCCAACGAGCTCGGTCTGCTCTGCCGCTGCGGCCCGGCTCTCGCCGACGTGCTCCAGGGCAGCACGGAT
>WTGL01000321.1 GCA_011523565.1 Acidobacteriota bacterium
GCGCTTCGACGACGGATCTGGGCTACGTGATCCGCGTCACGGACACGGCGACGGGCGACGTCCAGGAGTACCAGAACGAACCAGGGCGGCCGGCAGCCGCGATCACCGACGCGAAGGCGTTTCCGAACAGTTGCCGGCAGTAGCGAGGCCAGGGAGCATCGTGAAGCGTCTTGGCACTGGATTCGCAGCGGCGTGCGTATTTGTGCTTGCTGGAGCCGGTTCCGGCGGTTCGGCCCAGATGCCGGCCTCTCGCGGGCATTGGGACGACCTCGATCTCCACGGTCAGGGTTCGCGGGCAGCTCTGGATACGACGGGGTTCAAGGCGTCTCCGGCTGCGTCGTCCGCGAAGATACGGGCGACCGCGAGCAACCAGATCCTCGTGGAATTGACTCATGAGGACACCATTGCCGCCAACCTCTTCGATCTCGATCGCCGGACGCTGGTCTTTCGGCCGGACGATTCCGGCGGGTACTCGCGTGAGGTTCGAGGCCTGGAATGGGAGGAGCTCATCGGCGCCGAAGTGACTCTCGAGTGGGAGAGGCGCCGGGATGGCGTCGAAGTCGAGTTCGGAGATTTCGAGTTCGCCTACGCCGGCCGCCGGTGGAATTCCGTCTTCATGAGCAAGCACGGCCTACTTACCTTCGGCGCGCCGCTCGAGTACTCCAAGCACTTCGACGCGTGGTTCTCCCCGATGTCCGAATCGGCAGCTGGGCTCGCCAACACCCCGACGATCAGCGCGCTGTACAAGCCGGCGTTTGGAGGGCTCTATGGGCGGGATCCCGTTGCGTCGCAGTTCGTGGCGCGCTTTCCCGACCGCGTCGTGGTCACATGGTTCGCCTCCGAGTACGACGCCCTCCGACAAGACGTTCCTGACCACGCGGAGCGCTTCCAGGCGATCCTGTACGCCGATGGCGCCATTCAGTTCAACTACGGCCGCATCACGGTCCGCGACGGCGTCGTCGGCCTGTTCTCGGACGTGGTCGAAAGGAGCGACCCGATCGCAAGCATCGGCAATCCGGAGGACTCCGAGGTTCCCGCTCATCTCGACCTGCTCGATGTGACGCTCTACGAATCGAACACCGACGCCCTGATTGTCGAATGGACGATGCGGGGAGCGATCCCCACTCCTCCGGTCGGCACCAAGTACTCGTATAGGCTGTATTTCGATACTGATGCACCGTACTTCGACGGGGATGAGGACCTCGACTTCGTGTGGAGCGTCGACGTGGCGGCCGATGACAGTCGGACGCGTGGGGGTACACGGCTGCCCACGAACTCCGCCAACCGGGTCGCGCTGTTGGTTCAGGACCCGGCTGTTCGCGGGATTACGGCCGGCGTCACACCCGATGCTGCCCAATTCGACGACGGGCGCTTCGTCCCGGGCAACTCGAACAGCCCCTTCGCCCAAGTCCAGATAACGCTGCCCGGTGCGCCGCCGCGGACCGACCTCTCGCGTTCCAACGGCGATTCTTCCAGCGGGCAGAGTGAGGTCTTCCATCATCGCGGTCTGCCGGACATGGCGGCGCTCGCCTGCCGCATCATCGCGAGCATTGGCGACCGGTTCGACCTGTTAGTTTTCCATAGCGAGTTCCGCGTCGATGCCCAAACTAATACCAGTACTGGTTCGCTGAACTACTACAATGGCGTAAGGGGAATTGGGCTCGAGGACACTGGGAGGACGAGAAGAGCGCCGTGCGGCGACGGGCGTCTTGTGGCCCACTTCGGCAGACCCCACTGGATCGGGCAAGCAGGAGGCCGCAGCCACGACTGGAGAAGCGGGAACTTCAACAGCGATCTGATTCGGCTCGCGCACGGGTTCATACACTCGTGGACCGCATACTTGTCGTATGTCGAGAGCGACGGCGCGCACGGCCATCTGTTCGCCGACTCCTCCGTCGATGCCTGCCGATGCCACTGGCGGGGTGAGCTTCATGCCCCGGCCGCGTTTCCGTGGGGCGGCGAGAAAGCGCGTTCTCGGATGACGGGAGGAGAAGAGGGAGGGTTCTGGCGCGACAACGGCGACGGGACCTTTACGGCCATGACCGACTTCGGGGACGCCTCAGGACTGTCGTGGCTCGATCTCTATGCGATGGGTCTGGCGGAGGCCTCCGAGGTAGAGGGTCTGTTCTTGTTGCGCAACCTGGAACCGGTTCCCGGGAACGACAACCCGCGCCCGGGTGGGCGATACCGGGGAACGTTTCGCGCCGACAAGGAGATCATCTCGATCGATCAGATCGTGGCTGCCATGGGCCCAAGGGAGCCTCCGGCTGGACGCTCACGGAAGGAGCTCAACACAGGATTCGTCTACCTGCTGGAACCTGGGCGGGCACCCAGCCCTAAGCTGCTTCAGTTGCACAAAGTCTACATGGACAGGGTGGTTGAGTACTGGTCGCACATAACAGGCGGGCGGTCACGGCTCTCCACGAGGATCTTGGACCCGAGCCCTGATCCACCACCTCCGCCCGATCGTGCCTGCGTGGCGAATGCGGAGACTCTCTGCCTGCATGGTGACCGATACGAGGTGCGGATCGAGTGGCGGACCGGCGACGGTGCGACGGGCTCAGCCCAGGTGGTTCCGGAAGCGACGGAGGATTC
>WTGL01000217.1 GCA_011523565.1 Acidobacteriota bacterium
GTCTACCTCTCCGCGGTCGTCCTGGGCGTCCTGCTCCACCGGGAACTGGGATGGCTGGAACGGACGACGGGCGTACCGCCCCACGTGGCGGCGGTGGCGGCGGTGGTCGTCATCGCCGTCGTCTGGACCTGGCTCGGCGGCATCGCCGCGGTGGTCTGGACCGACGTCGTTCTCTTCCTGCTGTTCGTAGCTGGCGTCGCGGTCAGCCTGGGCGTCGTCGCCTGGGAACTCGAGGCGGGCATGGCGCCGGCGCTCTCCGCGGCGTGGAGCGAGGGCAAGTTCACGTTGTTCGACCTGTCGGCGTCGCTCGTCGCGCCCTACACGCTCTGGGCCGCGCTGATCGGCGCCACGATCGGCGGCGTGGCCGCCTTCGGCACGGACCAGTTGATGGCGCAACGCCTCTTCTGTTGCCGCAGCGCCCGGGACGCTCAGTTGGCGGTGACGGTCAGCGGCGTCTCCGTCCTCGTCTCCCTGTCGTTCGCTTTCGTCGGGATCGGTTTGTGGGCCTACTACGAGCAGGTGCCGCTTGCAGGCGTCGCGGCCGAGATCGTGGCCGAGCAGCCCGACCGGATCTTCGCCGTCTTCGCGGTCGAGGCGGTTGCCGTCGGCCTGAAGGCTCTCGTCGTCGCCGGCGCGCTGGCGGCGGCGGTTTCCAGCCTCGATTCGATCCTCGCGGCGCTGGCGCAGACAACGTCCGCGCTCCTGCGCTCACCTACGCGCCCGGGGAACGGCGTACGCCTGCCTCGGCTGCTCGTCCTCGGCTGGGGTCTCGTGCTCGCTCTGACTTCGCTCGCGATGGACACGGTGGCGGCCCGTTACGACGCGCTGCTCGACCTCGCCCTGGCGATGGCCGGATACACCGGGGGCGCTCTGCTGGCAGCCGTGGCTCTGGCTTTGGCGCCGTTCGGCCGCGACGGGCGGGGCTTCCTCTGGTCCGGGCCGTTGTCGGCGCTCGCCGTCTTCGCCGCGGTCTGGCATCAACCGGCCGCGGGCTGGATCTGCCTGCTCGGCGTCGTCGTGCTGTTTGGTGCCTGGCTGCGCATGGACGGCCGCGGCCGCCCGGGCGCCAGCCTCCTCCTGGCCCTGGGCGGCGCCGGTGCGCTGGCTCTGTGGCGCTGGGCGGAGGGTCAGGGCGGCGAGGTTCTGGCCTGGCCGTGGTACGTGCCGCTGGGGGCGGCGGTGGCCTGGCTGTGGGGGCTTGGGCTGAGTCGCCGCGTGCCTGCTAGCGTGGAAGGGTGAGCGAGAGCGAAGGCACAACCCGTCGTCAGGTGATGGCCGCGGCGGGGGCGTTGGGTGCCGCGGCGGTGGCCGGCTCGGCTTGCGCTTCCTCCGACCGTGACGCGGACCGGCGGCCAGGGGACGCGCCGGCGGCGCAGGTGGGCAGCTTCGAGCTCGAAGAGGTGACGATCGCCGAACTGGGGCGCCAGATGAGCGAGGGGGAGCGGACGAGCCGGGAGATCACGCGGCTCTACCTCGATCGCATCGAGGCCCTGGACCAGCAGGGTCCAGCGCTGCGCTCCGTCATCGAGACGAACCCGGACGCGCTCGAGATCGCGCAAGAACTCGACCGCGAGCGCGCCGACGGAAACGTGCGCGGCCCGCTGCACGGCGTTCCGATCCTGCTCAAGGACAACATCGCCACCGCCGACCGCACGACGACCACGGCCGGTTCCCTGGCGCTGGAGGGGTCGATCCCGCCACGGGACGCGTTCGTCGCGGACCGACTCCGTCAGGCCGGGGCGGTGCTCCTCGGCAAGGCGAACCTCAGCGAGTGGGCCAACTTCCGCTCCAACCGGTCCAGTTCGGGCTGGAGCGCCCGCGGCGGGCAGTGCCGCAATCCCTACGTTCTCTCCCGGAACCCCTGCGGTTCGAGCTCCGGTTCGGGCGCCGCCGCGTCCGCGAACCTCTGCGCCGCGGCGGTGGGCACGGAGACCGACGGCTCGATCATCTGTCCGTCGTCGGCGAACGGCCTGGTCGGAATCAAGCCGACCGTCGGCCTGGTCAGCCGGAGCGGCATCATCCCGATCTCCGCGGTCCAGGACACCGCGGGGCCGATGGCGCGAACGGTCGCCTGCGCCGCGGCCTTGCTCGGCGGCATGACGGGGCGGGATCCGCTGGACGAGGCGACCGGCGGGTCGCCGGCGCCGACCGATCTGGGTCGCCATCTCGGCGAGGTCGGCACGGCCGACCTGAGCCGCGTCCGCATCGGCATCGGCCGCCAGTTCTTCGACCGCGACAGCCGGGTCGACGCGGTCATGGAGGAGGCGATCGAGACGCTCCGGAGCCTGGGCGCCGAGATCGTCGACCCGGTGGAGATCGCTCATCGCCGGGAAGTGGGGCGGCACGAGTACGAAGCGATGCTGTACGAGTTCAAGGCCGGTCTGAAGGAGTACCTGGCCGGGCTGGGCGACGACGCTCCGGCGAAAACGCTCGCGGACGTCATCGCGTTCAACGAGGCAAACGCTGAACGCGAGATGCCGTACTTCGGCCAGGAGATCCTGATCGAGGCGGAGGCCAAGGGGCCGCTTTCGGAGGCTGCCTACCGGACGGCGCGAGACGAGGCGAGCCGGCTGTCACGCGAGG
>WTGL01000101.1:0-610 GCA_011523565.1 Acidobacteriota bacterium
GCCCGGGTGCCAGGTGAGCCGCTTCGGCTCGCCGCCCGCGGCGGGCATGACGAAAACGTCGATGTTGCCGTCGTACTCGGCGCTGAACGCCACTAGCGTGCCGTCGGGAGAGAAGCGGGGACCGGTCTCCGTCCCCTCGTGGGAGGTCAGCCGTCGCGCGCTGGAACCATCGCGGCCGGCGATCCACAAGTCGCCGGCATAGGCGAACGCCAGATGGTCCGCGCTCACGGCGGGCTGGGACAGCAGCCTGGTGTCCGTGACGTCGATCGCGTGAAGGGCGGTTGCCAGTGTGCCGGCTGCAACGGCGGCGATGGCAGGGGTCAGAAAGCGGTTCCTGTTCGCGGTTGGATTCATGTCGGTCCCTCGCAAGTCGGGTCGGTCCTGGCGGTTTCGGCGGCTGGTACTCTGCCACGATGCGCAACAAGACAGTCGATTCTCCTGAACCTGCCCGGATTCCGCGTCGGCAGTTCCTCGCCGGAGGCGCCGCGGCGGCAACGGCGCTTGCCGTTGGCGCGGTGCCGGGGACGTCCGCCGCGCGTGCCGCCCAGCCTGCAAACGGAGGCGCATTCCAGCTCAAGTACGCGCCCCACTTCGGGATGTTCCGGCACCA
>WTGL01000101.1:620-2576 GCA_011523565.1 Acidobacteriota bacterium
GACAACGGCATGGGCGGCCGCGAGCCGGCGCTCCAGGAGAAGATCGCCGCGGAGCTGGACCGCCTGGGAATGGAGATAGGCGTGTTCGTCGCTCACACCTCGTGGGGTGGCGTGAGTTTCGCTTCCTCCGACCCTTCGGCCCGCGAGGCGATCGAGGCCGACATGAGAAAGGCGGTCGAGATCGGGAAGAGGGTGAACGCGACGTGGTGCACCGTCGTGCCGGGCCAGCTCGACCCGGGTCTCGAGTGGGAATACCAGACCGCCAACGTGATCGAGAACCTGAAGCGGGCCGCGGCGATCCTCGAGCCGGCCGGACTCGTGGCGGTGCTCGAGCCGCTCAATCACTGGACGAACCACCCAGGCGTGTTCCTGACCGGGATTCCTCAGGCGTACCAGATCTGCAAGGCGGTTGGGTCGCCCTCGGTCAAGATTCTGAACGACCTGTACCACCAGCAGATCACCGAGGGAAACCTGATTCCGAACCTCGACCGGGCCTGGGACGAGATCGCCTACATCCAGGTCGGTGACAACCCGGGGCGCAAGGAGCCGACCACGGGCGAAATCAACTACCTCAACGTGTTCCGGCACCTGAAGAGCAAGGGCTTCGACGGCATCGTCGGCATGGAGCACGGGAACTCGCTGCCGGGCCGGGAGGGCGAGCGGGCCGTGATCGACGCGTACCGGGAGTGCGACGCCTGAGCTGAGCGGTGCCCGGGCCGAGGAAGCCCGGGCCGCCGCTCAGGACTGAGATCGCCGAGAGCTACTGGCCGACGCCGAAGGGGAGAACGCCCATCTGGTTGTCCCACATGACGATGATCGCGCCGCCGGCGTCCGAGACGTCGGAGAACAGGATCGTCATCTGGTCGATGGAGAAGTCCTCTGTCGAGGTCATCATGCTGGCGCGCACGACGTCGTGCTCCGGGTTGTAGCCGTAGGCGCCCCAGGTCAGACCTTCTTCCATCTTGGCGCGGTCGAACGTCTCCATGTAGCCCTGCTTGGAGAGGATCGCGGTCCAGGCGCCTTCCTTCAGGTCGATGAAGAAGCTGTACTCGCCCGCCGGCACCGTCGTGCCGCCGATCATCAGGTCGGCTTCGGTCTTGATCCGGGTGGTCACGTTCGCTCCTACCCGCCAGACGGGACCGCCGGCGTTGGCCGCCTGGCCGTACTCCTCGCCGGAACCGAAGTAGCCGTTGCGCCCTCGCAGGATCGGACGGCTGTAGGTGATGTCGATCCATGCGTCGCCGATCTGGGTCGCCGCTGCGCCTTCGGGGCTGGCGGGTCGATCCTGTGCGGCGACGGGGGCGAAGCCGATCAGCGCGAAGCACAGGGTGAGGATGAGAACGCGGCAGGAAGTCTGTCGGTACATTGGTCTCTGGGTCTCCTGAAGGATGAGGATGCTGCTAGTTGGAGGCGGGACTCTAGCAGCTTGCGCTGTAGAAAGTTGCGGTAATGTCTCGCCAGTGCTCGGTTCCGTTGGAGGGTTGGGCCTGCGTCTCGTGGGGGCGGGAGCCGTCGTCGTCGGGTTTGCTGCCGCTGCCGGTCCGGCCGCGGCGGCGGATGCCGATGCGACGCTCTTCAGCACCGATGTGGCGCCGATCCTGATGCGCCACTGCGTCGGCTGCCACCGGCCTGGCCAGATCGCGCCGATGTCGCTCCTGACGTACCGTGAGGCTCGGCCCTGGGCCCGCTCGATCCGGCGCGTCGTCGTCAACGGCGAAATGCCGCCGTGGTTCGCGAACCCGGAGCACGGCGTCTGGGCGAACGACGCCAGGCTGAGCAAGGACGAGATCGAGACGATCGCCGCCTGGGTCGATAGTGGCGCCTTGCCTGGCGATCCGGCGCTGATGCCCGAGCCGCCTCGGTTCAGGGATGGCTGGCAGGTGGGCGAGCCGGACTACGTGGTCGAACTGCCGCCCGTGACCGTGCCGGCGAACGGGCCGGACCTGGTTCCCACCC
>WTGL01000035.1:0-481 GCA_011523565.1 Acidobacteriota bacterium
CGCGCCGTCCCGGACCGCGTCATCGGGGCTGGTCGCCAGAAGCCGCGCCAGGAGGTGGCGCGTCGCGATGTCGGCGGGGAAGCGCTCCAGGGCTTCGTCCAGGGCCTGACGCGCCTCCGCGTAGCGGCCGGTCTCGAACAGCATGAGACCGAGATTGAAGCGCGCCTGAAGATCGTCCGGCGTCAGCGCGACGAGGGCCTGAAGCTGGTCCGCGGCCGCTGCCGCCTGTCCTGAGCCGATGAGCAGGGCGGCGAGGGTTCGGCGCGCCTCGATCATCGCGGGGTCGGCGGCGACGATCCGCTCGAGTTCGGAGATGGCGCCGGCCGCATCGCCGGTGCCGGCCCGCATCTGGGCCCGCTGGAGGCGCCAGGGCAGGTTCTCCGGCATGAGGTCGGCTGCCCGCTCGAGGTGGGCGGCGCTCTCCGTCCGGCGGCCGGCGCGGTTCAGGAACATCGCGAGCGCGTAGTGGGCCGGACCGTGT
>WTGL01000035.1:547-1778 GCA_011523565.1 Acidobacteriota bacterium
GGCGAGGCCGACGTGGTGATTCGCCTCGCTGCCTTCGGGCTGGGACGCGGCGACCTCCTGGAAGATCTGGAGCGCCTTCGCCGGGTCGTCCCGCTCCAGGGCGATGTAGCCGAGTCCGATACGGGCCGTGGCGCTTTCCGGGTAGGCCTCGATCGCCGCCTCGTAGGCGGCCTCGGCACCGTCGATGTCGCCGGCGGCCACCTGGAGTTCGGCGAGGCGGATGAGCGTCGACGGATCGTCCGGCCGGATGGCCAGCGCCTCCTCAGCGGCTGCTACCGCCCCTTCGAGGTCTCCGGAAGCGATTTGCAACAGCAGTTTGAAGTAGGCCCACTGGAAATCCGCGGGCGCCAGCTCCCTGAGCTGGTCCAGGCAGACCGCTGCCGCGTCGTGCAGCTCGTAGTGCAGGTAGCGCGCGCAGAGATCGCCGAAGGTGTTCGCCGCCAGCTGCGCCTGCATCGGCTCGGCGGCATGTTGCAGGGCGCCGGCCGTGAGCGTCCGATAGTCCCGAAGCCGTTGGGCGTCGATCGCGGCCACCTGGGACAGATCCGGCTCCGGCACCTGGTTCAGGTCGAGCGTCTCCTTGACGCGACGGATCTCCAGAAGCTCGGCGAAGTCCTGAGCGACGGCGGGCAGCGGGGCGATCAGCAGCAGCGCGACGATGGCCGCGGGACCGCTGGGGGGACGAGTCATTTGGCTAGCTGCTCAGCGGCTGATGGAAGTAGTAGCAGAGCCCATCCGGCGCCACGACGAAGAAGACGCGGAACTTCTTGCCGTCGCGCTTGTCGATGCGCCAGTTCTTGACCTTGACGCCGTTGCTCTTCAGTTCGGCCCGAGCCGCCTTGATGTCGGTGACCAGGATCGCCGCGCCGTCCATGCTGGCGTCGCCGCCGTTGATCGCGAAGCCGATCCGTACGCCGTCGCGCTCGAGGATGACCGTCGGCATGGGCTCTTCGCGGCGCTCGACCTCGTGCAGCCCGAAGGCGTCCGCGTACCACTTCGCAGTTGTATCCAGGTCCTCGACCGGGAGAGCGAGCACGTCGTCCTGAAACGGGTAGGCGGCTTCGTAGAGCTTCATTGGGCGGAGTCTAGCCACCGGGATCATGGAATCATCAGCCGCCATGGACCCTGAAGCCCTCGAACGCGCCCGGCGCAAGGCGGAGGCGATCGGCATCGCCAGCGTGCAGCGGCACATCTTCCTGTGCTGCGACCAGACGAAGCCGAAGTGCTGCGA
>WTGL01000035.1:1788-2564 GCA_011523565.1 Acidobacteriota bacterium
CGACCGGGAGCTGTCGCTCGAGTCCTGGGGCTACCTCAAGCGCCGGCTGCTCGAACTGGGCCTCACCGAGTCCGGCACGGTGATGCGGACGAAGGCGAACTGCCTCCGCATCTGCGACGCCGGTCCGATCGCGGTCGTCTATCCGGAGGGTGTCTGGTACTGGGGCTGCACGCCCGAGGTTCTGGAACGGGTGATCCAGGAGCACCTGATCGGTGGTCAGGTGGTGGCGGAGCAGGTGATTACGGGCGCGAATGCGGTCTGAACCTCCTCAGTCGTACACGCCGTCCGCGAACCAGCGTTCCGACGTCCGGTCGCGGTAGATCCGGCACACCGCGCCGTTCCGCAATTCCACGTCCCAGTAGTCCCGCAGCGCCGGGGCTTCCCGCCACCAACCTTCCTCGATCTCCCAGGGACCGGCGGCGGTGCGGACGGCGCCCTCGATGCGAACGTGGCGGTCCTCGGTCGGCAGGGGATTGATCTGTCGCGGTGCGGGGCAGGGCGTGGCGCGATCCGTCTCTTCGCTCTCCGCGGTCAGCACCTCGACCTCGACCGGCGGCCGCAGGGTGCGGACCGCCAGCATGCCGCGACCCGGCCTCGGTTCGAGCCGGATCCGCGGCGGCGGGGGCGGGTCGTAGTCGGCCAGGTGAAAACGCTCCGGCAGGTGGCCGTTCCGGGTGCGCGGCGAGCCGACGCGGTTCGGGCCGAGCAGGGCGAGCAGCCGCGCGGTGACGGCGGCCAGGCGGTCGGGCGACAGGGCGGCCGGCCCGAGCAGGCTG
>WTGL01000156.1 GCA_011523565.1 Acidobacteriota bacterium
GCAGCGGCGCCATGCCGATGGTCGTGCTGGAAGAGCACATCGACTGGTGGATCGCGCAGCAGAGGTGAAGAGCCACTTCACTCGACCACCTCATCTCCCCAGAGCCGCTCCAGGTAGCGCTCCCACGGCACGATCCAGATCCCGTCGTCCGTTCGTCTGACCGCGTCCTCGTTGCAGACGACGATGGCGGTCCGCGGACGGTGCTCCTCGACGAACGCCCGCAGGCCCTTGAGGTCCGCGCGCCGCACCCGACTGGCGCCCTTCACTTCGAGCGCCACGTCCCCGTCGCGGCCCAGGACGAAGTCGCACTCGCGGCCGGACCTCGTGCGCCAGAACCGGATGGGGAAGTCGCGCTCGCGGTAGGAGCGGTAGGCCAGCAGCTCCATCAGGACGAAGTGCTCCAGGGCGCGCCCGAACTCGGGTCCTGCGGCCCTTTCGATGCGCCGGCCCGCGATGTGGTTCGCGACGCCGACGTCGAACAGGTAGAACTTCGGCGCGGCGGTGATCACGGATCGCGAAGGCCGCCGGCTGAAGGGCTCGACCAGGACGCCGAGCAGGGTATCGACCAGGATCTGGAAGTACTCCTTGACGGTCTTGGAACTGACGCCGCAGTCCCGGGCGACGTTGCTGTAGTTCAGCATCTCGCCGTTGCAGAACGCGAGCGCATCGAAGAACCGCGAGAAGGCCGGGGCGTTGCGGGTCAGTCCCTCGTCGAACACTTCCTCCTTGAGGTAGTCGTCCACGTACCCGGCCAGCGCCCGGCGATGGTGCGCCGAGTCGTAGTGCTCGGGAACGAGCCCGCGGTTCAGGGCCGCCAGCAGGTCGAAGCCGGGGATCTCGCGCCAGGTCAGCGGGTGAAGCGCGAAGCGCCAGGCGCGACCGCCGAGCAGGTTCGCGCTCCCGCGCTTCAGCTTGCGGGCGCTGGAGCCGCACAGCACGAAGCTGAGGCGCTCCGCCTCGATGAGGCGATGCACTTCGTCGAGGAGGGCGGGCGCCTTTTGGACCTCGTCGATCAGGATCGGCAGTTCGCGCTTGGCGCCCTCGGCGGCCGCGATGCGTTCACCGAGGGTCCAGGGCGCGCGCGTGAACTCGAGCATCAGGCGCGTGTCGAGGAGATCGAAGCGAATCGACTCCGGGAACTGCCGCTGGATCAGCGTGGACTTCCCGGTCTTGCGGGCGCCCCAGAGGAACGCCGACTGGCCGCGCGGCAGTTGGATCCTGAGTTCGCGGGTGTACACGGCCGGTCTCCGTTCTCGGAGTCTACTCCGAAATAGTCGAACTATCTCGGAGTTCACTCCGAGAACGGAGAGGAAGCAGGATAACTGCCCACAGCGTGGGCGACGATCGCCCACGCGGTGGGCAATCGTCAGAGAAACGGCCCGAGGCCTCGTGTCGGACTATCTCGGAGTACGCTCCGGGACAGCCAATGAGAGCGCTTCTCTTCGTCCTGCTGTGCGCCGTCTTCAGCCCACTGCTGATGGTCGGCTCGATGGTGTTCGCGTTCAAGGTCCGTTTCGTGAACGTGCCGCGAGGCATCTCCGGCACCGCCTACGAGCCGTACATGGCCCGCCTGGCGCTCCACCTGATCGGGAGCCGGCGCGACGACGTCTCCGAACGCATCGCCCCGCACCTGCCGGCGCTGTCGCCCCTGATCATGGGTCTGCTGGTGAAGCCGATGGCGCTGGCGTCGCGGTGGAGCGGTTTCCGGGGCTCATTCTTCGCTTATCCGGGTCCGCGGCCGTCGACGTTGATGACGTTCATCAGCCACCGCACGCACTTCTTCGACACCGCCATTGCCGAGGCGGCCGCTGCGGACAGCCCGATCCGCCAGCTCGTCTTCCTGGGCGCCGGCTGGGACACGCGCTCGTACTGTCCGCTGCCGGACGGCGCCGATCCGAGCGGCGGTGGCGTGAAGATCTTCGAGGTCGACGAGCCGCCGACACAGGAGGCCAAGGTGCGGGCCCTGCGCGATGCCGGCGTCGACTGCGACCATGTGACCTTCGCTCCGACGGACTTCAACCAGCAGTCCTGGCTGGAGTCGCTGACCGCGCACGGCTTCGATAAGGACGTGCCGACGTTCATCCTCTGGGAAGGCGTGACGATGTACCTCGACGACGCGGCGGTCTCGAAGACGCTGGCCGAGGTCGCCGGCCTCGCGCCCGGCTCGCGCATTGCCTTCGACTTCCTTGGCCGTGAACTCGTGTTCGCGGAGAGTCCGCACGTCCTGCTGGGCAACCAGATGAAGTACGCCCTGAAGTCCTACTACGGCGAGAGCATGCACTTCGGCATCTCGACCGCCGCTCCCGCGCGCCAGCAGGTGCTGGACTTCTTCGAAGGCCGCGGCCTGGACGTGGAGAACTTCGAGCCGCTCGGCCGGGAGTCCGGTCGCGGCACGCCGATCGGCGGTTTGATCCTGGCGGCCGCCTGACTCCGAAGCTCCACCCGCTCAACCGGGACTTCCGCTGGGAGCCCCGAGGCGGCCCCTACCGGCGCATCTCCTCCGCGCAGGCCCGCCAGTGGAGCGAGCAGGGCTTCTTCGTGCTGGAGGACGCG
>WTGL01000171.1 GCA_011523565.1 Acidobacteriota bacterium
CCTGCTCGCCAGCTACATGGACGTGCCGCTCGACGACGGCTACTTCGATGCCGCGTACTCGTTCGAATCGACGTGCCACGCGCCCGACAAGACTCTCTGCTTCAAGGAACTCTACCGGTTGCTCCGCCCCGGGGGTGAGCTTGCCCTGATCGACTGGTGCCTGACCGACAACTTTGACGAGGACGACCCGGTCCATCGCGACATTCGGGACCGACTCGAGTTCGGAAACGCGACGCCCAACCTGCTCACGACCTCGAGCCAACTCGACCTCGTTCGGGCCGTCGGTTTCGAGATTCTCTCGAGCCGTGACCAGGCGCTCGAATGCGACCCGGACACTCCCTGGTACCGGTCGCTCCAGGGTCGTGACCTTTCCCTCGCGTCACTGGGGCGGATTCCGGCCGGCCGATGGTTCACGGCCAGGGCGACCCGCCTGCTGGAACTGCTCCGCATCGCGCCCGAGGGCACCGGCGAGGCCGCGCGCATCCTCAACGTCGCGGCCGACTCCCTGGTGGAGGCCGGCGTGGCGGGCATCTTCACGCCGTCCTTCCTGATCCACGCGCGCAAACCGGGCAACCCGGTCTCTTCGTAGCGATTGGAGGTCCGTCATGGCCTTCAGGACTCGCCGTTCAAGGCGCCGGGAACCGCCGACATCCGACGACCTGCGTCTTGCCGGCTATCCCCATCCCTATCCGGACGGCTGGTACCGGCTGATGACGTCGAAGTCGCTCGGTCGCGGGCAGATCCGCTACCTCGAGTGCCTTGGCCGCGCACTGGTCGTGTGGCGGAGCAAAGACGGCGACGACGTGCACGCCATGCAGGCGTTCTGCCCCCACCTGGGTGCCAACCTCCGGCATGGCCGCGTTCGCAAGAACCGCATCGAATGCCCGTTCCACAACTGGCAGTTCACCGGCGACGGCCGGGCGGCCTGCGTGCCCTACAGCGACAGCGTGCCGTCCCGCGTCGCGGCCGACAGCTTCCCCGTCCAGGACGTGAACGGGCAGATCTTCCTCTATCACCGCGCCGACGCGGCCAGGCAGCGGGCCGGCGACGACGTCCCCTACCCGGTTCCCCGCATCCCGGAACTCGACGACGGGAGCTTCGCGTACCGCGGGCACCATGACGCCGGACGCGTTCGCATGCACATCGTCGAGTTCCTCGAGAACACGGCCGACTTCGCCCATTTCAAGTACATCCACAGCCAGATGACGGTGCCGTGGACGCAAATCCCCGTTCCCGGCGTCCAGCTCGAACACAGGCCGGGCTGGGAACTGGACGACGACCGGCCCTGGAGGCTGTACTTCCTCGACGAGACCGTGCTCAAGGTTCGCGGCCGCGGTCTCGAACGAACCCGGGCAAACGCCAGGGTCACCTGCACCGGCCCGGCCAGCATCATCAACTTCAGGATCACGATCCCCGGCACCGGCGAGGTCGAGATCGTTCAGACCCACCTTCCGGTCGCGCCGCTCGAGCAGCAGGTCGACTTCCACTGGTTCGCCGACCGCCGGATGCCGCGCCTGCTCGTGTGGTACGTCGTCGGCAACTGGATCTCCCAGTGGCAGCACGACATCCAGATCTGGGAGAACAAGAGCTACACGACGCACCCGACGCTGTGCCGCGACGACGGGCCGGTCATCCGGCTGCGGCGCTGGTACCGGCAATTTTTTCCGGACTGGCAACCGCCGGCCGCGCCGCGCGAGACGCCGCCGAAGGTCCCGCGTAAGCGGGCTGAACGCTCGCTCGTCGGCACGGCTTCGAACTGACCGACCCCGCTGCCCGCTGCTAGCCTTCCGGCGATGGTCGGTTTCCGCCTGATCTGCATCCTGCTGGCCGGCCTGACCGTCCAGGCACCGGCGGCCGATCCGGAGTCCAACCCGGTGATGCGCATCGAGCGCTGGATCGAGGGTGGCGCCCGGGTCGACTGGTCCCGCCAGGGTGAGTGGCTGGCCTACGACAAGGCCGGAGCGGATGGCCGCTACGACGTCTACGTGACCTCCACCGACCGGCTCGCCGAGCGCTGTCTCACATGCGACATGTACGCGCTACGCAAGGACAACGTCCTCAATCCGGTGTGGCACCCCGCCGGAGAGCGGCTGATCGTCCAGGTCCAGAGCCATCCCAAGCGGCTCAAGTTCATGGCAAACCCCCTGCAGCTCCTGACCCCCGACCGCGCCCTGCACAGTGAGTTCTACGACATCGACCGCAAGGGCAAGGACTTCACGATGCTGACCCGCTTCGCCGCCAGCGGCACCGCGGCGCTCGACCCCCACTTCTCGTTCGACGGCGAGCGACTGCTGTGGAGCGAGCGGATCAAGGCGCGAAAGGGGCGCTACGGCGCCTGGCAGCTACGCAGCGCCCGGTTCCAGGTCAACCGCGTCGGCACCCCGCAGTTGAAGAAGATCAGGTCCCACTCCGCGCCGGCCGACGCGCTGATCGTGCCCCAGGGATACACGCCCGACGACCGCGGCGCCCTCGTCGCGGCGAACCTGGAACCCGGCCAGTCGCCCGACACGCTCGACCTCTACCGGCTGCGCTTCGACGGCGGCGAGCCC
>WTGL01000098.1:0-411 GCA_011523565.1 Acidobacteriota bacterium
TACTACCAGGAGATCGGCCGCGCCGGCCGCGACGGGGAGCCGGCGCGGGCTCTATTGCTCTACTCCTGGGCCGACCGCCGAACCCAGGAGTTCCTGCACGGGCTCTCGTATCCGGAAATCGGCGTTCTCAGGGAGCTGTACGTCGCGCTCTCGGAGGAGCCGAGGGAACAGGCCGACCTGCAGCGCCGCCTTCGTTTCAAGGAGGACCTGTTCGAAGCCGCGCTGGATCAGCTCCGCATCCACGGCGGTGCGGTGATCGGCGGCGGCTACCGGGTGCGGCGAGGCGAAGACTCGTGGCAACGGACGTACCGCGTCCAGCGACGCCATCGGCTCGACCAGATCGACGAGATGACCCGCTTCGCCGACCACCGGGGCTGCCGCATGCTGCGCCTGGTGCGACACTTCGGGGAC
>WTGL01000098.1:421-1007 GCA_011523565.1 Acidobacteriota bacterium
GCTCGCGGAGGAGGTTCAGGCGATGGGCACGGTCGTGTCGCTGCTCCGGCGTCGTGACGGACTGGGCACCGGCCGCCTGTTTCGGGACTTCCGGGCCGTCCACGGCTCGTACGACCGCGGAGCGTTCGAAGACTTGCTGGGTGCCCTCGCCCAGTCGCGAATCCTGTTCGTCGAGGAGGACTCGTTCCAGAAGGACGGCGAGACGATCCGCTATCAGCGAGCCGGCCTGACGCCGAGTGGCCGGCGCCGGGGCGTCGATCTGGCGGAGCAGGTTCTGCTGCCGGACGACCCGCCCGACGAACCTCCGGCCCGGCGCCGGCGCGGCGGGGCTGTCGCTCCGATCGAGTTCGCCGAGTCGGACGTGGATCCGGCACTCGTTGAGGCGCTGCGGGAGTGGCGTGGGAAGGTCGCGCGCGAGAAGCGGCTACCGGCGTACACGGTGCTGCACAACCGCACGATGGTCGCGGTGGCCGCCGCGCGTCCGGCGGACCGGAACCAGTTGCTGGCCATCCCCGGCATCGGTCCGACGACGGTCAAGCGCTACGGCAGCGCGCTCCTGCGGATCGTGGCGGCGGCGGGGCAGCCG
>WTGL01000098.1:1017-2092 GCA_011523565.1 Acidobacteriota bacterium
CCTGTACATGACGGACGTTGCCACCGGCGGGCTCGACCTGGGCACCGAGAGGAGTTCGGCGATCTACGGCCTCTACACGTTCGGGGTGTACGCCCTGGCTTTGCCGGGCGGCTGGGTCGCCGACCGCATCCTCGGTCAGAAGAAGGCGGTGCTGTGGGGTGGGGTGATCATCGCGCTCGGGCACTACGCCCTGGCTGTGCCGAGCCTGGCGACGTTCTTCCTCGGCCTGTTCCTGGTCGTGGTCGGCACCGGGCTGCTCAAGCCGAACGTCTCGGCGGTGGTCGGCGACCTCTATGGGAGCGACACCGCGGCCCGGCGCGACGCCGGTTTCTCGATCTTCTACTCCGGGATCAACATCGGCGCCCTCGCCGGGCCGCTCGTCTGTTCCTACCTGGGCGAGAACATCAACTGGCACCTGGGCTTCGGCGCGGCCGGCGTCGGCATGACCGCGGCGATCGTCGCCTACGTCCGCGGACAGAAGCACCTGGAAGGCGCCGGTGATCCGCGCGGGCCGGCGGCCGATCCCGTTCAGCTCGCGAACGCCAAGCGCAGCCTGATAGCTGGTACCGCCTGCATCGTCGTGCTGGCGGGCATCCTGTGGTGGCTCGGAGCCAGCGAAATCGCGCCGATCACCCTGGTCGGTTTCGCTGACGCGACCGGCGTCATCGTTGTCGTGCTGGCGGCTGTCTACTTCGCCTACGTGATCGGCTTCGTCTGCAACGACGCCACGGAGAGGCGAAGAGTAGGCGCCTGCGCGGTGCTGTTCGTCGGTGCCGCGCTCTTCTGGTCGGGGTTCGAACAGGCCGGCTCGTCCCTCAACCTGTTCACGAGGGACTACGTGAACCGTGACCTTTGGGGACTGATGGAGGTTCCGATCGGTTCACTGCAGTCCGTGAACCCCTTCTTCATCATCGTCCTGGCGCCGGTCATGGGCGCTCTCTGGGTCAGGCTCGGGGATCGGAACCCGTCGATTCCGGTCAAGTTCGGCCTTGGTCTCGTGTTGCTCGGTGTCGGTTTCGGCGTGCTCTCCTGGGGCGCCTCGATGGCCGAAGCGGGCGGCGAGCAGGCGGCGATG
>WTGL01000098.1:2102-2548 GCA_011523565.1 Acidobacteriota bacterium
GAGTCCGGTGGGACTCTCCAGCATGACGAAGCTGGCGCCGGACCGCCTGGTGTCGCAGATGATGGGCACCTGGTTCATGGGCGCCGCTCTCGGCAACCTGATCGCGGGCCGGGTGGCCGGCTACATCGAGGCGCTGCCGCCGGCCGAGCTGTTCCGGACGGTGGCGCTGATCGTGGCAGTCGCCGGCGCCGTGTTCCTCGTCCTGTTCAAGCCGATCAAGTGGCTCTGCGCGGGAGTGAAGTAGCCCGGCTCAGTTGATGCCTCGCTCCCTGCCCTCCCAGTAGGGGGCGCGCAGTTCGCGCTTCAGCACCTTCATCGCCCCCGAGAGAGGCAGGGCCTCGGCCCGGAACTCGACGGACTTGGGCACCTTGTAGCCGGCGATCGATTCGCGTGCGTGGCTGATGATCGAGGCTTCCGTGCCCTCGTCGACCTCGGCACCCTCCTTC
>WTGL01000237.1:0-1473 GCA_011523565.1 Acidobacteriota bacterium
TGTTCGCGCTCCAGCCCTTCGAGGTCGAGCAACTGCTGGCTGAAGGCATCACGAGCGCCGCCAACATCACGAACTTCCGTTTCTTCGCCAACGACTTCGAGACCCGCACCGAGGGCCTGGACCTGGTCGTCACCTGGCGGCCGCCCCAGGCCGGCGGGCACACGACGCTCGACCTCGCGCTCAACGTGACCTCGACCGAGGTCGTGGACTTCAACCCGCTGACCCTGGACCGGCAGCGCATCCGCGAGCTGGAGGAGGCCCTGCCGGGCGTGCGCTGGAACGCGACGCTGCACCACGAACTGGGCCGTCACACCGCGACCCGGCAGCCGGTCGAACTGCTCGCGCGGCTCGGCTACTACGACGGCTGGTACGACCCGTTCATCGCCGTCGACTTCAGCGGCGTGTACCTGCTGGACGCCGAGGTCGGCATTCCGCTGCGGGACGGCGCCCGCCTGGCGATCGGCGCCCGCAACGCCCTGGGCGAAACCGGCAAGGGCAACCCGACGCCGACCCGGCTGGGCAACCTCTACAGCACCCGCGCGCCGTTCGACGTCAGCGGCGGGTACTACTACGCCCGGCTGCAGTACCGCTGGGGCGGCGGCGAGTGAGTCTGGTCCGCGTTCAGGCCTGAACCCGTGATCGCTGCATCGCCGGCGCGGCTTGGGGGATATGCACGCCGGCCTTCCGCGCCGCTTTCCGCCGGCCGCGGATGGCCCGTCGCCGTTCCCGCCCGCGCTCGACCAGCAGATAGAGCGAGGGCACGAAGATCAGGGTGATCAGCGTCGAGGCGAGCAGGCCACCGACGACGACCCGCGCCAGCGGCGCCTGGAGTTCGGAGCCTTCGCCGATTCCGAGGGTCAGCGGCAGCAGGCCGAGGGCGGTGGTCAGCGTCGTCATCAGGATCGGTCGCAGGCGGCGGCGCGAACCGCGGATCAGCGCCTCGTGGAGAGTGCAGCCGACCTCCCGGCGCATGCGGTTCACGTTGTCCACCAGCACGATCGCGTTGTTGACCACGATGCCGACCAGCACGACCAGACCGAGGAATGAGTTCATGTTCAGGGTCGTTCCGGTGACCGCCAGGGTCAGCAGCACGCCGAGTAACGAGAACGGCACGGCGGTCATGATGACCAGGGGCTGGACCAGGGACTCGAACTGCACCGCCATCACCGTGTAGACGAGGAAGACCGCGAGCAGCACGCCGATCAGGAGCTCCACGAAGACCTGGCGCTGCTCTTCCAGCTCACCGCCCATGTCGATCGTGAAGCCGTAGGGTGTTTCGATCCGCGCCAGCGCCGCCTCGACATCGCTTGCCGCGTCGCTGAACCGCCTGCCGTCGATGCCGGCGAGGACCTGCATGTAGCGTTCCTGGTTCTCCCGGTTGATGGACAGGGGCCCCTCACCCGGATTGATGCTGGCGATCGAACCCAGGGGCACGATGTCGCCGCGCGGAGTGACGATCGGCAGTTGCGGCAA
>WTGL01000237.1:1483-1922 GCA_011523565.1 Acidobacteriota bacterium
GTCGCCCTGGTCGCGGAACTTGGTCGCCACCCGTCCGAGGACGTAGTGCTCGACGGCGTCGGCGACCTGGCTGCCGTTGAGGCCGAGTTCGGCGAGGCGGGCCCGATCGACCCGCAGGGTTCGTTCGAGCTGGCCGGACTCGCGGTCGAGCCGGGGATGGACGACCCCGGGAATCGCCGCCATCGCGTCGATCACGCGTTGGGCGAGCTCATCGCCCTCGTCCAGGTCGTGGCCGCGGATCTCGACGACCAGGCGGGCGTCCTGTCCGCCGCGCATCATGCGCATCATCATGTTGTTGGACGAGGCGTAGAGCTGGATCTGAGCCGCCGGGACGTCGGCGACGGCATGGCGGATCGACGCGAGGATCTCCTCCTGGCCGCGACTCCGATCGGTCAGCGGGGTGAGCAGGATCTCCATCGTGCCCTGGTTGGACTGGGCG
>WTGL01000237.1:1932-2872 GCA_011523565.1 Acidobacteriota bacterium
GTCGACCAGCATGCCGACGCCGAGCGCGATGCCGGCCAGGGAGATCACGTTCAGGGTGAAACCGTTGAAGTACATCAGGGCGATCGTCGCCAGCACCGAGATCGGAATCGCGGCGCCGACGATCAGGGTCGCCCGCATGTCGCGGAGAAAGAACATCAGCACGAGCACCGCCAGCGCGGCCCCGAACAGGGCCCCCAACTGGACGTTGTTCACGGCCTGCCGGATGAAGGCGGCGCCGTCCATGAGGATCGTGATCTCGGCGCGGCCGGCGTAGTCGCGGTTGATCGCGTCGATCTCGCGCTTCAACCGATCCACGACCTCGACCGTGTTCGCGCCGGACTGCTTCATCACGTACATCCGCATGCCCGGCGTACCGTTGATCCACAACTCGTTCGTCATTTCGCGGATGCCGTCGTCGACCCGACCGACGTCCCGTACCAGGATCGGTCGGCCGTCGCGGATCGCGACGATCGTGTTCTCGACGTCGACCTTGCGCTCGAACTCGCCGATCGCGCGGATCAGGACCTCGCGTCCCGTCTCCAGCATGTCGCCGGCGGAAACGTTGCGGTTCTCGCGGGACAGGGCGTTGGTGACCTCGCTCGGCGTGATCCCGAGCGCCGCCATCCGATCGGCGGCGAGCTGGACCTGGATCTCCCGCACGCGACCGCCCTGGATGTCCGCCGAGGCGACGCCGGGCAGGCGTTCCAGCCGCCGGCTGATCGTCTGTTCGGCCATGTGGCGGACCTGGCGCGCGTCGCCCGTGCCCGACAGGCCCAGGAAGACGACCGGCATGTCGGAGAGATTGAACTTGAACAGGGTCGGTTCGGACGCGTCTTCGGGGAGCATGCCGCGCACGAAGTCGAGCTGCTCGCGGATGTCGTTCACCACTTCGTTCAGGTCGACGCCCCAGTCGAACTGGGCCTGGATGCTGCTCATGCCC
>WTGL01000237.1:2882-18596 GCA_011523565.1 Acidobacteriota bacterium
CTCGTAGGTCGTGGTGATCGAGATCCGGGGCATGTCGACCTCGGGCATCAGGTCGACGGCGAGCTGGCGCACGGCGACGAGCCCGAGCACGACGACGCAGACGTAAAGCATCGTCACGCCCACCGGGCGGTTGGCGGAGAGACGGGGGAGGTTCATCTCGCGATCTTCAGGGTTCGGCGGCCCGGACGGGGGAGCTTCCGCCCGGTCCGTCCGCTGTGTTGACCACCCGGATCGGAGCGCCGTTACCGAGCTGCCTGTGCCCGAGGGTCAGCACCAGATCGCCAGCCTCGAGCAGGCCCTCGACGGCGCTGAACTCGCCGGAACGCCCGGCGACGGTAAGCGGCCGCCACTCGGCCAGGCCGTCGACCGGCACCAGGACGCCGACCGAGCGCGTGCCGTCCATTGCCACACGCTCCAGCAGGGCGGTGGCGGGGACGATCAACGCGTCGTCGAGGTCGCGCAAGCTGACGGAGACATCGGCATACATGCCGGGCCGAAGCAGGTCGTCGGTTCCGGTGAGTTCGCCCTCGACGAGCACGGTGCGGTCGTTGCGGCGGACCTCGCCGGCGACCCGGCGGACGGTGCCGGAGAACGTGTGCTCGCCCGTGGCCTCGGTGGAGACGTCGAACGGCGCACCGGCCCGAACCGCGGCCAGATCCCGTTCAGGGACGCGGAATTGAACCATGAGGGGCGCTTCCTCGACCAGCCGGAGGATCGGCGTACCGGGTTGGACAAGTGCCCCGCGGTCGAGATAGCGGTCGGCGACGACCGCGTTGAACGGGGCCCGGACCCTTGTGTTCGCGAACGCCTCGGCGAGTTGCGCCTCGCGGGCGGCGGACTGGCGGACCTGGGCTTCGGAGGCGGCCAGGTTCGCTTTGGCCGTGGCGTACTGGGACGTGACCTGCTGCTGCTCCTGCTCCGACAGCAGGCTCTGGTCGTAGAGCTCCATCGCCCGCTGGTAGTCGGCCTCGACGCCCACCAGTTCGGCCGCCGACTTGTCGCGGTTCGCCTCGGCGACGCCGAGTTGACCGCGGGCCTCCTGGAGCTGGTTCTTGATGTCGATGTCCGCGATCACGGCGAGAACCGAACCGGCCGCCACCCGCTGGCCGATCCGTGCCGGCACGTCCACCAGCAGTCCCGAAACTTGGGGCGCGATGTCGGCGACCTCGCCGACCAGCTCGCCGGAGTAGGCGGTGCGAACGGAGAGGTGGCCTCGGCGGGCCGCCTCGGCGCGCACCGGCACGGCCTCGGCCAGCTCGGCGTCGGCGCCCACCCCCGCGGCTCCGGCCTGTTGCGAACGGCCGAGGGCGATGACGGCGGCCGCCGCCAGGACCACGACCGCGGCCACGATGCCGGCGATCTGGGGGCCGCTGATCCGACGTCGCGGTTTGCCGGCGGGTTGGGAGTTTCCAGCTCCTCCGGTTTGAACTATGGCCATGGGTGTTGTCGTTCTCTCTATGGGTGGTCTTGCTGTTCGGTTGGTCTACGCGGTGCCCGGTCGGGAGTTGCCGTCGCGGCTTTCCATGGCGTTGAGCACGGTGCGGAGGCTGTCGGCGAGGATGCCGTAGAAGCGGATGAACCCGTCGAGACGGTCAACGACGACACTGCCGCCGTCCCCGCCGGTACGCAGCGCCTGCTTCATCTCCTCGGCCATGGCCTGCCGGTCGCGAAAGCGGTCGACGACCCGCTGCAGCAGGCCGGGCTGTTCGTTGATCTGGAAGTAGTCGCGTCGGTCGCCCGGGCGCGTGACCCGTTCGATCACGCCCATGTTCTCCAGCAGGCGGGTGTTCGTGCTGATGCTGCCTCGGCTGACGCGAAGTCGTTCAGCCAGGTGGTCGAAGCGAAGGGGTTGCGGCGACAGGATGAGCAGACCGACGAGGCGGCCCGCGATCCTGGGCAGGCGATCCTCTTCGAGCGCGAGCCCCATGCCCTCGATGAAGCGTTCCTCGGCGGCGTGCAGGCTGAAGTCGGCCGCCGCGGCGGGCTCGCCGGATCGGTCCGGGACGGGAGTCGGTTCGGAGACGGTCATCAGTTAGAGATGTTGGAACATCCGGTTTGTTTTGTCAAGACTGAACAAGATGAACGGTACGGGCAGACCCGGGACGCTAGGCTCGCGCCGATGCGGTCCTCAAGGCGTCGCTCGAGTTCCAGGCTTCTGCTTCTGCTTCTGGGCCTCGCCATGCTGGTCTTCGGCCTGTTGCAGCTCAACGATCCGGATCCGCTCGTCTGGGTGAGCTACTACACGGCGATCGCCTGCGCGTGTGGGGTGGCTGCCCTCCGTCCCCTGCCCGCGGCGGCTTTTCTGGCCCTGGCCGCGGTGACGGCGGCGGGCGTCGTACTCACCCTGCCGGGCTTTGCTGACTGGGTTCTGCGCCGGCCGACCAGCGACCTCTGGGCACCGATGTCGGCCGACCGCATGTACATCGAGCACAGCCGGGAACTGCTGGGTCTCCTGATCGGCGGCGCCTGCCTGGTGGCGGCGCACCGGCTCTCGCGGCGGCGCGGTTAGGCGGCTACTCTTCCGGAACCGCGGCGCTCATCATGAAGCCCATCATCATCTCGTCGGTCGACGGCTGACCGAAGCGCACCGTCCGGTTCGAGTCGAAGCCGTACCGGGCCGCCTTCTCGGCCGAGTTGTCGTACCAGGCGGTGTACTCGATCCGGGTGCCCTTGGGGATGCGCTTCATCTGGTCGTAGTAGTAGACCGTCTGCCAGGAGAAGTCGAACTCGGGTACCTCGAGCAGTACCTCGGTCGTGCCGTCGGGGTAGAACGCCTCGAAGCGTGCGGCCTTCCCACGCATGTGCATGTGCGGCATCAGCGCGATGATGTCGGAGTCCCGCCGGGCGACGGTGGAGTAGGGGCCCACCTGGTAGTTGCCGTCGTTGGGCGGAATCGCGAAGGTGAAGTTCATGATCGGGCGCAGACCAGAACCGAGCGAACGGGTGACCGGCTTGTCGGCGAAGATGAAGCCGATCGACGACTGGTCCCATACGCCCGTGCCGGCGCCGGCTTCCTTGTGGTAGTGGATGTCGAACGTCACCCGGGAGCCCTTCCTGAGCAGGAAGCCGTAGCCCTCCGGGTAACGGTTCGCGTCGCTGCCGGAGGAGACGCCGCCCATGTAGTTGCCCGCGTTCTCCGGCGAGGGGGCGATCTGATCCTGGTTGGGAAACTCGGGCGGCGGCGGCAATTCGCCGTTCTCGTCGGGCGACAGCAGATGGAGGTTGAAGTGATGGATGATGTCGCTGTCCGGCTTGCACTGGAAGGCGACGACCCAGCGGTCCTCGGGCAGGTCCTCCTCGGTGAGGACGTAGGAGAAGGCCGCGTAGAGGTCGTCGACGTCGTCCTCGACGAAGTAGGGCTCCGGCATCGTCACGACCAGGTCGGGCTCACCGACGACCCATCCCCCCGTGCTCGGAAACTCGCGCGGCGGCGGGGCGTCGGAGGCGTCGCCGGGGGCGGCGCCGCTACCGGCCCAGTTGACCAGGGTCTCGATTTCGGCCGCGTTCAGCACTCGTTCGTTGGCGAACGTCCCGTCGTGTTTCGGGTGCGCGTCCCACGGCGGCATCTCGCGTGCGGCGACCGTGCGCGCGATCGATCTGGCCCAGGGTCGCACTTCACTGTAGGTGGTCAGGGCCATCGGCGCCCTCATGCCGCCGTAGTTCGCGCCGGCCGGCCGGTGGCAGTCCTGACAGTGCATCTGGAGCACCGGCAGCACGTCGGCGTAGAAGGTCGGCGCGTCGCGATCGGCCGCGGCGACGGATCCTGAAGCCAGCGTGAGGACGAGCAGGCAAGTCACGGCTGAGCGCTTCATGGCGTCAGCGTACCAGTGTGAGCGGTTCAGGCGGTCGCCAACTGCTGCTCGGGGTGCATCTCGTCGACATCGACGCCGACGATCTTCGAGATGCCCCGTTCCTCCATCGTCACGCCGTAGAGCGTGCTCGCCGCCTGCATGGTCAGCTTGTTGTGGGTGATGACGAGGAACTGCGTGTCGGCCGACATCCGCTTCAACATGTCGACGAATCGGAGGATGTTCGCGTCGTCGAGGGGCGCGTCGACCTCGTCGAGGATGCAGAAGGGCGAGGGCTTGGTCTGGAACAGCGCGAACAGCAGAGCGATCGCCGCCAGCGCCTTCTCGCCGCCCGACAGCAGCATGATGTTCTGAGCCCGCTTGCCCGGTGGCCGGGCAGTGATCTCGATACCGCAGTCCAGAGGGTCGTCTTCGTCCATCAGTCGCATCTCCGCCTCACCGCCGCGGAAGAGCTCCGTGAAGGTGCGCCCGAAGTTCTCGTTCACTTCGCGGAAGGCGGCGACAAACCGCTCGGAGGAGGTCCTGTCGATGTCGCGGATCGTGCGCTTCAGGCTCTCGATGGACTCCACGACGTCGTCCCGCTGCCCGCTCAGGAACTCGTGCCGCTCCTGGTGTTCGTCGTACTCGTCGGCAGCGAGGACGTTGACAGGCCCCATCCGCTCCAGCAGAGCCCGGCGCCGTCCCAGTTCCTCGGTCATCGCTTCCAGGTCGGGCGCCTTCTCGGTGCCGACCTCGCGGAGTTCCTGGTCGCCCAGGTCGCGCCCGAACTCCTGGAGGTAGTCCTGGCCCAGGTGCTCGGAGTCCTGCTGCAGTCCGGCCTGCCGGACCCGCAGTTTCTCGATCCGGCCGCGCAGCTCGTCGCGGCGCGCTCCCTGTTCCCGGAGTTGCCCCTCGAGCTTCCGGCCACGCTCCCGTTCGTCGTCGAGGGCTCGTTGAGCGCCGGCGGCTTCATCCTGTGCATTCGTACGCTCCGCGAGAGCCTCGTCCAGCTCCCGGCGCGCGGCGACTGTGGCGGCTTCATGCTCGCCGATTCGTTGGCGTAGCCGCTCCCTCTCGGTGGCCCAGGCCGTGTCGGCTTGCTTGAGCGATGCGATCTGGCCCTCGACGCGCTCCCGCTCGCTTCGCTCCGAGGTGGCGCGCTCTTCGATCAGGTCGAGCTGGCCCTGCCGGCCGGCGCCGGCTGTGAGGCGGTCTTCGCGCTCGCTGCGGGCGCGTTCGACCGCGGCGCTCGCTTCGTCGGTCGCATGCTCCAGGTCGGCGAGCCGGGTCTCGGCGTCCTCTATCTCCTTCTCGACCCTCGACCGCCTTTCCCCTCTCGCTTCGATCTCGCCTTCCAGTTCGTCGTGCTCGGCCCGCGCCGTCCGGTGCTCGGCACGGAGAGCGGCGCGCCGTTCACCGATGTCCTCGAGACGCGCCTTCGCCACCGCCAGTTGCTCGCGAAGTTCCGCCGCCGCCCGCTCCAGGCGTTGGCCCTCCGCGGCGGCCCGGCGAATGCGCTCGCGAGCTGCCTCGATCTCTCCGCCGAGGGCGGAACGTTGCTGTTCGAGTTCGTCGATCGAGCGTTCCAGGTCCTCCATCTCCCGCTGACGGCCGAGCGCGCCCAGTGCCGCCTGCTCGCCGCGTACCGTGACCCGGCCGGCCTCGATCCAGAGACGGTCCCGGCACAGGAAGGCCACGCCTGGATGGTTTGGCGCCAGGCGGTCGGCATCCTCCGGACTCTCGACGAGGTAGGCGGGGGGAAGGGCGCCGCGGGCTTCGTCGGAAAGCCCGAGAGCGGTGGGCAGGTCGCCGACAATCGCCGGATCCTCGACCGGCGGCAAGCGCTTCGCGCCGTTGCCGGCGCGCAGCAGCGTCGCCTGGAAGTCGGAACCACCGATCGCGCGGGCGATGGCCAGGGCGTCTTTGTCGCCGGGTGTCATGACGGCGCTCTGCAGCGGTCCGAGAAACAGGTCGAGGCTGTGCTCCCAGCCCTCGGGCACGGTCATTTCGTCGCCCAGGAAACGGGGCTCCGGGAGACCCAGCTCGAGCAGGGCCCGGCGAATCTCGCTTCGCCGTTCGGCCTCGCGCTGACCCAGTTCGTCGAGCACGGCCGCCCTCTTCTGCGCCTCGATGAGTTCCTCGCGGCGGGTTTCGAGCTCGGCCTGCGCCTGCCTTCGGCGGTTGCGGTCCTCTTCGAGCGCGGCCGCCACGCGCCGGGCGGTCTCGGTTTCGGTGTTCAGCGCCACCTCGAGGGACTCGATCTTGGTGCGGACGGCTCCGAGCTCAACATCGATCGCCTTGAGCGCGTCCCGGCTGCGAAGGAGAACCTCGTCCGCGCGTTCGCGGCGGTCGGCGGCTTTCTCGCTGCCGATGCGCTCGGCCATCAGGCGACTTCGCAGTTCGCGCTGGTGCCCGCGGCACGTCGCGAGGTCATCCAGAAGCAGGCCGTGCCGCTTGCGGGCTTCCGCGATCGTGGCATCGGCCTTGCCGATCCGCCGGCGATCCTCCTCTACTTTGGCGAGGGCCTGTTCGCGCTTCGATTGGAGCTGCCGCCGCCGTCCGAGCAGAGCGGTGAGGCGTTCTTCGGTCGCCGAGCGATCGCGTCGCCGCCGTTCGGCGTTCCCGGCGCCGGACTCGAGTCGTTCGGCGATTTCCGCGAGAGTGCCGCGGGTGCCTGTGATCAGTGCCTGTCGGCCCTCGATCACCGCGAGCAGCCTTGCCTGGCGCTCGTTCGAGCGCACGGCGTCCTCGGTGCGGGCCTCGATCACCTGCTGGCAGGCGGCGTACTCCGCGTTTCCCCGTGCGAGTTCGGCCAGCACGTCGGCCTCGCGGTCCGTCTCCTGCTTCAGGTTCGCGGCCAGATCGTCCAGATCGGCCCGAAGGAGAACCCAGCGCTCCTGGAACACGGCGTCGAGCACGTCGCGGTAGGCCTGCCGCCGCTCGCCGAAACGACGGGCCGCGTTTGCCTGCCGTTTCAGGGAGCGGAGCCGACGCTCCACCTCGGAGATGATGTCGTCGAGACGCAGCAGGGCGGCGGTCGCGTCCTCGAGCTTGAGCGACGCCAGGCGCTTGCGGTTCTTGTAGCGGGTGATGCCGGCGGCTTCCTCGAGGAGCTTGCGCCGGTCCTGGGGTTTGCCCGACAGGATCATTCCGATCCGCCCCTGCTCGATCACGGAGTAGGCGCGGATGCCCAGACCCGTGTCCATCAGGATGTCGCGGACGTCCTTGAGTCGGACGACGCGATCGTTCAACCGGTACTGGGCGTCACCGCCGCGGTAGATACGGCGACCGATCGTGATCCGGCCATCCTCCGCTTGCGGCGTCGTGCCGTCGGTGAGGAAGGTGAGGCTGACCTCCGCCATCCCCAGGGGCTTGCGCTGGTGGCTGCCGTTGAATATGACTTCCTCCATGGAGGATCCACGGAGGGACTTGGGGCTCTGCTCGCCCAGCACCCAGGTGACCGCCTCGGCCAGGTTGCTCTTGCCGCAGCCGTTCGGCCCGACGATCGCGGTGATGCCCGGCGCGAAGCGGCTGGTTATCGGCTCGACGAAGGTCTTGAAGCCGTTGACCTCGAGACGTTCCAGTTTGAGCATGGGTGCTTCGGGCAGCGGAGCGGCCGGCTGCCATGCGGGAACTTAGCAGCTTTCATGCATATGTCACAACTCGTTGTGTCGCGCGCGTCGGCTTTCCACAACATATAGCGCGACACGCTGACGGCTGATACGCTCCCGCGCCAGTGGCCGAACTGACCGTCAAGAGGACTCTGTTCGACGCCCGCCAGATGGCGCGAATGATGCGCCGGATGGCCGCGGAACTCGTCGAGCGGGCCGGCGGCACGGACACGTTGATGCTGGTCGGTGTGCGCACCCGCGGAGTTCCGCTGGCCGACTTCGTCGCCGCCGAGATCGTGCGTACCGAGGGCGTCGAGTTGCCGGTCGGCATCCTCGACATCACGCTCTACCGCGACGACCTTTCGACGATCGCGCCGCAACCCGTGGTCAAGGAGAGTGTGCTGCCCGTGCCGATCGAGGACAGGATCGTCGTGCTCTGCGACGACGTGCTCTACAGCGGCCGCACGATCCGCGCCGCGATGGACGCGCTGATGGACTACGGCCGGCCGAAGGCGATCCGGCTCGCGGTGCTGATCGACCGCGGCCACCGCGAGCTGCCGATCCACGCGGACTGCATCGGCGAAACCGTGCAGACGACGGACACCGAAGTGATCAAGGTCTCCTACGCCGCCACCGACGACGGCAAGGAGATGGTCGAACTCCTCGAGCGCGAAGGGTGAGCGATCTCGTGTGGCAGCGCGGCGACCTGCTGGGGGTCGCCGAGTTGTCCACGGCCGAGATCATCCACATTCTCGACACCGCCGAGTCCTTCGTCGAGGTCGCGGCACGGCCGATCAAGAAGGTGCCGACCCTGCGCGGCAAGACGGTGATCAATCTCTTCTTCGAGCCGTCGACGCGCACGAGTTCCTCTTTCGAGATCGCCGAGAAGCGGCTCTCCGCGGACAACATCAACTTCGGGGCGTCGAGTTCGTCGTTGTCCAAGGGCGAGACGCTCCTCGATACCGCGCGCAACCTCGAGGCCATGGCCCCCGACCTCGTGGTGATCCGTCATGCCCACCCCCGGGTGCCGCATGCGCTGGCGGCGCGCCTCGCGGCCGGCGTCATCAACGCCGGCGACGGCGCCCACGAGCACCCGACCCAGGCCCTCCTCGATGCCTTCACGATCCGCCGCCACAAGGGCCGCGTGGACGGCCTCAAGGTGGCGATCGTCGGCGACGTGGCGCACAGCCGGGTGGTGCGCTCGAACGTCCTCTGCCTCACCAGGCTGGGCGCGAACGTCACCGTGGCCGGCCCGCGCACGATGATGCCCGAGGAGCCCGAGGCGCTGGGCGCCACGGTCGCCTACTCGCTCGACGAAGCGACCCGCGGCGCGGACGTGATCATGATGCTGCGGGTGCAGTTGGAGCGGCAGGCGCGCGCCTCCTTCCCCTCGGAGCGCGAGTACTTCGACTTCTTCGGTCTCACCGCGGAGCGCCTGAAGGGCGCTTCGGACGACGTGATCATCATGCACCCGGGACCGATGAACCGCGGCATCGAGATCGCCAGCGAAGTGGCGGACGGCCCCTGGTCGGTGATCCTCGAGCAGGTGGCGAACGGCGTTGCGGTGCGGATGGCGGTGCTCTATCTCCTGGCCGGAGCCAGGAGCGGCGCGGAGACCCTGTGACGTGACGGCGGCCTTGGTGATCCGGGGCGGCCGGGTCGTGGACCCGAGCCAGGAACTCGACGGACCGGCCGAGGTGGTGATCGAGGACGGGGCGGTCACGGCATGCGGCCCGGGCCTGGGGACGCCGGAGGGCGCGGAGGAAGTGGATGCCTCCGGCCTGGTGGTGACCCCGGGGCTCATCGACATGCACGTCCACCTGCGGGAGCCGGGGCAGGAGTACAAGGAGACGATCGGGAGCGGCACGCGCGCGGCCGCCGCTGGGGGCTTCGTCGCGGTCGCCTGCATGCCGAACACCGAGCCGGTGAACGACGATCCCTCCGTCACCGAGTTCATCCTCCGGCAGGCGGAACGGGCCGGCTCGGCGCGCGTTTACCCGATCTCGGCGGTGAGCCGAGGCCTCGAGGGCCGGGAACTGACCGAGTTCGGGGCCCAGCGCCGGGCCGGAGCGGTCGCGGTGTCCGACGACGGCCGGCCGGTCTGGAACGCGGCTCTCATGCGACAGGCGTTGCGCTACGCCCGGCACTTCGACCTGCCCGTGATCCAGCATGCCGAGGAACTCGAACTCTCGGGTGACGGGGTGATGCACGAGGGCGCGTTTTCGACCCGGCTGGGAGTCGAGGGGATTCCCGGCGCCGCCGACGACGTGATGGTCGGGCGCGACCTGATGCTCGCCGCGGACACGGGCGGCCGCTACCACCTGGCGCACATGTCGACCGCCCGCAGCCTGGCGCTGGTCCGGGGCGCGAAGGCGGACGGTTGCCGGGTCACGGGCGAGGTCTCGGCGCATCACCTGCTGCTCTGTGACGAGGATGTCTTCGATTCCGGCCTCGACCCGGACTTCAAGATGCACCCGCCGCTCCGCAGCGCCTCCGACCGGGACGCTCTCGTCTCCGGCATCGCCGACGGCTCGATCGACGCGATCGCGAGCGATCACGCGCCCCATCATCCGGACGAAAAGGAACTCGACTTCGTGGCCGCGCCGAACGGCGTGGTGGGGCTCGAGACGACGCTCAGCCTGTGCTTGGACCGGCTGGTGGGGCCGGGCGTGATCGATCTGCCCCGGCTGGTCGAGTTGCTCTCGGTGGCGCCGGCGCGGATTCTCGGCATTCCGGGCGGCAGCCTGGCGCCGGGCTCGCCGGGCGACGTGACGTTGATCGACCTCGACCGCGAAGTCGCGGTCGAACCGGCCGCCTTTCACAGCAAGTCGCGCAACACGCCCTTCGCGGGCTGGAAGCTGCGCGGCGCTCCGGCCGGCACGATCGTCGGCGGCCGGGTGATCGAGTGGCCGTAGCCTGGCGGCCGCGGCGGTCCGTGGTCAGCCGATGCTGCGGCCCCCGTCGACGTCGAGGCAGACGCCGGTGAGGAAGGCAGCGTCGTCGGAGGCGAGATAGGCAACGGCGGCGGCGACGTCCTCCGGTTCGGCGAGCCGGCCGAGCGGGATCGTCGCCTCGAGGACCTCGCGTCCCTTCTCGCCCAGCGGCCGGCCGCCGGAGGGCCCCTTCATGAAGTCCGTGTCGGCGGCGACCGGGTTGACCGCGTTGACCCGAATGCCGTGCGCGGCGAGCTCCGAGGCCAGGCCGCGGGTCAGCGTGACGACGGCTCCCTTCGTCGCGTTGTAGGCGGTCAGGCGGGGCCTTGGCCGAACGGCGCCGATCGAGGCCGTGTTCACGATCACGCCGCCGCCGCGTTCGAGCAGTCGCGGCACGCCGTGCACCGCGCCGAGATAGACGCTCTTGACGTTGACCTCGAAGATCCGGTCGTAGTCCGCCTCGGGCAGCTCCCAGAGCGGCTTCGCCCGGTGGCAGTAGCCGGCGTTGTTCACCAGGATGTCGATGCCGCCGAAGGCCCCGCAGGCGTGTTCAATGAGTCGTCGCAGGTCTTCGCCCTGTGAGACGTCGACGGCCTCGAAGAGCACGGTGGCGCCGCGTTTTGCGAGCTGGGCCGTCGTCCGCTTTCCCTTCGCGGAGTCGATGTCCGCGAGCGCCACGGCGGCACCCTCGCGAGCGAGTCTTCGAGCGATCGCCCGGCCGAAACCGCCGGCGGCGCCGGTGACGACGGCGACCTTGCCGGCGAAGCGGGAATCCTGGTGCCCCGGGTTGTCGCTTCCCTTCGAGTTATCCATGCTGAGAGTCTCCCTGAGTAGGGGGGCTACGCTACCTGTCATCCGTGCGCCCCACGAAGGAGCGCACGGAGTGGGTCGTGGGTGGCGCGAAACGCGCCACCCGGGTCGGCGCCGGACGCGGGGAGTTGATGGAAGACAGGGAACCAGTCAAGCGGCATGTCGTCGTCGTCGGCGCGGGCAACGCAGCGCTGTGTGCGGCGCTCTCGGCGCGGGAGGGCGGCGCGTCGGTGACCGTGCTGGAACGGGCGCCCCGGCGGGAGCATGGCGGCAACAGCCGCTTCACGATGGCGTCGATGCGGTTCGCGTACGCAGGTCTCGACGAACTGCAGGAAGTGGCCGGGCCCCTGAGCGCCGAGGAGATCGGGGCGAGCGACTTCGGGTCCTACCCGGAGCGTCGGTTCCTCAAGGATCTGGAGCGGATGAGCGGCGGCCGGGCCGACCGGGATCTGGTCGAAACCCTCGTCGCTCGAAGCCGCCCCACGTTGCGCTGGATGCGTGGGCTCGGCGTGGAGTTCGTTCCCCTGTACTCCGGCCAGGCGTTCGAGGTCGACGGCAAGCGCCGGTTCTGGGGCGGCCTGACGCTGCAGGCACGCGGCGGCGGCCCCGGCCTGGTGGCGTCGCTGCGGTGGGCGGCGGAGCGGACCGGCATCGGGATGCTGCACGAGTGCCGCGCGGTCGGTCTGCTCATGGACGGCGGGGCGGTTCGCGGCGTCGAAGTCGACGAACCGTCGGGCGTGCGTTCCCTGCCGGCGGACGCCGTGGTGCTGGCCAGCGGCGGGTTCGAGGCCAACCGCGAGTGGCGGCGGCAACACCTGGGCGAGGGGTGGGAAGCGGCCAGGGTGCGCGGCAGCCGCTACAACACGGGGGACGGCATCCGGATGGCGCTCGAAGCCGGCGCGGCGCGCGCCGGACAGTGGACCGGCTGTCACGCGGTCGCCTGGGACCTGAACGCGCCCCAGGTCGGCAATCTGGAGGTCCGGCATCGTTACCAGAAGCACAGCTATCCGCTGGGCATCGTCGTCAACGCCCGCGGCGAGCGATTCCTCGACGAGGGTGCGGACTTTCGGAACTACACCTACGCGCGCTACGGGCGCGAAGTGCTGGAGCAGCCCGGCCGGTTCGCATGGCAGGTCTTCGACGCCCGGGTCGCCGGATTGCTCAGGGACGAATACCGGCAGTCGCATGCGACCGCTGTCAGGGCCGGCTCGGTGGAGGAACTCGCGGGCCGTCTCGAGGGCGTCGACGAACTGGGTTTCCTCCGCACGGTGCGGGAGTTCAACGGCGCCGTGCGGCGGGACGTGCCCTTCGATCCCAGCGTCAGGGACGGACGATCGACGCGCGGCCTCGACCCGGACAAGTCGAATTGGGCCAATCCGCTCGAGCAGCCGCCCTTCGAGGCGTACGCCGTGACCTGCGGCATAACGTTCACCTTCGGCGGTCTGTCGGTCGATGCCGGGGCGCGCGTCCTGGACGGGACGGGGCGGGCGATGCCGGGCCTGTTCGCGGCCGGCGAGCTGGTTGGAGGCCTGTTCTACGACAACTACCCCGGCGGTTCCGGCCTGACGGCCGGCGCGGTCTTCGGCCGGATGGCCGGCGCCGGGGCGGCGGGACGCGATGGCTGACCGGCGCCCCGGCGGCAACTACGACCTCTGGGAGATCCAGGTTCACGGCGCGCGCGGCAACGTGCGCTACATCAGGGTCACGAAGTTGCGGCTGCAACTCGTCGTTTCCCTGGCCGTCGTGTTCCTCGCCTACTTCGTCAACGCCGTCGCGGCGGCGCCGACATTGATCCGACTCGAGTTGTTCCGGGCCGACGAGGTCGAACTGGTCGAGGCGCGCCTGCGTTTCGGCGAGAGGTTCGATGCGCTCACGGGACGCTACCAGGAGATGCGGGCCGTGGCGTCCGACCTCGACGACCGTCTCTGCAAGGTGGTTCTCGCCTACGGCGTCGAAGGGGCAGCGGCGGATGCCTGCGGATTGCCGGTCGATCTTGGAATCACGCCGGGGGCGACGATCTCCGCGGAGCAGACCCGGGAAGTGCGAGAGGCGATCGAGAAGGACGTGGAGGGTGTCTTCGAGCGCCTCGCCAGTCGCCTGGAAGCCGCGGTCGAGGTGGAGACAGAGCAGCCTGACCTGGTCCGCTTCACGCCGTCCGCGTCCCCGCTGGGCGGCGACGACTTCGTTCTGGTGGCCCCCTTCGGCGAGACCACGAGCCGTGTGACGTCGGTCCCCGAGTTCCACTACGGGATCGATCTGGCGGCTCCGGCCGGCGCGCCGGTCCGGGCGACCGCCGCCGGGCGGGTGACGTTCGCCGGTCGCGGCTCCGTCCTGGGGCCTGCGTGGAGACGTTACGGCCGCATGCTGGGAATCCGTCACGGCGACGGTTTCATCACCGTGTACGGCCACCTCGAACAAACCGAGGTCCGCGCCGGACAGCGAATCGAGCGAGGCCAGAGGATCGGGACGGTGGGGATGACGGGCTGGAGCGTCGAGCCGAACCTGCACTATGGCATCCTCCGCCGCCGGAACGATGGAAGCTACGAACCCGTCGACCCGAGGATCCACATCCTCGACTACCGCTGGCGCGATGAGCAGGCCCTGGTCTCCGGCGTCGCGCCGGGGCCGGACGGTTTCCCGGCGTTGCCGCGGACGCTGCTGCGGTAGGGGTGCCCTCGCCGAGGTGAGGTGGGAATGAAGTACCGAGCCGTGATCTTCGACCTGGGGGGGGTGGTCTTCGGCTCGCCCTTGCATGCGATCCGCCGCTACGAGCTGGCGAACGGGATCGAGGAGAACTTCGTCAACCGCCTGGTCGTGTCGGCCGGGCCGGCAGGTTCCTGGCAGCGGATGGAACGGGGAGAGCTGGTCATGGGGCCGGAGTTCTTCGCCGCCTTCGACCGGGACGTGGAGGCGGCCGATCCGGAGGTCGCCGAGCGGTTCTCGGCCGAGGACATGATGGCGGCGATCGCCGAGGAGTCGATGGCGCGGCCGCAGATGGTCGAAGCGCTGCGGCGGTTGCGGGCGGAGGGCTACACCGTGGCGGCGCTGACGAACAACTGGATCAGCGAGGAGGAACGCGAACCGAAGGATGCGGAGGAGGCAGCGATGCGGGCCGAGGTCCGCGCCCTGTTCCACGACTACGTCGAATCGAGCGTGGTCGGCCTGCGCAAGCCGGATCCGGCGATCTACGAACTGGCCTGCGGCCGGCTCGGCGTCGAGCCGAGTGAGGCCGTGTTTCTCGACGACATCGGATCGAACCTGAAGACGGCACGGGCTCTCGGCATGACGACGATCAAGGTCGACGATCCGGAAGAGGCTCTCGCCGAGCTGTGGCGGACGCTCGAGTCCTGACCGGGCGCCGCCGTCAGTCCGTCACTGACCCTCCGCCGACTCCGGCTGGGCGAACGCGAGATCGACCATGGCGGTGAGGCCGTCGAGCAGGGTCACGCCGGACCGCATCGTGCCGAGACGCTCGTGCCAGGCCTCGATCGTGTAGGTGCCGGCAGGGAGCCCGGGAATCTCGAACGAGCCGTCCGGTCCGGTGACGGCGAAGTAGGGATGGTCGAACACGGCCAGGTAGGTCGACATCCACGGGTGAACGTCGCACTTGATGCGGAACGCCGGCTCCTCGTCGGTGAAGGAGAAGGTGGCCCGCTTGATCGCCCCCGGCATCGCGCGGTTGAAGGGCGCGTTGATCTCGGACAGCGAATGGACGTTGTGCAGCAGCTCGTCGGAGTTCAGGACCAGGAGCTCCTGGCCGACCATGATGCCGGCGACGTGGGGCGTGTAGCGGCAGCCCACCTGGTCGATCACCGGAGGCTCGGCCAAGGGGTACGGCCCCGGGGGAAGGTTGTCGGCGACGTAGACCAGGACGTTGGCCAGGCCGGCCTGTTCGTCGACGTCGAGAATCTCGGGGAAGACGGGCTCGGTGTGCTTGGCGGCGCAGGCCGGGTCGGCATCCATGTTCAGGGGTTGCAACCGGGGCAGGTCGCCGTCATAGCGGACGGCGCCGGCGATCGTGCTGCTGCCGAGGGGTTCGGTGGGCGGCGCCTCGGCGGCCGGTTCCTGCGGCGGATCATTGCCGGCTCCACCGCCGCAGCCGGCCGACGCGACGACGAGCAGTCCAAGGACGGGAATCAGGAATCCGCGGAGAGAATGCTTGAGATGGGTCATGGCACGCGATTCTACGCGTGTTCCGCGCGGCCCGGTCCCGGGATTCGGCTCTCGCCGGCTGGATTCCTTGACCCGGATGGGGGCCGGTGTTAGCTTCCGCGCGATTCGTGGTCCGGCCCGCCCTTGGGGGTGCCGCCGCCCTATTCGTACGCCCTCGATGGCACAGAGTCAGGACAACACTCACGAGCCCGTCGCTGGACGTGCGCCGCTGATCGTCGGCGGCTACGACTTCCGTTCGCTGACGGAAGCGGTCGCGGAGCCGGTCGAGCGCAAGACGCCGATCGGCTGGTGGCTGTTCTTCCTGCCGTCGCTGGCGATGCTGGGCCTGTTCGGGGTTTCGATCGGCTGGCTGTTCTGGGAGGGCACCGGCATCTGGGGCCTGAACAACCCGGTCAACTG
>WTGL01000269.1:0-2008 GCA_011523565.1 Acidobacteriota bacterium
GCGTTCGCTGATCGGCAGCGACTCGGGACCGTCATAGGGGCCCGGGCCGTCGAGCTCGAGCCACCAGGCGACGCCCTCGTTCGGACGCCGCAGCTTGGCCCGCTCCGCGAACCTCGCCTTTGCCGCCTCGGTCGTTTCCGGCATGCGGCCGTTTGGCGGGTCGATGATGATCGACGTACGGAACTTGCCGTCCACCGCGAACGTGTCCGTGCCCCGGTCGAGCCAGAAGCTGTTGTAGCCGCCGACGTTGCCGGCAGCGCCCGGTGAGCCGTCGCCGCCCTCCGGCGGCGCTTCGCGGTTGGGATCGGAGACCTGGTGGCGGTCAGCGCGAGCCTTCGCCGCGTCGGCCGCGATTTTCTCGGCTTCCTCCCGGGTCAGGTAAAGGTTCTCGCCGTACTCCTCCGGCCGCTGCAGCGGCGTCAGCGTGGCGGCGTCATAGGTGCCGGTCAGATCGGGCTTGCCGTTGGCGGCTCGCTTGATCTCGCCTTCGGCCGCGAAGGCTGGTGCCGCGAGCAACAGCACGAGGATGGCGGCCGAAGCCGCGGTGATTCGGACTTTCATTCTGCGTCCTCCTGTTTCGACTGGATGCCGCAGTGTAGCGGAGGCGTTGCTCAATGCGCAGCTACCCTCATGGCAGGCGCACTCGTAGACGAGTTCGGGGCGGTTTCGCCAGATGTACTCGTCGGACCCGGACCCTCCCCAGTGACCGGAGCCTTGGTAGGACGGGCCGACCTTCATCAGTTGCGCCGCTGCTTCCATGGAACAGCGTGTCGCCGTAGCGGTACCGTCGCAGTAAGTACTTCTCCCAGAGCGGCAGCCTCGCGGTCGGCTACGAACCGGTTAGCCCGGCTGCGCCGGCCACTCGCAGCTCAGATGTTCCGACAGTTTGGCACTCCGAAGAGACCCTTGCCGTGCCATCCAAGTTGCTTCATGCGGTTCTTGACTCGCTCGTACCCTTGAAGGCTCTGGCTAAGAAAGTAGTCGTATAGGTGTTTCCCCAGCACGCACGTACCTTCCTGCACGTCGAGATCCTGTGCCTTGATGATGGCGCGGTTCCTGGTCATTGTCATGAAGACCTCGTAGGCCTTTGCGGCGTCGTCCTGCGCGATTCGCTTGAAGCACGTCTCATCAAGCGATTCGCAGCGCTTGGCCCCATCGACAAACCGCTTGACAGCGTCCGCGTCGTCCGCGACAACCGGAACAGCGGGGGCGAACAGAACGATAATGAACGGGATCAACTTCTTCACGGTTGTTTCCTTTCGGATCTGTTGCGGGGCTGGGGCCCCAAGTCGGCGACTCGGCAGTATGCGGGGTCGGCAGGGTACCACGGTTGCCTTTTCCCTTTCGACCGCTTTGTAGCGACTTCGCACTCCCGTCACGCACAGGAATGTGAGCTGGGGCGACAATGCGTGGATCGGGCTGGTGTGGCCCGGTAGCGGCGCTAGGCGGATCACGATTCTTGGGCTCTGCAGGGGTCAGGAACAGACTGCCACTCGTACTCCGCAGATGGCTGCAGCGGTGTGGTACTCGCCAGCCAAGTCGGGCCGGCCGCAAGGCGTGCGCTCGATGTCGTCGTGGGCTCCGGTCACGGACGCCGTGACCAGCAGCAGGGCGGTGGCGGTCAGGGCCGCGGGGATTCTCATTTGGTGTCCTCCAGGGTTTCCCTTAGTCGCCGCTGCCGCCGCCGGTGCTACCGGCCTTAGCTGCCGCCGCATCGGCCTCGAGAATCCGCGCGCCGCGCAGCGTGTTGCCCATGGCGTAGTTGCCCTCGTGGCAGGCGTACTCGTAAAGGAGCTCCGGGCGGTTCCTCCAGATGTACTCGCCGGACCAAGGCGTCTCCCAGGTGGCCGGATCGTCCATCGTGAACTGGTAGAGGATGTCGCCGTTCGGCTGCAGGGTCAGACGTTCCGTGACGTGAAGCTCCTGGGTCGATCCGCGCAGGAACGTCCTTGGGTGGAAGTTCACCGAGTCGATGACCAGGGTGTCGCCCTCCCACCAGCCGACCGAG
>WTGL01000269.1:2018-2542 GCA_011523565.1 Acidobacteriota bacterium
CTTGCCGTCCACCGAGAACGCCTCGGTGCCGATGTCCAGCCAGAAGAAGTTGTATCCGCCGACGTTGCCGGCTCCGCCGCCTGAGCCGTCTCCGCCGACCGGCGGGGGCTCGCGGTCCGGGTCGCTGACCTGGTGGCGGTCGGCGCGGCGCTTGGCCGCGTCGGTCTCGATCTTCTCGGCCTCTTCCCTGCTCAGGAACAGGTTGTCACCGTACTTCTCGGGCCGCTGCAGCGGAGTCAGCGTGGCCGCGTCGTAGTTGCCGTGCAGGTCGGGCCGGCCGTCGGGCATGCGCTTGATGTCGTCCTGGGCTCCGGCCACGGGCGCCACGAGCGGCAGCAGGACAATGGCGGTCAGGGCCGCGAGGAATCTCATTCTCTTCCTCCAGGGTTCGATCAGTCGCCGCTGCCGGCGCCGGTGCTGGCGGTCTTCCCCGACAGCACGTCGGCCTCGAGTACGCGCGCCCCGCGCAGCGTGCCGCCCATCGAGTAGTTCCCCTCGTGGCAGGCGTACTCGTAGACGTCCAC
>WTGL01000194.1 GCA_011523565.1 Acidobacteriota bacterium
GCCGTCGGCGAGCGCCTGCCGGAGTTCTCGCTGCCGAACCAGGACGGCGAGTTGGTCGACTTTCACACGGACCGGGGCGACTCGAAGGCGGTCGTCGTCTTCTATCGCTCCGCCGTCTGGTGACCGTACTGCCGCACGCAGCTGGTCGAGCTGCAAGACAACCTGGGGCTCTTCGACGCCGAGGACATCAAGGTCTACGGCATCAGCTACGACACGCAGGAGCAGTTGAGGGCCTTCGCTGAGGATCGGGGCGTCACCTACGACCTGCTCTCCGATGCCGACTCGGCGGTCATCAAGCGCTTCGGCATTCTGAACACGACGATCGATCGCGAGGCGGATGTCCTCAACCGGGCGACGCAGAAGGGGTTCTACGGGATTCCCTTCCCGGGCGTCTACGTCACTGACCGTGACGGCCGGGTGGCTACCACATCTACGCCGATCCGCTGCCCGACGGCTTCATCGCCTCCACGGCGACCGTCGTGCCGACCAGGGGCGTGAGACTCGGCGAGCCGGTCTACCCGGCGACGACCGAGCGCGAGTTCCCCCAGCTCGACGTGACGCTCAACGTCTACGAGGAGGGCACGACCGACATCGCCATCCCGATCGCGCTGAACGCCGAGATCCTCAACTGGCCGATTCAGGACAAGCCGACCGAGATCGAGATTCCGGTCGACGTCGTCTACCAGGCCTGCAGCGAGACGGTCTGCTACGTGCCGAAGGAAGAGACGGTCGTCCTCAAGGCGCCAATCGAGCCGCTGGTGATGCCGGGGCGGCGTAGATAGCGCCGCCGGACTCGCCACCTCCGACTCGACATCGGACAGTCAAGATGAGCCTGATCCCCTAGGAGCCTCCTATGAAGACCAGATCCGGAAGCAAGGGAAGGCGAGCCCGCGAACCCCGGGCCCGAGCGCTTTGGCTGGCGACTGCTGCGCTCCCTGTGCTTCTGACGATCGGCGGATGCGAGCGCGCCGACGACGGCGGTACGGCCAACGGCGAAACCGAGGCTGCCGCTCGGTTCGCGGATGTCGGCCCTGATTGGGCCATCGTCCAGGAGTACCTGGACTGGAAGGAAGCGCCCTCGGAAGGCGAAGAGCCGGCCGAAACGCCCGACATCAACCGAGCCGCGGCCGCGGCCAGAGCGATCGTCGAGACGAACGGCGAACACGAGAAGACGATCGACGCTGCCGAGTTCCTGGCGAACCTGATCCGGCACAATCCGATGACGCTCAACGAGCCCGAAACCGACGGTCACGTGGTCGCCGGGGCGAGGGCGCTGGCCGCGCACGCGGCCGACTACGGGGACTGGCCGCGGACGCTGAGCCAGATGAACCGCTTCAAGAGATTCGATTCCGATGGCACGTCGTCCCGACCCGAGACCGATGCGTTCCTCGACGAGATGGCTTCGGAAGCGGAGAACCCGGTGCTGCGGGCGGCTTCGCGCTACTACCTGGCGGCGGCCCTCGTGGATGCCGCCAACGTCTTCGACGTGTCCCCGGAGGATCGTGCCGCCAGACGCGCGCGCGCCCTGGAGCTGGCGTCGGGGCTGAGCGCCGCGGTGGAACACGAGGTATTCAGCGAGTCCGCCTCAGACGGCGCCACCGAAACGTACGCGGAAGCCGAAGCGTCCCTGATCCGCATGATTCGGCACGCGACCATCGGGGGCACGCTGCCGGCACTGACGGGCGTCCGACTCGACGGCGCCGAGGATCATCTTGCTGTCTACGAGGGCCGCGTGCTGCTCGTCGACTTCTGGGCCACCTGGTGCAAGCCTTGTGTCGCCGCCTTGCCGCAGCTCAGGGAACTCGTCGCCGATTCGCCCTCGGACCGGTTCGCGCTCCTGTCAATCAGCGTCGACAAGGAACTCGAAACGGTGACCGACTTCCAGGAGGACGAACCGATGCCCTGGCCCAACTGGCATGACCCGAACGGCGAAGTCGTTGACGCTCTCGCCGTCCGTTCGTTCCCCACCTATGTTCTGGCCGACGAGAAGGGCGAGATCCTGGCAAGAACGAAGTCTCTGAGTGACGAGTTCATGTCGCTGCTGGACTACGCGGTTGAGGCCAAGACGGCAGACTGATCCCCGCCGACACCTCGCCATCCGTCACGAAGAACCCGCCGGGCGCCCAGCCTGCGGTCTTCGCAGATAGCGCCAGGAATCCGAAGCCTCCGAGCGTCGGTATGCTTATCGGCGCGCGAACGGAACCCTCGCGCGGGGAGGCGTCGATGACCGTGCAGGCGCAGGATCCGCGGACCGCAACACGCCACATCGTCCAGGCCGAAACCCCCTGCGGGACGACACCGGGTTACATGCCCGGGTTCGGCAACGACTTCGAGACGGAAGCGCTGCCGGGCGCGTTGCCGCAGGGCCAGAACAGCCCGCAGCGCTGCGCCTACGGTCTCTATGCCGAGCAGCTCTCGGGGACCCCGTTCACGGCGCCCCAGGGCGAGAACGAACGGACCTGGTGTTACCGCATCCGCCCCTCGGTCAGGCACACGTCGCGCTTTCGGAGCATCGACCTGCCGTACTGGCGTTCG
>WTGL01000232.1:0-2941 GCA_011523565.1 Acidobacteriota bacterium
CGACCCGTTCTCGCCCAGCTCGGCGAGATGCGCGTAGCAGTTCTCCAGCCGGTCTTCGAACGCGTCGGCCATCGCCACGAGTTCGACCGGTCCTTCGGTCGACATGGCCTGCGCCGCGGCGCCAGTGCCACGGCCGCCGCAGCCGATCAGGCCAACCCGCAGCGTCGCGTCGCCGCGGGCGCGACCCACGTCCGAGTTCGGGTTGGCAGTGGCTGTTGCCGGTCCGCCGCCGACTCCGCCCGCAAGCAGGGCCGCCGAGGCCCCGGTGATGAAACTGCGCCTGGAGGTTCCGTCCATCTCTGTTCTCCCGTGACCGTTACGCACTCGACTGTCTACTGAAAAGGTGGGAGCAGCGTAGCCGCCCCGCTCACCTGTCGCAAGTCGCGAACGCCCGCGTGTCCGTAACCGCGCGCGGCGCCGTCCCTGGCGAGTTGTAGTAGATGGCGGCCACGCCCGTCGTCGTATCCCAGACGTGAAGGTAGTACTCCAGGTCCGTTGCGGCCGCGGCAAACGCCCAAAACCGGTTGTTGATGCGACACCCATCCAGGACCTTGATCAGCATTTCGACGTTGCTCTCGTCGAAGAAGTACATGAGAGTCGACGCATCACCGAGGTCGACGCGCTTGACCTTGCCATGCCCGGTGCCGTCGTCGGTCCCGAAGTGCAACCAGACATCGAATCGCCCTCCCTGAAGACACACCGTTGCCTCGCCCTCAGTGCAGGGATCGCGCGGCAGGAAGAACCCGATGCTGTTGCTCGTCTCCGAAGCGCCCGCCGCGTTCCTCGCCCGAACGGCAAAGGCATAGTAGCCGGGGCTCAGACCCGTCAGGTCGACCTGGACCGTGTTCGCGCCGACGGAACGGATCCGCGACCCGGAGAAGGCCACGTTCCTGGGAGCGAGAGTGGGGGCCTGAAGCACCTCGAAGGTGTCCTCGCTGGTTGAGTTGTCCTTCCAGGTGAGATGTACGCTGGATTCGCTTGTCGCGTAGCCGGTCAACTCCGTGGGCGCCGCCGGTGCTCGGTTCCCGGACGGCGGTGCGAAGACGTCGCTGTAGCGGCTGGCCATGTCGACCGTCGCGCGAAGGGCGCGGGCGTTCTCCTGTCTCCCCGCGACGCCGAAAGTCGCGCCACTGTTCCCGGCGAGCGAGAAGATCGCCACGGGGAACGTCGTACCCGTGCCCTGACTCGTGACGGTGTGGACGCCTTCGACCAGGTTGTTGTAGGCGAACGCATAGGGCCGAACCGCCTCCTCGGGCGCAATGTTGCTATTCGAGGGCACGTGGTTGGCACCGAGATTGTGACCCGTTTCGTGAGCGAAGAGGTAGTCGACGTCGCACCAGGTTCTCGTGACGGCGTAGCCGAGCGGCGAGAACGAGGCGGCCGTATAGTGTCGCTGAAGAACCCATGCCCAGCCGCAGGCGCCCGTGTAGCCCTCAGCCGCCTGATCGATGAACAGATGGACCAGGTCGGCTCGATGGCGCTCCCGCAGTGCGCGGACCCCCCCGTGGTCCGTCAGGTTCAGCGCGATGTCCTCGAGAGGAACCGTGTCCGTGGAAGCAAGGTCAGCCGGCGCCGGCGCGATATGAACGATGCGCACCATCGCGCTGATTTCGCTGTTCGAGAAGGCCGTGTTGAGATAGTCGCCCGCGTTGCGGATGGCGGCCCGCATTCCCGCGGCGCCACCCATGCGCGTGGCCGCTGTCGGCGTATAGATGGCAAGCACATCGATCGTTGCTGTCGTGGCCGCGCCGACCGCTCGTTGCGGCTGGGTCAGTACAGGAAGGGCCGCCGTTGAAGCCTCGCCTGGAGCGTCCTCCGCCACACAACGAAGGGGACCGTCCGCGCTCTTCATGAGAACTTGGCCGCCCACGCCTGACTTGATTCTGTAGCTGCTTTCGCCGTCACCGAACCGCCCGACCAGGATGCTGTCCTCAACGGTCAGCACAACGCCGTCGAGCTCCGATTCTGCCACTCGACCCCGCCAGAGAAGGTTGCCACTGCCGCGATCCTCGAACGCGCTGACGGTCGCAACCAGCTCCCGACCATCGGCCGTAGGGAGCCTCAGTTCAGCCGGTGCCGAACGCAGCAACTCGATGTCGATGTCGACGATGAAGGCGCGTTGCGCAACCCCAGCCGCATCAACCTCCTCACCCACGACGCTAGCCAGCGGTGCGTCATCAACGATCCGGAACAGAGTCTGGCTTGCGGCTGGAAGCGGCAAAAGCTTCAAACCGACGATCAAAGCCACCGCGAACAGGTCGCGCCGGCTTTCTCTGGCGGTAACGGGCATCTCGGCAAACCCTCCTCCCGGAAGTACTGGCTTCTTTTAGCGGAGGCAACGAAAGGCGTCATATCCCGTCTTGTAGGTCGATCTCCCTCACCTGCCAAGAAAAACGCACAAGATTGCTACAGAAAGACCTATCTCATCTTGTAGGTCTCACCGCGCGCGAATCGTCTTGGCAGCTAGCGACGCGGCCACGTCGGCTAATCGAACACCCCAAGCCGCTCGGGACGCCTGGCTGCCGGCCTACCCAGGCCGGAAATCCACAGGGCGCTGGCCTATCTGGGACGCACCGGCACAACGCGACGACGAAAGCTGCTGCGAACAGGGACCTCCGGGCTTCCCTGGCGTCAAGAGACGATCGGGGCGGTACCATCCGCAGTCATGCACGAACTCCAGACCCTCCGCATCGAACTCGACGACGGCGTGGCCCGCGTGACCTTCAACCGACCTGACGCAGCGAACGCGATGAACCTGCAGATGACGAAGGACCTGCTCGAGATCGGCATCGAATGCGACGAGAATCCGGAGGTGCGGGCGGTCCTGCTGCGCAGCGAGGGCCGGATGTTCTGCGCCGGCGGCGACCTGGCCTCGTTCGCCCAGGCCGGTGACGCCCTGCCTCGCGGCCTCAAGGAGATGACGGTCTACCTCCATGCCGCG
>WTGL01000232.1:2951-18438 GCA_011523565.1 Acidobacteriota bacterium
CCAGGGGCCGGCTGCCGGCGCCGGTTTCTCCGTCGCCTGCGCAGCCGACCTGGTTGTGGCCTCCGAGGAGGCCGTGTTCACGATGGCCTACACGCGAGCCGGGCTGACGCCGGACGGCAGCTCGACCTACTTTCTGCCACGGCTGCTCGGACGCCACCGTGCGCTGGAACTGATCCTCACGAACCGCACGCTGTCCGCCACAGAGGCCCAGGAGTGGGGAATCATCAACGAAGTCGTCCCGGCCGAAGAACTCGACGCCCGCGCGGGGAAACTCGCAAAGCAACTGGCAGCCGGCCCAACCTGGGCCTTCGGGGCCGCCAGGGAGCTCGTGATGCGCTCCTTCTCGGAGGACCTGGAGTCCCAGATGGAATTCGAGTCCCAGGCCATCGCCGACGCGGCCCGAACGGAGGACGCCGCCGAAGGCATCGCCGCCTTCTTCGAGAAGCGCCGGGCGAACTTCCGCGGCCGCTGAGGCGGTTCCCATGCTGAAGGGGCGCTCGATCCTGATCGCACTGCTCCTCGCCGCGGTCCAGGAACCGGGCGCCGGGCGGTACCCGGAAATGCCCCCGGGCCGACCACCGGCAGTCGACGTTCCGGCCGCGCACGCCGCCACCGAAGCGGACATGCAGCCGTACCGTGAGCGGGTCGTTCGCGTCAGTGCCGAAGGCGGCGAACTCCACCTCGACATGGCGCCGGTTCCGGGCGGCGAGTTCCTGATGGGCAGCCCTGAAACCGAGCCCGGGCGCAGCGACCTGGAGTCACCCCGGCGTCGAGTCAGCGTAGACCCGTTCTGGATGGCCACCCACGAAACGACCTGGGATCTCTACCGCGTGTTCATGTTCGACACGGACCGCGGCGGCGACGAGCCCGCGGCCGCCTGGGCGGACGCGGTCAGTAGGCCGACGCCGCCCTACCGCCCGATGGACTTCGGCATGGGCACGGACGGCTTTCCCGCGATCTCCATGACCCAGTTCGCGGCTCGGCAGTTCACGAAGTGGCTGTCGATGAAGACCGGCCGCTTCTACCGGCTGCCGACCGAGGCCGAGTGGGAGTTCGCCTGCCGCGCCAGCAGCGAAACCGCCTGGTCCTTCGGCGACGATGAAGGGCAGATCGACCGTTTCGCCTGGCACGCCGGCAACAGCGACCGGCGCTATCGAGAGGTCGCCCAGCTCGAACCGAATCCCTGGGGCCTCTTCGACCTGCACGGCAACGTGGCCGAATGGACTCTCGACGCCTACGCGGAGTACGCGGAACCTGGCGACGACGAGCTACTGACCGATCCGATCGCCTGGCCGCAGCAGGAGTACCCCCGGAGCGTGCGCGGCGGTTCCTGGCAGGACGAGCCGGCTGACCTTCGCTGCGCCGCCCGCCGCGGCTCCCAGCTCTCCTGGAAGCGGATGGACCCCCAGATTCCGCAAAGCGTCTGGTTCCATACGAACGCCCGCTTCCTCGGCTTCCGGGTTGTCCGGCCGCTAATCGAACCACCCCTGGAGGGGCAAGCGAGGTACTGGGAAGCGGATCTGGACCCCGTGCGCAGGATCGTCGAACGTCAGCGGCGCGGCGAGCGCGACTGATCTCGCTACTCGGGGACTTCGACCGCGAGTCGTAACGTCGGGTGGGTCTCAGGCGCCACGATGGCGTTGAGCACGGCGAAGGACAGTTCGAAGTCCGCGCTGTTCTCCCCGGTCACGCTGATTTCCACAGCCCCGTACGGCGGCACCTCGACCACAGCGGCGCGGTCGTAGAAGCGCTGCGCGCCAACGCTCAGAAGGTCGAACGCCCCCCCGGAACCATTCGCCAACGTCACGGTCACCACGCTGCCCCTCGGCTCCCGATGCCGGACGGCCGACACCTTCAGGGACGCTTCGAGTAGCGGAACCACGACATCCTCCCGCCCGATCAGTTCGTGGTCCTTCCATGCGGCCGTACGGTTTGCATGCAGCGCCTGCTTGATCGACTCCGCCGTCCTCTCCTCGGCCAGCACCAGCGTGGCTGTGCGGTGTCCACCGCCATGGACGTCGTACTCCCAGTCGATCAGGCCGTGGATATCGGTGACGCCGAGAATGGCGAGGTCGTAGTCGAGGGCGATCTGGAGCGCTTCCGCCGAGTACGTGTGCTCGTTCGCCACCTCGATCCCGTGCAGGAGTCCCTCAGCGATCAACCGGCGGTGCATTTCAGTCAGCCTGGCCACACCGTCCGGCCGCTGAGTGATCCAGTTGGGGTGGTTCCAGAACAAGAAGGCGTCCTGCCGGTTCGCCTCCTGGAACACCTCCATCACGTCGGCCCGCAGAAGGGCGTTCGCGTCGCGCAGGAAGACCGCATTGACATGGCCGGGAGGCATGCTCCGGGAGATTTCCGCACCGTTGACCACGATCACCCCGGGAGCCTCCGCGCCCGCGTACTCCGCGGCGACCTCGAACGAGCGGTTGCGGTCGGGATGCGGGATGTCCGCGGCTCGGGGCTGGTGTTCCAGATGTTCCGTCACGGCGAGCAGGGCGAGGCCGTCCCGCTCGGACTCCTGGACCCGGATGACCGGCCACACCGAACCGTCCGAAAACACTGAATGCGTGTGCAGATCGACGGCGAGCGTGTGGTAGCCGTCCACATCTGGAAACTCGATCGCGCGGCTCTGCGGAGAGGCCGGCGTCACCGCCGCCGTGGCCAGGACCAGGCCCGCGACGAAACCTGCCCGGTTAACGGAATCGCTCATTCGGCCGGGCTCGCCGGCGCTACTTCCACCTCCAGTCGCAGGGTCGGGTGAGACTCGGGCGCTGTGAACGCGTTCAGGACTTCAAAGGCGATCTCGAAACTGGCGCGAGATTCTCCGCTGATCGCCAGATCCAGGTCGCTGTGCGGCTCGACCCGCATGGTCGACGGCGGGCCGTTGAACCGGTGTCCGCTGACCACGCGAAGATCGAAGGCGGCGTCCGACACGTTGGACAGCCTGATGTCGATCAGCTCATCGCCCTCGCTGCGCTCGACCTTCGTCAACAGGAGCGAAGCCTCGAGCAGCGGCATCAGTGCGTCCTCCCGGCCGATCAGCCAGTTGGCCATCCAGGCGACGGTCCGGTTCGCGTGCAACGCCTCCTTGATCGATTCCGCGCTCCGCTCTTCCGCGAACACCAGGGTCACCGTGCGGTGGCCGCCGGCATGGGGCATGTAGTCCCAGTCGATCAGGTAGTGGACATCCGAAACGCCCAGGATCCCGATGCATGTCGGTCAGCCTGGCCACGCCGTCGGGCCGCTGCCGCGGCCAGCTCGGGTGGTTCCAGAACACGAAGGCGTTCTGGCGGTTCGCCTCCTCGATCGCCTGCTGCGCCTCGCGCTCGCTCATCGCCTGCTCCTCGGGCGTAGCCGGGAGAAGCCGGCTCCTGGGGTCCCGGTCACCGATCCGCACGAGCAGGGGATTCGCATCCGTGATGAAAACCGCGTTCACATGGCCCGGCGGCATGCCGCGCGTGATCTCCGCGCCGTTGACCACGATCACGTCGGACTCCACTTCGTCGACATATTCCTTGGCGACGAGATAGGACCGGTTCCGGTCCGGGTGGGGGATGTCCTCCCGTCGCGGCTGGTACTCCAGGTGCTCGGTTACCGCCATCAGCGTCAGGCCGTCCCGCTCGGACTCCTGCATCCGGATGATCGGCCACACCATGCCGTCGGAGAAGACGGAATGGGTGTGCAGATCGACGCTGAACGTCCGGTAGCCGTCGACGTCGGGAAACTCGATCGCGCGTTCCTGGGCGACGGCGGGCATAGCCGCGGCAAACGCGGCGAAGGACAGCACTTGCATCCGAATGGCCAGTCGATTCTTCATGGCGGGCTCCTCTCGGGTTATGGAGTTCCGGGACAACGAAGCGGAGAATAGCCGGCGTCAGGAAACGACGGCCGCGCTCCGTCGCCGGCGCCAAACGTCAGTCGCCACCGCCAGCAGGATCGCCGCGCCGGTAATGATCCTCTTCGTCGGTGGAGCGCCGTGCGGTTGCCGCCGACGGCAAACACCCAGCGCCCGAAGGCCGTGCGCGACAGGATGAACTGCAGCGCTCCCACCACCGCGAGCGAACCGACGAACGCGGCCGACAACCCCAGGACCGGCAGGTTGGCGCCCAGCGCGGCGATCCGGTCGCCGAGATAGCTGGTCCTAGAGGCAGTCACCAGGTAGGTCGAGCCGCGCGCGATCTCGAGCATCCCGAGCGTGACGAGGAACGACGGGATGGACCAGCGAGCAACCAGTGCACCGTTGATCGCGCCGCAGAGCCCGCCGACCGCAAGGGCTACAAGCGCCGCCATGACGAGGGGCAATCCCTGATCCAGCGTCAGGACGCCCAGAACGGCAGCGGCCAGAGCCAGCACCGAGCCGACGGAAAGGTCGATGCCGCCGGCGATCAGCACAAGCGTCAGGCCAGCCGAAGCGATGACCAGGGGCGGCAACTGGTTCGCCAGCGTGCGGAAGGTAACGGCGCTCCAGAAGTGATCCGTTATCAGGCCGAAGGCGACACACAGGCCGAGCAGGACCAGGACCAGTCCTCCCCGATATCCCATGGAGAAAGAGCGGCGCCAGCCGGCGACCGCCAGCGTCATCGGTCGGACCGCCCGGCGAGCATCGAGACGAGGATACAGTCGCGGCCGGCTCCGAGAGCCCCGATCCCATGACAACGCCCCAGCGTCTTTCCGGCGACGGGCGCCTTGATGGCGTCCTGAATTCCGCCTAGTGCGCTCTCTCGTTCGCAGGGTCCGTGGTGGTTCGAAGGCCGCCGCCTACCGGCTGGCGAAGGGCGTGCTGCGCCGGTTCGGATACGACTTCGAGATCTTCCCCCGCTCGAAGCGGGACGCCGATGCCGTGGAGAGCGCGGACGAGCGCTTCTACCGCGAGTGGAGGTCGCCGTCACCGGTCTGGGCGCCCTGGCGCGGCGAGCGCGACTTTCGGAAGGCGTACGACGGCGTCGAGCCGTACACGGTGGTCTCAGGCGACCGCTGCCAGGTCCTCTACCGCCTCGGCCACCAGGCTCTCTCCGTGGACGGCGATTTCGCCGAGTGCGGCGTTTACCGGGGAGGAACGGCGCTTCTTCTCTCGAGGGTGCTCGAAGGGCACGAGAAGACGCTCCATCTCTTCGACAGCTTCGAGGGGCTCCCGGCACCCGATCCCGAGAGAGACCCGGATCTGGAACAGGGCATCTTCAAGGCGACTTCCGTCCAGGCCGTCGAGGCCCTTCTAGGCGGCTTCGCGGGATCCCTCAGAATCCACCGGGGGTGGATCCCGTCGACCTTCGACGGTCTCGAGGATGCCCGGTTCGCCTTCGCCCACATCGACGTCGACCTCTACCGTTCGACGCTCGACTGCCTGGAGTACTTCTATCCACGGCTTTCCGCCGGCGGGATCGTGGTCTTCGACGACTACGGCTTCCCCGCCGCCCGCGGGGAGAAGGACGCCGTCGACGAGTTCTTCGCCGAGCGGCCCGAAGCCCCGCTCGCCCTGCCCACGGGCCAGGCCATCGTGACGAAGCTCCCCTGACGGGGTGCGCTCTCGCTAGTCGGGCGCCGTGACGATGTCGACCGGCGTCTGACGGTCGCCGGCTTCCCCACCGCCGAGAATCTCCAGCGCCGCCTCGATCCCGAAGACGGCGAGACGATCGGCGTGCTGGTCGGCGGTCGCCAGGATCTCGCCCTGGGCGACCAGTTCGGCGACCGCGTCGATGTTGTCGAAGCCGACGATCAGCACGTCGTTGCGGCCGCTCTGCCGGCGCGCCGCAAGAGCGCCCAGCGCCATGTTGTCGTTGGCGCACAGGAGGGCGCGCAATTCCGGATACTCGCGCAGCATCGCCGCCGCCACCGTGTTCGCCTGCGCCTGTTCCCAGCCGCCGCTTTGGACGCTGACGATCTCGGCACCGGCCGCGTTCATCGCGTCCTCGAAGCCGGCCTGCCGCTGCTGGGCGTTGAAGGCCGTCGGGATGCCGCCGATGATCGCCACCTGATCGCCCGGCGAGAGCCGCTCCGCCAGCACCTCGCCTACCCGCCGGGCGCCGTCGCGATTGTCCGGGCCGACGAACGGCGCGTCGAGGCCCGCCTCGGCCGTCACCTCCGCGTCGAGACGGTTGTCGATGTTGACGACGACCACACCGGCCGCCTGAGCGCGAGCGAGGGCCGGCGCCAGGGCCTTCGAGTCCGCCGGATCGCATCGCTGCCGGAGGCCACCATCTGCTCGACCAGGGCGACCTGCTGGGCCAGGTCGCTCTCGTTCCGCGTGCCGTTGACGACGAGGTCGTAGGCGCCCGCGTTGGCCTCATGGTGAGCGCGAGCGCCCTGGGCCATCGTCTCGAAGAACTCGTTGGCCAGGGACTTCATGACCAGGGCGATCTGCGGCCGGGCCGCGTCTTCGTCGCCGGACGCGTCGCCAGGGTCACCACAACCCGCGCACGCGAGCGCAACGACGGCCAGGAGGACTGAGAGTGCGTCGCGGAGTCTGGCGTTCACCATCGCGAAACAGAGCCTAGTCCGAAACGGCCAGCTCCACCGATTCCGCGAATCTCAACAACGCGCTCTCCAAGGCCGCCCGGTCGGCGGCCGGCGGCTTCTGACCGTCCGCCTCGTAGTGCAACGACAGCACTTCGAGGCGACCCTGGCGCCGGTGCGCCTTCAGGTCGAAGCGCCCCACCAACCGGTCGCCCGCCAGCACCGGCATGCAGTAGTAGCCGTAGCGCCGCTGCGAGGCCGGCTTGAAGATCTCCAGGATCTGGTCGAAGCCGAACAGATGCGTGACCCGGGTCCGGCGCCAGAGCACCGGGTCGAACGGCGACAGCAGCACGCCCCGGTCCGGCGCCGGACGCACCCGCCGCAGACGCGCCGCGAGTTCCAGATCGGAGGGGCGCACCCACCCCGATCGCCTCTTGCCGTCGGCCGCGATCACGTCGCACGGGGTCGCCTCCCCCGCCGCGGCCAGGTCCTCCAGCGCGGTCCTGATCTGGGGCCGCACGTTCTTGAGCCGCCATGTGTCGGCGAGCGTGCCGATCGTCGCCCAGCCGTGACCCTCGAGCGCGCGCAGGATCAACGCCCGGATCCCCTCTTCCAGGCTCCATTCCTCGCTCCGCCAGCGCTCGGGTATCACCCGTTCGGGCAGGTCGAAGGTCCGCTGGAAGTTCCGGCGCGACCGGATGGCGAGTTCCCCTGTGGACCACAGCGAGTAGGCGACCCACCGTTCCCGTTTCGAACGCCACATCTCGCCCAGCATCGGGCCCGTCAAGTCCAGGGACCGCATGGCCCCCTCGGCCTCGACCCGTCGCAGGATCGCCTTCGCCACGTCCGGGTGCTCGCGTATCCCCTTGCTGTGCCAGGTCCTGCCGCTTCGGTACTCCTCGCGGCGGAAGCCGAACGCCGGATAGAGATCGATCGGGATCCAGCTCGCCTCGTGACCCCAGTACTCGAAGATCGGCTCGCCCGGCTGCAGGAGTTCTTCCGGCAGATTCCGGTCGATTCCGGGCCAGCGGGACAACGGCACGAGCGCGTGGGTGCGGGCGCCGACAATCGAAATCGTGTCGAGCTGGAGGTAGCCGAAGCGCCCGACCAGCGCGTGGAGCGCCCGGCGCGCCCGCAGGCCGCGGCCCGAAGCTGCGCGCGGCAAGCCGGTCCACTCGGGCTTCAGGAGCCCCGCCCGGGCCAGCGCCAGCCGCCGCGCGTCCCGGACCGTGATTTCGGCCCGACCGGCTCCCGCCGAAGGAGCATCCGCGACGTTCCGAGGCACGGATCAGAACTCGACGCCCAGGGAGATCTGCACGCGGCGCGGGTCGAAGCGGTCCCGGGGTTCTCCGAAGGCGGCGTCGCGCCGGAACGGGTTCATGTTGTAGCCGGTCTGGCGGTCGAGCAGGTTGAAGAGATCGACACGCAGCCGAAGGCCCAGGTCCGGCGGCAGGAGGAAGCGCTGCGTGTAGCCAAGGTCCAGTTGCCAGTGGCTCGGACTGCGCCGGCTGCCGGCCTGCTCGGCGTAACGGTTGGTCGATGAGAAGTAGGAAGGCAGTCCGTATGCGACGGAGTCCCACGCCTCCCACGGTTGCCCGGACTGGAAGAAGACGAACGCGCCGACGCTCGCCCGCCACGGCAGGTCGAGACGGCCGAAGACCTTGGCGAGATGCGGCCGGTCCCCGCGCAGCGTCCCTTCCTTGTTGTCCCACACCTGCCGGCCATAGCCGTCGGCGAGGTTGGACGAACCGATGAACAGGTTGGCGTCGTTGTTCCAACTCGTGTTGTCCTGATCGAAGTTCCCGGTGTAGCGGCTCCGCACATACGAAGCGTTCAGGTAGCCGCGCTCACCCCTCCACACCAGTTCGACCGCGGCCTCCGAGTACTCCGTGTGCGCGTCGTCGAGTTCGGCGATCACGTAGCTCGATCCGCCAATCTCCGCTCGAACGGCATCGAGCCCCGGCACGTAGAGACCGCGAGCGGCGATGTGGCCGGGGGCGCTGTCGTAGCCCCTGGATCCGTTCCAGGTGTCCTCCCAGAAGTGCCCGCCCTCGCGGCGGCGCAGATGAACGATGAGCGCCAGGCCCCGCGACAACGTCCGCGTCGCGCCGAGCGTCCACTCGTCGATGCGGCGGGGCTTCATGCCGTCCTGGAACACCTTGCCGGAAGATCCCGGATACGGCTCGTGGGAGATGATCCGGCCACCCTCGTCGAACAGCACCCGGAGGCTGGCGCGGGTGTTCCGGTCCCAGGAGGCCGCGCGCGCCAGCGAGGTCGCCGCCGGGTGGTAGCGGGCGTAGTTCGCGAAGACCGTGCCCTCCGCCCGGTAGGACCAGGTGACGCCGAGACGAGGCTGAATCATGTCCCGCCAGTCGATCGTGTACATCCGGTACTTCGCGCCCGGCGCCAGGGCGAAGCCCGACACCGTCCCGGGCGACACGCGCAGACCCTGTCCGTACAGGACGTCCTCGCTCAGCAGCACGCCGGCGTCGAAGGTGAAGTCGCCCGTGGTCAGGCGGTCGTGGACCTCCAGCGACGTCGTCTCCGTGAAGGAGTCAATGGGCGACACCACCGTGCCGTCCGGGCGCCGGAGGCTCATCTGCTGGACCGTGGCGACGTAGAAGACCGGCGTTCCGTCCTCGGCCAGGTCGACGCCGCCCAGCGCCTCGATGGCGCCCCAACCGTTCGATTCACGGCTCAGCGTCTCGCGCGCCTCGGCGGCCCGCAACCCGAAGTGGAGATCGTGGCCCACGCCGCCCCAGTCGAACTCGTGATCGAACGTCAGTTCAAGGCTCCGCCGGTAGAACGCCTGGTCGTTGATCAACGGATGCGCGCCGACGCCACCGCCCCCCCGGCGCGCGCCGTGCTCATCCGCGTAGCCGTAGCGCTCCACCAGGGGCCTGACCGCGGCGTTGTAGGCATCGGCGCCGTCCACGTATTCGGGGACGCTGAAGTAACCCATCCGGTCCAGATTCCCCACGTCGAGCGTACCGTCGAGCGCCGGCTGAACGGCCAGCACCACATCGGGCCGGGACGAGCCCTCAAGTTCATAGTCGCTGAACCGGAAGGAGAAGGCACCCAGGCCCGTCTGCCAGACGCCGTCGACGTTCGCCACCCGCTGGTCCGCCCTGCCGCCGAGCGATACCGAATCGGCTTCGTACGGTCCGACCGAAACGCCGTTCTCCTCCCGCCGCGAGGTACGGTAACCGGCGCTGAGCAGCACCTGGTCCGACGGCGCGTGCGTCAGCCTGCCGTAGAACTCGCGGCGCGTGCTCGCGTAGTCCTTGACCGGCCCGTAGGCCGTGGCCGTGTTCGTCCGCTCTTCCGTGGGCCGGAAAGCGGAAGCGAAGAAGAAGAGTCGCGACGGAACGATCGGACCGCCGAAGGTGGCGACGGCCCGCTGGCGGTCCGTGTCGTGTCCGGCCACGGATTCCAGGACCGTCTCGGGCTCCGCCAGGAGATCCCGCGGCTCCACCGTGTACTCGACGCTGCCCGCGAAGGCGTTCGTACCCGACCTCGCCGTCGAGTCCATCGTGAATCCGCCGCTGCGGTTGAAGCCCACCGCCGCGGCGCCAGCGCGCTCGAAGGTCAACTGGTCGATGTCGTGGCTTGAGAGTTCGGCCGACAGCGTGCCGAACATCGGCAGTGACACGTCGACGCCGTCGAAACGGTAGACGTTGTCCTGGCCGCTGCCGCCGCTGGCCGGTCCCCGCACGCTGTCCTGGGTCACCTGGACGCCCGGAGCGAGCCGAACGAGGCTGCGATAGTCGGGACCGAGCGGCATGTCGCGCACCGCCTCGCCGTCGATGGCGCTGGCTACGGCGGCACGGCCGCGGACGGCGACCCGCTCTCCGATCACGACGAGTTCCTCACTGACAGCGGCGGCCGCGGCGTCGAGTTCCAGGTCCAGGGTCGTCGTCTGGCCGAGCAGGACCTGGGCCTCGACCGTTCGGCTTGCTCCCGCCGGGGTCGTGAACGTGACCCGATAGAGGCCCGGATAGAGCCGCGGCAGCGCGTAGTGGCCGGACGCGTCGGTGACCGTCGACCTTGGCCGGGGGAGAGCGCCGGTCTCGGCCAGAACGCCGATGCCTTCGGGCGAGGCTGCGCCGCGCAACGTCACCGTCCCTTCGATGCGCCCTGTCTGCTGGGCTGCCGCGGCGTCTGCGTAGAGCAGCAGCGCCAGAGCCAGACACGTGGCGCCAATCCGGGTGAACCGCCGGTCAGTCATCGCCCAGCGTGCCAGCGCGCCGCGCGAGAGACGCGACCCCGCGGTAGTACGCCTCGTCCCGAGCCAGATCCTCCCGGTTGACCAGCATCCAGTTGTCCTGCAGCCCGCGCAGCCAGGCGTGGTAGGCGAGTCCCGCCTTGTAGTGACGGGTCGGCGGCTGGAAGATGAACCGGGCGAGCGCCTCGGCCGGGCCCATCAGTTCGCGATAACGGACAACGTCCCCGTCGCCGAGTGCGCGCAGCGCCGCGGCCGCCGGCTCGGCTACCGCGTCGAAGGCGCCGAGCAGAGCGTGGCTGAAGTCGCCCATGGCCACTCTGCGGCCCTTCAGTTCGAACGTGCCGCTGACTCTGGAACCCCTGGCCGGCGGCTGCCCTTCCAGCAGCCGTGCGAAGTGGTAGTCATCGCCCGTCAGCACGATCTGGCCGCGCATGGCGATGCGGCGTCGAAGACGCACCTCGAACTCCTCGTCCAGCAACGAGAGCTTGACCCCACGCACCTTGTCGGCATGGCGGGCGAGGATCCGCTCCAGGCTGTTGCCCGGAAAGTAGCCGCGCATCGCCGGGTGGAACATCTCACCCAGCCAGTGCAGGAACAGCGGGCCTTCGAGTTGATCGATGATCGAGCCATAGACGTCAACGTACTCCCTCTCGGAGGCGCCCGTCGCCGTGAGCCGCGGCATCGGCAGCAGCACGGGGACGCCGCCCGACTCGGTGATGAACTCCGCCTGCTCCGCTACCGCGTCGATGAGTTCCGTGTTGCTGCCGACCGCATCGAACTGGTCGCTGCCGGCCCCGGCGACGAAGCCGTTGCGGAGTTCGAGCGAGGCGCAGAGCTCGATCAACCGCCGCGCGCTGGGCCAGCCGATCTCGAAGCGTTGGGCCGTGTCCATCGCTTCCGCGACGCCGAAGCCGAGCGAGTCGACGTAGCGGCGCAAGCCGGCCGTCGCCTGCCAGTCGATCCAGTGTTCGATCTCGCGCGCTGAACCCGGGCTCTCGATCGAATGGCCAGCCTGGGCGTAGCCGTCCCGAACGACGACGTGAAGCGCCGCGAAACAGATCCTGGGCAGCGGCGCTACACCACCGGAGGGTCCCTGGAAGACTGCGCTCACGATGCGGCCGCCTTCTTGATTTCCCTGATCCGGGCGAACTCGGGGGACTGCCGGTAACGCTCATCCAGTGGGTAGCAGCCGCTGACCATGTTGTTGCGCGGCCCCGTCGTGCAGTCGCTGAACGTGCGGCAGACGCGCCGCCGTTCGAGCGGCCGCCCCGCCAGGACGTCGGCCGGCAGGTGAGGGTAGGCCAGGACCATCCGGCCGAGGCCGACGAAGTCGACGTGACCGCCGCCAACCTCCGCCTCGGCGACGTAGGCCAGCCACTCCTGCAGGTAGCTGTAGCCCGTCCCTACCAGGGGGAGTCGAGGAAACGCCGCGCGCACCGTGCGCACGGCCGCCAGTTGACGCAGCACTGAGCGCAGCGGATCCTCGGGTGGAAGGTAGCTATCCGACGCGGGGTAGGTGAAGGGACGCGACAGGTGCGGGCAACTGTAGGGCGAGCCCATCGTCACGTTGACCACTCCGACTCCTGCCTCGATCAGCAACCGAATGTAGCGAATCGCCTCGGCGCAGGTGGATTCGGGAACGGCGACGTCCGACGGGTTGAGCCCGAAGCCGAGGTCCGCCGGCTTCGGGCCCTCGACTTCCGGCACGCCGATGCCGTCTCCAGCGGCGGCGAAGGGCGCCACATCGCCGACCGACAGGCGGACGCCGATGCCGAGGTCGGGGCACGCAGCCCGCACCGCGGCGATGATCCGAAGTGGCAGCCGCACCCGGTTCTCGAACGATCCGCCGTACGGACCCGGCCGGGTGTGCGCGCCCAGCAACTCGTGCAGCAGATAGCCATGACAGCACTTGATGTCGACGAAGTCGTAGCCGGCCCGCTCAGCGCAACGTGCGGCGCGCACATAGGCGCCGACGACCTCCTCCAACTGCTCGTCGCTGACAAGTGCGCGGTTCGCGGCTTCGCCCAGCCGTGCGTCGAGCACCGGATGAACCTGCGCCCGCAGCGGCCGCGGCAACGCCGGCGCCGGATCGGGCCGCGACAGCCGGCCGGAGTGGGTTAGCTGCAGGCCGATCACTGGTCGGTCGCCGCCTACTCCATTCTCCTCGTGCCCCGCCAGGACCTCGCGGCGAAGCGCCTCCAGCCAGGAGATGCAGCCTTCCAGCCGATTGCCGTCGATGAAGAGCTGGTTCGGATTCGCGCGCCCCTCCGGCACCACGGCCACCGCCTCACCGCCCCAGATCAGCTTCGCGCCGCTCAAGCCGAACCGCCGCCACCGCCGGCGAGTCAGTTCGCTCGGGCTACCGTCCCGGTTCCCGTCCCAGCCCTCCATTGGATGGACCGCGAACCGGTTGCCGGCCTCGCGGCCGAACGCAGCGAGCGGCTTCGCCAGCGGCCCCTCAGCGCCGAGGAGTTCTTCGCCACAGTCGAACGCCGGGTCGATGCTGCGCAGGTGCCCCCGAAAGGCCTCGACGGTGCGATGATGGCCCGGAGGCGTGTAGGTCCGTCTCAACCTCCGTCCCCAACCGCCATGGCTGGCCGCCAGGGTTCCGGACCGTCGGGAAGGGCACTCAGGAATCTGGCGCCGACCTCCTCGTACCAGGCGTGCAGTCGGGTTCGCATCTCTGCTACGCGCTCGGGCTGGTCATCGGCCAGGTCGTTCCGTTCGCCCTCGTCGGCTTCCAGGTCATAGAGATGGACCTGGCCGTCCTCGTAGCGCTCGAGCAGCTTGTAGCGGCCGCGAGCTATCCCGCCGCCGGGAAAGCCACCCTGGTGGGCGTAGTGCGGGTAATGCCAGAACAGGTCACGCACCGCGGCTGCGGCGGCTGCCTTTTCGCCCACCTCGCCGCCGCGCAGCACGTCGAGGAAGCTCACGCCGTCGATCTCGACCTCGGGAGACGGGTCGATTCCTGCAGCTTCGAGCAGGGTCGGATAGAAGTCTGTGCTGATGACAGGCGCCTCCGTCACACTGCCCGCCGGCGACACGGCCGGCCACCGGACGATCATCGGCTCACGAATGCCGCCCTCGTACAGCCAGCCCTTCCCCCCACGGAGCGGCAGGTTCGAAGTCGGCAACATCTCGGATGTAGCCAGGCCACCGTTGTCCGAGAAGAAGAAGACGATCGTGTTCTCGGCCAGGTCCAGAGCGTCGAGCCGGTCGAGGATCTGGCCGACGCTCGTATCCAGGCTCTCCACCATCGCCGCGTAGACGGGATGGTTCTGTACCTCTTGCACCAGGCGCGGCTCGTCGCGAGGCCAGATCTGCTCCTCGAACCCCAGGTTGTCGGGGTTTGGCGACGCGCCCACTTCGACGCCCGCCTTCGCCGCGTACTTCGCGATCAGGTCGGCCGGCGCCTCCAGCGGCGTGTGGACGGTGTAGTACGAGAGGTACAGCAGGAACGGCCTGCCTTCCTCGTCCGCCGCGTAGCCATCGAGCAGGGCAAGCGCCTCGTCGGTCAGCCGTTCGGTGAGGTACTCGCCCTCGGGCCCGTCCTCGAGCCTCGGGTTCAAGTAGGGTGAGAAGTAGCTACTGGGCCTCCCCCGAACGTAGCCGCCGACGTTCACGTCGAAACCCTGGGCCTCCGGCCAGAACTCCTCCGTCGGCCCCAGGTGCCACTTGCCTAGAAACGCGGTGCTGTACCCCCCGTCTCGCAGGGCCTCGGCGAGCGTGTACTCCTCGACCGGCATCCAGTCGTGGAGTTGCGCGGGAGCGAACGTCTCCTCCTGGCGGCCGGAGAACCAGTTCGTGGCGCTCACCCGGGTCGGGTAGCGCCCGGTCATGATGCTGTACCGGGTCGGGCTGCACACCGGATTCGCGGCGTAACCGCGCAGAAAGCGAACCCCGCCCGCCGCCAGGCGGTCGATGTTCGGCGTCTCGTAGAAGGTGTCGGGATTGAAGGCGCCGACGTCCATGGCGCCGAGGTCGTCGACCAGGAGGAACACGATGTTCGGCGGTTCCGCGGGCAGTTCTCCGGATCCGCCGTCGTCGACCGGACCCGTGCAGGCAAGGACCATGATCGTCGGCGCCGCCAGACTCCAGACCCTGCCGATGGTGCCCATCGGTTAGAGCCTACCGCCAGCCTCGAACCCGAACCGGGGCTGTGCCAGCAGCTACGGGCCGCTCGGCGATCGCACCGGTAGCTGCCAGGGTTCCGGGCCGTCCGGCAGCGCACTCAGGAACTCGGCGCCGACCTGGCCATACCAGGCGTGGAGCCGCGCCCGCATCTCGGCAACCCGCTCGGGTTGCTCGGCGGCCAGGTCGTTCCGTTCGCCGATGTCGGCTTCGAGGTCATAGAGGTGGACCTGGCCGTCCTCGTAGCGCTCGATCAGTTTGTACCGGCCGCGTGCGATCGCACCGCCCGGAAAGCCGCCCTGGTTGCCGTAGTGCGGGTAGTGCCAGAACAGGTCACGCTCGGAGGCCGCGGCCGCGGCGTTCTCGCCCGCTTCGCCTCCACGAAGAATGTTGAGGAAGCTCGATCCGTCGACTTCGATCTCGGGCCGAAGCTCGACACCCGCCGCCTCCAGCAGGGTCGGGTAGAAGTCCGTGCTGATGACCGGCGCCGCGGTCACACCGCCAGCGGACGCGACGGCCGGCCAGCGGACGATCATCGGCTCCCGGATGCCACCCTCGTACAGCCAGCCCTTGCCGCCCCGCAGCGGCAGGTTCGAGGTCGGCGATCCTTCCGCCGACGACAGGCCACCGTTGTCGGAGAAGAAGACGACGATCGTGTTCTCGGCCAGGTCCAGGGCGTCG
>WTGL01000036.1 GCA_011523565.1 Acidobacteriota bacterium
CGGCCACGGCGGTCTGCTGGAGGACGTGCCGGAGCGGCCGCTGCCGCGGCGGCGGATCGAAGGCTCCTGAAGCGGGCCTGAGCCGCTTCGAGGTCGCGCCCCGGTGTAGACTCACTCGCGGTCAGGGAGCGAGTGCCCACGCTGCCCGCCGCGGAGGAAGAGGGCCATGAACGAGCCGCTCTCGGAGCAACTGCCGGAGATCACCACGAAGATCCAGGAGATGGTGCGCGCCACCTTCCCGGAGATTCGCTTCACGAACATCTGGGTCCAGCCGGGCACATCGTGGTTCGGAGACGCGGTCGTCGATATCTGGGCGATCTACGACGGAGAAGTCGGCGATCTCCACAAGGTCCCCGGCAAACTCTCGTTCGGTACCCGGGTCCAGGACATGCTCTGGGATCGAGGCCTGGACATCCTGCCGAAGACACACTTCGTCACGAAGGCCGACGCGGGAGACTGGCGCCCTGAAGGCCTCTGACTTCCTGATCACGGCGCAGAGACAACTTCCGTCCGGCCGCGGCCGCCCTCTCGAGTCCGACCTGCGCCGGTCGCTGAGCACCGTCTACTACGCGCTGTTCCACTGCTTGGCTGGGTGCTGCGCGGACACGCTCATCGGCAAGACAGAGCGCAAGACCGAGTCCTGGCGTCGCGCGTATCGGGCACTCAATCACGGGGAGGCGCGCAAGGCGTGCCGCCGAAGCAGCGAGCTTCATGTCTTTCCGCAGGAGGCGCGCAACTTCGCGCGCCTCTTCGTGGATCTGCAGGACGAGAGGCACGAAGCCGACTACGACCCTGGCTGGCGCTGCTTCAAGTCCGACATCGAGAACCGTATTGGAGATGCCGGGTCAGCCATCAGCGACTTCGAGGCACTCGGCACAAGGGTCCGGCGAGCCTTTGCCGCCCACGTCCTGTTCAAGCGACGAAGCTGAACTCCAGTGCCTCGCCCAGAGTGACGGTCAACGTCTCCAACAACTCTTCGCGAGTCCGCTCCTGGCAGTTCACGCCCGGCACCTCTTCGATCCAGCCGATCCACCAGTTGCCGGCTCTCTCCTCACTGCCGCTGGAGGCAGCACTTCTTCCACTTTCTGCCGCTGCCGCAAGGGCAAGGGTCGTTCCGCCCAATCTTGCCAACCTCCGCCCGTGCCTCCGCAATCCGGGTCGCCCTGAGCGCGTCCGACTCCCGTTGGAGCCGCTCCCGCATCGGGCCTGGAACCCCCTTCGGATCGGCCCACCGCCAGTCGATGTCCGAGATCTGCTGATCCTCGTCGAACGTCAGCTCCAGGAGCAATCGCTCACGGTCGTCGTGCACACCGGCCACCGCGCAGGTGTGCTCCCACGCGAGATCGCTGGCGCGGGGCGCCCAAGGGGTACTCCAGCAGAAGATCGTAAGGCCATCGCTCCCACGAGTCGAAATCGCCTTGGAGCGGCGCCGCCGCCTGTGCCGCTGTTCCTCCAACTCTCGAACGATGCCTCCCTGAAGCTGCGCCCGCTCGTCAGCGCCGAATCCGAGTAGCCGCTCGGCCGCTCGGAACCGGCCGGCCCGCTGAGACCGCGATAGCGCTGAGACCATGGCCGCCAGGATCGGAGGAGAGAGTCTGGCCTGCTCGAAGGCCGCGTCGGCTTCGGTCAGCTTCCTCGTGAAGAACCTGTCCATGTCCGCCCTGTACCCGAGCGTGTTCACGGTGGCGGCACCGTCAATGTCCAGCGCCTTGACGTAGTTGCCGTGCGCGAAGTACAGGCCGACGTGGTCAAGCTCGTCGTTGAACTCGAGCCTCCCCGGATCCGTGAGCGCGCGGTACCTCTCTTGCACGAAGTGCAAGAACTGGAGCGGGTCGGAGAAGACGTCGGAGAAGACCCGCAGGTCGTCGATCGAAAGCGACCAAATGGGCTTGCCGTCCACACCCGCACCGAGTTCGACCCGCTGCTTCGTGCCCGCGGCCAGTTCCGTAAACACGTCGAGCGTAACGCCGCACACGACGATATGGTCGAAGTCCCCAGCGCGGATGGCCCCGACAGCCTGGCGGCTCTGGTCGTGGAGCGCCACGGATCTGGCACTCTGGAGATACTCGACGAATCGGTGCCCCTGCTCGGCCGGCTTCACAACGAGATTCCGGAGAGACTCGACCTGCGCCAGCAGATCCGTTGCCGGAGGGGTGTAGGTGAACGCCCCGGCGCGACACTCCACAACGAACAAGTGCCGGTCGTACGCTATGAGCGCGTCTGTCTCGCACCAGCCGCTTCCTCCCGCCGTTCCGGGATCCCGGTAGTGCACCGACTGCCAGCACCGGGCTCCTGGCAGGAGCTGCTCGAAGTACTGAACCGCGAGGCCCTCGGAAAGCCGCTGTTGGGCTTGATTCCACCGCTCCTGGCTCTTCGGGTTCCGGCGAACCACGGCCCGCTGAATCACCCTGTAGACGTTGTCGAACAGAGAGGCCAGATCGAAGCAGTAGATGCGGTCTCCCAGCCGGAGGAAGGGGCGCTTCGAGATTGGCCAGACTCGGAGGGGCCAGCCCCGATAGTCCCCCTCGGCGAAGAAGTCCCGCTCTTCCCCCGGAGCCCAGGCCAAGTCCTCCAAGAGCGCGTCCGGCAGCTCCGTGAGTGCCGTGACATCGAATCGCGCCGGTCCGTGCAGGCGCGCAAGCACAGCGTCGAGAGCGCTCTGACCGCCTGCAGCCCTCGCAGCCTCCTTGCGAAGCTCGTCATCGGACAGATCCCGGGAACTGGTCAAGTCCCTCCACTTGAGGTAGATCGCATGGTACTCCTGGAAAGCCTGACCTAGACCTCGCGTGAGGCTCTCGAGGATCGCCGTCATTCCCGCAACGAGTTCCTCGCCGGTTACGCCGTAGACGTCTTCCAACAGGTCACTGTGCGGAAGAAAGACGTCGCGCAGATACCGGGGCTCGTGGAAGTGGTACCGCTGGTTCTTGACGCCTATCCAGTGAGCAGTGGACATTGCAACGTACAGGTCTCCGCGTGTAGCCGCCATGCCCTTCTCATGTTCTCGCTTGACCATCCACGATTGGAGGTAGTCCCTCGTGACAGCGACAAAGAGCTCCTCGGTCCGCCCGGAGAGCTCGTCCCAGATCTCTGGCGTAATGTCCGCGCACTCGCCAGAACGCCGCGGCGCAGAAGCGATGACGCTCTGGGTGTAGTCGAGCATGCGTTGGGCGTGCAGTTGGCCCCAGTCTGTTTCGACTTCAGTCTCGACTCCCATCAAAGCGGCCTCGAAGCACGAGCGCGCGTACAGCATCAGCTGAAGAGGGTCTACACTCGTTACGAGGCGGGCGATCGTCTCGACGAGTCCGTCGATGCGGGTGACAAGCGAGTCGTGTCCGTCCCGCGTGGCTCGCTTGAGTTCCTCCAGCGCTCCTTCGGGCCAGTTCGACTGCATCTCGATCCACTTGCCGAAACGGGCATAGCGGATCGGTCCAGCTACGAACTCCTCGTCCGGGACGGCGCGCTTCCGTTTCTTGCTCATCGGCTCGGATGCGGTCTGGCAGGAAGCAAGGTGGCCCCGAGCGGCGAGCACCCGAGGCAGCCCGCCCAACGCTCAGACCCTGAACACCCCGACGAAGACGGTCCCCAAAGCCAGGCGTGGCCGAGCGTCGGACAATCCTGCGGCGGCAGCGACGGCCAATCAGGCGGAGGTGTAGCCCTCACCAGCCGCGGCCAACGCGGCCTAGCGATTGACCTCCAGCGCCTCGCCCAGAGTGATGGACAGAGTCTCCAGCAGCTTCTCGCGGCTCCGTTCCTGGCAGTTCACGCCCGGCACCTCTTCGATCCAGCCGATCCACCAGTCGCCGGCCCGCTTGACGATCGCGGTGTACTCCTGCATCTTCCTCGGGCTCCTCTCTAGACGACATCCGTGGCTCCAGCCCAGGTACCTAGGCAGCGCTCAAGCGACTCTACCCCCCTGGCAGTCCCTCGCCGCTTCCGCCCCTGCTTCTCTCTAACTGCCCGTTCACCACTGCCATGCACCCATCGCTGGACGAAGCCAACTACTAGGCGTCGTCCCCCTCGGCTATCATCCGCCGCTAATGCTCTACACGCAGGCGGAGCCCCTTACCGCCCTCTTGCCGACAGTGCCGGGGATCCCGGTCGGCGACACTGCCAGGCGGACTTACTCGAAGTGGCGCCCCAGCGCCGGCAACGACATCCTCGCCTTCTCGCTGCCGTAGCGGCCAAGTCACGCTCCCCAACCGGCCCCCAGCGAAGCAAACGGTGACCCAAACCGCGTTTGAGGAGCTTTCTCCCGGCGCCGTGGTGCGCGGACCGTTGCTCCCGGAACCGGTCGAGGTCATCACCACAATCCCGGTCGGGGAGTCGGTGAAACTGCTGGCGAAAGGTCTCCGAACGGGTCAAGTCCACGATCCGATCTTGAGCGAGGCCCAAGTCTCGCAGCTCACAATCTCGCCAGCTACCGAGCCGTTCGACGGCGATCCTGTTCGCTTCCGCCTGGGCATCGAGGCCGAGCGTTTGGGACTCGCCTACGAGTACGACCCCTACTTCTCGCTCTCGATAGCCCGCGTCGACCCACTCCCCCACCAACTTGAGGCGGTCTACGAGTACTTCCTCGGGCTCCCACGCATCCGCTTCCTGCTCGCGGACGATCCGGGCGCCGGCAAAACCATCATGGCGGGCCTTCTTCTCAAGGAGCTCAAGATCCGCGGCCTTGTCCAGCGGACCCTGATCGTGGCGCCAGCGAACCTCACGTTCCAATGGCAGCGCGAGATGAAGGACAAGTTCCGCGAGCAGTTCGACGTCATGCGGGGCGAGATCCTCCGCAGCCAATATGGGCAGAACCCTTGGCAGGAGAAGAACCAGGTTGTCACGTCGGTGTCGTGGATCTCGCGCATCGACGACGCCAGAGAGAGCCTGCTGCGCAGCCGCTGGGACCTCATCATCGTCGACGAGGCGCACAAGATGAGCGCCTACAGCCACGAGAAGAAGACCCTCGCCTTCCAGCTTGGCGAGGCGCTCGCGGATCGGACCGATCACTACCTCCTCATGACGGCCACGCCGCACAAGGGCGATCCCGAGAACTTCCGCCTCTTTCTGTCGCTTCTCGATCGTGACGTCTACGGGGATGTCAAGAGCCTCGAGGAGGCGATGCGGCGTCACGAGGCACCGTTCTACCTTCGTCGCACGAAGGAAGCGCTCGTCACCTTCCCCGACAAAAACGGCCAGGTCCATCCGCTCTTCACCAACCGCGATGTCCGAACGGCCAAGTTCGACCTTGACGGCGAGGAGTACGACTTCTACGACGCCCTGACCCGCTATGTAGAGGACCAGTCGATCAAGGCCGCCTCAAGCAACTCCCCGCAGGCCCGAGCGCTCGGCTTCACGATGGCCATGCTTCAGCGGCGCTTCGCCTCGAGCGTCTATGCCGTACGTCGCAGTCTCCAGCGCATGCGCGAGAAGCGGGAACAGATCCTGGAGGATCCCGAGAAGTACCGTCAGGAGCAGATCGAGCGGCGGCTACCAGAAGACTTCGACGACCTGACCGAAGAGGAGCAGGACGAGATCCGCGACCAGCTCGAAGGCGTCGTCGTCTCGATCGATCCAGCAGCTCTGCGTGACGAGATCCAGCGTCTGGGCCGGCTCATCGAGCACGCGAAAGCACTCCAAACGAGGGAGGTCGAGTCTAAGCTGAACAAGCTGCGCGAAGTCCTGAACGAGCACCACGTCTTCGACGACCCACGCATGAAGCTCCTCGTGTTCACCGAACACAAGGAGACGCTCGACTATCTGGCCGGCGACGGCAAAGACGGGCGTCCGCTCGGGAAACTCCGGGAATGGGGCCTGACTGTCACGCAGATCCACGGCGGGATGAAGATCGGCGACCGGGATACCCCCGGTTCCCGAATCTACGCGGAGCGCGAGTTCCGCGAGGAGGCCCAGGTCCTCGTGGCAACCGAGGCGGCAGGAGAGGGGATCAACCTCCAATTCTGCTGGTTCATGATCAACTTCGACATCCCGTGGAACCCGGTCCGTCTCGAACAGCGCATGGGCCGAATCCACCGGTACGGCCAGACACACGACTGTCTCATTTTCAACTTCGTGGCCGTCAACACACGCGAGGGCAGTGTCCTTCAGAGACTCCTCTCTCGCCTCTCAGAGATCAAGAGCGAACTCGGCACCGACAAGGTGTTCGACGTCGTCGGCGAAGTATTCCCATCGAACCTCCTGGAGAGGCTCTTTCGCGAGATGTACGCCCAGCGGCGTTCCGCGCCGAGCATCGAGGAGCGAATCGTCCGCGAAATCAACCCTGACCGCTTCCGGGAGATCACCGATTCGACACTGGAGGGACTGGCGAAGCGAGAGCTCAATCTCGGCGCCCTGATCGGAAAGTCCGCCGAGGCCAAGGAGCGCCGCCTCGTCCCGGAGGTTGTCGAGGACTTCTTCGTCTCAGCCGGGCCCATCGCCGGCGTGCATCCGGCCGGGGTCCGGGGGAAGCCCCACGTCTACCGGCTCGGCAAGATCCCCAGGACACTGATCACCCTCGGTGAGGAACTAGAGCCCAGGTTCGGCCGCCTCGGCAAGGCCTACCAGCGAGTCGCCTTCGACAAGGCCATTCTCGGCGACGACCCCACTCTGGAGTGGGTCACACCCGGGCATCCTCTCTTCGAGGTCGTGCGTGCTGACGTCCGTGAGCGCGTGACGGACGATCTCCGACGCGGAGCGGCCTTCTTCGACCTCCATTCTCCGCAGGCCTATCGTGTCGACGTCTTTGGCGCCTCGATCAAGGACGGACGGGGCAAAACGCTCCACCGGAAGCTGTTTGCGATCCGGGCCGACCTCGATGGGTCCTTATCAGTCCGTTCGCCGACGCTCCTCCTCGATGTCATCCCGGCTCCCACGGGAACCGCCACACCGGCGGCGCTCGCACTGCCCGACCGCCAGGCGGTCGAGCTGGAACTGATCGACCGAGCACTCGGGCCGTTCCTGGCCGAGATCTCAGAACAGCGGGCCCGTGAGAACCAAGTGGTCCGCGAACACATGGAAATCTCGCTCGGTGAGTTGATCCACCGTCAGAACCTCCAACTTGCCGAGCTCGTCTCTAGACAGCAGAGCGGCGACACGACGCCCGGCATCCCCGGCAACATCGCCCAGGCTGAGCAACACCTCGACGACCTCAACCGCCGCCTGGAGCAGCGGCGCAGCCAGCTTGAGATGGAGCGCCACTGCACAATCGGCGACATCGTCCACCTAGGCCGTGCATGGGTCCTGCCGCACCCAGACCGCACAACACCCGACATCGCACCGATGGTGCGCGACGACGAGATCGAACTCCTCGCGGTGCGGGAAGCGACAAGGTATGAGAAGGCGCGAGGCTGGGTGACCGAGAGCGTCGAGTCCGACAACCGAGGCTTCGATCTGATCTCTCGCCGACCCCTCCCGGACGACCCAAAGACCTTCATCGAGGCTCGATTCATCGAGGTCAAAGGTCGCGCCGCGATCGGCGAGGTCGCGCTCAGTGCCAACGAGTACCGGACGGCACAACGCCTGGGCCAGGACTACTGGCTCTACGTCGTCTACAACTGTGCCGATACGCCCGAACTCCACCTGATTCGCGACCCCGCTCGACTTAGCTGGCGGCCTGTCCTTCAGATCGAGCATTTCCACTTAAGCCCGAAGGAACTTGTCGACGCGGAAGATCCGCTATGAGTGACCGTCGAAACAAGCTGCAGTCGAAGTTCGCGCCAAGGCATCGTCAGGCCAACTTCGGTGACGTGCTGCTTCGAATGCGTGTCTGCGGTTTTCGCTGCCATAAAAACACCGTCGTCGAAGTCCAGAGCCCAGTTACAGCATTCTGTGGAATGAACGGCACGGGAAAGTCGACACTCTTACAGGTTCTGGCGTTTGCCTACAAGCGACCTGCTCCCGCACGGCCTTACTACGTCAAAGACTTCTTGGTTATTGGTCCGCTCGACCCGGCTCCCTTCTCAGACGCGGCAGAAGCCGAATTCACGTTCGGAAAGACCCCTACCGAGCACAAAACAGTTACAATCAGGAGACGTAGTGCGACGCAGCGGTGGAGTGGTTACAAGCAACGACCAGAGCGAGAGGTCTACTTCGCAGGAATTGGACACTACCTTCCGCGCATAGAGCAACGTGACTTCGTCGTGCGGCACGCCAAGAACCTCCAGATCACAGACGAGCAGGACATACCCCAAGTCGTCAGGGAGGCAGCTTCGGAGATTCTGGCTTGCCAATATAACGCAGCCACATGCAAGGCAGTCACATACTCCGGGTCCAGCAGCGAAATCGTATGCGTCCAGCGCGGAGGTGTGGAGTACTCAGAAGCACACATGGGTTTCGGCGAGGGACGGACACAGAGCCTAATCGTGGCGCTTGAGAAGATCCCAAAGAAGAGCCTAGTCCTAGTCGAGGAGCCCGAGACGTCTCTACATCCGAGCGCGCAGCACACGCTTGCCAGGTACCTTATGGACGTGTCCATTCGTCGCGGGCACCAAATCTTCTTGACGACTCACAGCGAGTATCTGCTCAATGCGCTGCCGGCCGCATCTCGGCTGTATCTGATGCGTGATGCTGAGGATTCCATTCGATGTCTTGCACGTCTCTCTGCAGCGGAAGCCCGAAGCCTCATGACCGATGGCGCTACGAAGGCGCTAACGGTACTTGTTGAAGATGAATGCGCTCGCGCGATCCTACGAGAGCTGCTGCGGCGGGTAGATCCCGGTTTCCTGAAGACGGTAGGCGTTTTCGCAGCTGGGGATGCCGCTTCCTTGGCGAAGACGGCACGGGTTCTTCAGGGCACCGGACTTGCCGTGGCGATTGTACGCGACGGCGACCAACCAGAAGCACCTTCAAACGGCGTCTTCAATCTGCCAGGTGACGAAGCCCCTGAGAAGGAGCTCTTCAAGGACGCAGGCGTCAGGGCGCACGTCTCGACCAAGTATGGAGTACGACTGGACGATTTCCTCGCGGGACTTGGAAACATCGACCACCATGTGTGGATTCGTCGCCTAGCGAGTCACGTGAACGTGGACGAGAGCGCACTGCTGGTCGACCTAGCGTCGACGTATGCAGCCAACGTTAGAGAGAACGACGCGGTTAGCCTGAGGGACGTGCTCCGGGAGAGCGTCCGATGAAGAGAGAGTACCCGAAGCGCCTCATCGAGGTAGACCTGCCCATCAGGAGCATCTCGACGCAAGCGCGGCGCGAGAAGTCAATTCGGCACGGCCACATTTCAACACTACACGTTTGGTGGGCACGTCGTCCGCTCGCCGCCTGCCGCGCCGTACTTCTCGGCGCGTTGTGGCCAGATCCCGCGGACGCCCTTTGTCCCGACCGATTTAGGCTTGAAGCTACGGATGTGATGAAGGGATGGCGGAACCGTCGCGGCGGGCCCCAAAGGGACTGGAGCGATCCGACGGTCGTGCGATCGGCCTTGCTGGACTTCATCGCGGATTTTGCAAACTGGGATAACTCCACCAACGCGGCACATCTGGAAGCTGCGCAGCGCCTCGTTCAAGTTGCGCACGAGTCTCTAGGCGGCTCACCGGGCACGAGGCCTCTAGTCATTGATCCCTTTGCGGGGGGCGGCGCGATTCCCCTCGAGGCTCTTCGAGTCGGTGCCGATGCCTTTGCCTCGGACCTCAATCCCGTGGCGGTACTGCTCAACAAAGTTGTGCTCGAATACATTCCGAAACACGGAACGCGGCTGGCTGACGAGTTGCAGCGCTGGAGTGCCTGGGTTAGGGAGCAGGCGGAAGGGGAGCTGCGCCACCTCTATCCCAAGGACGCCGACGGCGCGATGCCGATCGCGTATCTCTGGGCGCGGACGATCCGTTGCGAAGGGCCGACTTGCGGGGCTGAAGTGCCACTTGTTCGGTCGCTTTGGTTGTCAAAGAGACCGGGCCGGAGCACCGGCTTGCGGCTCGTGCCTTGCGAGGACGGAAGCGGGGTCGACGTAGAGATCGTCAAGAGCCCGAGCGGAGGCGAGACCAACCAGGGCACAGTGCGCCGCGGCTCAGTAACATGCCCATGCTGCGGCTACACAACCCCGGTAGCATCCGTGCGCACACAGCTAGGGGCCCGCCGCGGCGCCGCGGCCGATGCGAAGCTCCTTTGCGTGGTCACGACCCGCCCAGGCCAGTCGGGGCGCTCTTACCGACTGCCGGTGGAGCAAGACCTGCGGGCTCTGGATGCTGCCCGTCGCGAACTCGCACAGCGAGAGGCGAGGCACGAGGGTCCTATGAGCCTAGTGCCGGATGAGCATCTCCCGGTGATGAGCGGCGTGTTCAACGCGCCGATCTACGGGCACAACACCTGGGGAAGTCTCTTCACTCCTCGCCAGGCGCTGGCGCTTGGAACACTGGTGCAGTTCGTGCGCGAGGCGAGCGAACGGTGCCGCGAGGCCTGCGAGTCGACGCTAGCCGAAGCGGTGGCGACGTGTCTGGCGCTACTCCTAGATCGACAAGCGGACTACAACTCCGCACTATGCACTTGGAACACTAGGGGTGAGTACATCGGACACACCTTCGGAAGACAGGCTCTTCCCATGGTATGGGACTTCGTGGAACTCCACCCATTCGCAGATGGCTCCGGGAACTACGACGGGGCTTCAGAGTGGATCCGGCGCATACTCAAGCAAGAGGCAGCCGCGCAAAAGACACCTGGCCACGCCGAGCTCGCCTCCGCCACGACGCACCCCCTACCCAACGATGCTGCGGACGCGTTCGTCACGGATCCACCGTACTACAACGCGGTGCCCTACGCAGATCTGTCGGATTTCTTCTACGTCTGGCTCCGGCGCACGCTCGGCGAAACGCACCCAACTCTGTTTTCCGAACCGCTCGCGCCCAAGAGCGATGAGATCTGTGAGATGGCGGGGTGGGATGCGGTGCGGTACCCCGAGAAGGACGGAATGTGGTTCGAGGCAAAGATGAAACAGGCGATGGCCGAGGGCCGCCGAGTTCTCGCGCCGACTGGCATCGGCCTCGTGGTCTTCGCCCACAAGTCGACGGCTGGCTGGGAGGCGCAACTGCAGGCCATGATTGACGCCGGCTGGATTGTGACTGCATCGTGGCCCATCGACACTGAGATGGGCTCCCGGTTGCGCGCGATGAACTCCGCTGTCCTAGCCTCCTCGGTTCACCTTGTGTGCCGCCCGCGAGAAAACCCCGACGGTTCACTACGAGCCGACATCGTCGGCGACTGGCGGACCGTGCTCCGTGAGCTGCCCCAGCGCATCCACGCCTGGATGCCACGTCTCGCCAAGGAAGGCGTCGTCGGCGCAGACGCGATCTTCGCCTGCCTCGGCCCTGCGCTGGAGATTTTCTCCCGCTACTCCCGTGTAGAGAGGGCTTCCGGGGAACAGGTCGAGTTGCGAGAGTACCTTGAGCAGGTGTGGGCCGCCGTCGCTCGTGAAGCGCTGTCGATGATCTTCGAGGATGCCGACGCCACTGGGCTGGAAGAGGACGCCCGCCTCACGGCCATGTGGCTGTGGACCCTCTCCACGAGCACGAGCGGCAGCAATGGCGTACCGAGCGGCGCTACGCGAGATGCCGACAACGAGGCGAGCGCCCTGAAGCCCAAGGGAGGCGCAGGATTCAAGCTCGAGTTCGACGCCGCGCGCAAGATCGCACAGGGCCTCGGCGCGCACCTAGAGGACCTCGGTCGGGTCGTCGAGATCAAGGGTGACCAAGCCCGTCTCCTGTCGGTGGCCGAGCGTACCCGGCACCTCTTCGGCAAGGACGAAGCTCGGCGCGCCCCGACCCGCCGCCCCAAGAAACTAAAGCAACTCACTCTCTTCGAGCAGCTGGAAGCAGCCGAGAAGGACGCTGACTGGGGAGATGTTGGTCTTCCCCCGATTGGAGCCACAACACTCGACCGCGTCCACCAAGCGATGGTCCTGTTCGGCGCCGGACGGGGTGAAGGCCTCAAGCGTTTCCTCGTCGAGGAGGGCGTTGGCCCCAACGTCACTTTCTGGAAACTCGCGCAGTCCCTCGTGGCGCTCTATCCAAATGGAACGGACGAGAAACGCTGGGTGGAAGGCGTGTTGGGCCGAAAGAAGGGACTGGGTTACTGATGGTCGTAGACGCACGCGACTGGGCACGGTCGCTGTACGCAGAACTCGAGGTCGATCGAGCTATAGCGTCCAAGCTACGCGAAGCCTCAATCGCTGGCGATCTTGCCCGCTGGACGCAAGCCCTCACGGACCTAGTAGCCCAGTCGCTGAGGGAACTCGGGCTCGAAGTTGCGGCAAAAGGTCACCCGTGCCGTGTGCTGCCGGTAGCACGCAAGGAGTATCTTGCCCTTGATTTGGCCGCTTTCCCGGGAGCTGGAGGCACTTGGCGTTTCCCGGCCGCGGTGTGCGAGCTCGAGAACTCGGCCAGCGACGATGTAGTCGCGTACGCGCTTTGGAAAGTGCTCTGCATCCGGCACGCACTGCGCGTGGTCTTCTGCTACCGGACCACGCGCGCTGACGCATCCAGTCTTGTCGCGTCGCTGGCCGACCGTGTGGTCGGCGCGATGGCACCTCCGGATCGGGAACGGCTGAGCGCCGACACACTCGTGTTTGTCGGATCACGCAGCGAGTCTGAGACGTTCCCGTATGGCTTCTTTCAAGCTTGGTGTCTGAACCGGAACCTCGGCCGATTCGAGGCATTCGCGTGGCAGCAATAGTCTGAGAGGAATCACGACATGGGCTTGACCCCTTGGTACAAACTAGTTACGCCGCGTGAGGACTTGCGCGAGGGCCGGCCACTCGACGCCTCCGAGTTCGCCGTCCCCTTGGACAAGATACACAGCGGGAGGGCGCCCGCCGTCTACCAGGAGCCGGCTAAGTTCTTCGAGCGTACGTACCTCACGACGAACCTAGCGAACCTCGCAGCCGAGGTCATCCGTCGGCTTTCCGGCATCAAGGTCGAAACCTCGGCCGTCTTCAACATGACCACTCAGTTCGGCGGAGGGAAGACACACTCGCTGGCCCTCCTTTATCACCTCGCGCGGGGCGGCACGGAAGCGACCGAGTGGAAGGGCGTGGGAAGGCTCCTCAAGAGGGCACGCGTAGACGGCATCCCCCAAGCTGCCACGGCAGTGTTCGTTGGCACCGAGTTCGACTCGCTCACGGGACGGGGCGGCACAGACGGCACGCCCCTCCGCAAGACCCCGTGGGGCGAAATCGCTTGGCAACTCGGGGGAGGCGAAGGACTCCGCCTTGTCACCGAGCACGACGTGTCGTTCACGGCACCTGGCGGAGATGTCGTCGCGCAAATCCTGCCGGAGAATCGACCAACACTGATCTTGCTCGATGAACTGATGAACTACGTTAGCCGCAACCGAAAGAGCGGGCTCGGCGGCCAGCTCTACAGCTTCCTGCATAGCCTCTCTGAGGTCGCCCGCTCACGTGACAATGTGGTGCTTGCCGTTTCGGTCCCCGCATCGGAAATCGAGATGACGGCTGAAGACCAATCCGACTACGAGCGCCTCAAGAAGCTCCTCGACCGACTCGGTAAGGCGGTGATCATGTCGGTCGAGGCGGAGACCGCGGAGATCGTTCGGCGACGGCTCTTCGAGTGGCACGGCCTGCCCGCGGACGCCTCGAAGAACGTCGGCGAGTACGTAGAGTGGATGGTGGCACATCGGCATCAGCTTCCAAGTTGGTTCCCCATCGACAGCGCCCGCGAGGTCTTGACAGCGAGCTATCCCTTCCACCCGTCGGTACTCTCCGTTTTCGAGCGAAAGTGGCAGGGCCTACCACGCTTCCAACAAACCCGTGGCATCCTGCGGCTCTTGGCCCTGTGGGTTTCGCACGCGTACGTCGAAGGCTTCAGAGACGCTCACAAGGACCCACTGATCACTCTCGGAACGGCGCCGCTCGACGACCCCACGTTCCGGACCGCAGTGTTCGAGCAACTCGGAGAATCGCGTCTTGAAGGGGCAGTAACCACTGACATCGTGGGGAAAAGGCACGCCCATGCGCTCCGTCTCGACACGGAGGGCACAGCAGATGCCAGAAAGGCACGACTCCACCGCAAAGTGGCGACGGCGATCTTCTTTGAATCGAACGGCGGCCAGCAACGCGGAGAGGCCACACTACCTGAGGTTCGGCTCGCAGCGGCCGGTCCCGGCCTTGACATCGGAAGCGTCGAGCAGAGCCTTGAGACGCTAGCAGACACCTGTTACTTTCTTTCGGCCGAGAGGACCCGTTACCGGTTCAGCTTCCAACCGAACCTGAACAAGCTGCTCGCCGACCGGCGTGCGAGCGTCCCAGCGAACGCGATCCGCGACCGGGTACGCGCCGAGATCCAGAAGGTCTTCCCGCCTAGCAAAGGCATTGGGCGCGTCTACTTTCCGGAACGCACAAACCAAGTGCCTGATCGCGCGGCGCTCACGCTCGTGGTGATCGCTCCGGAGAACGATATCGACGAAGACACCACAACCGCACTCATCGAGGCCGTCGCAAAGGAGAGCGGCACATCATCGAGAACGTACAAGAGCGCTCTCATTTGGTGCGTGGCCGAACACGGGGGCCTGCTCTCCGAAGAGGCCAGGAAGGTCCTCGCGTGGGAGGACATCGACGCTGACTCGGACACGCTCCGGATTGACGAGTCGCAGAGCCGGCAGCTCCAAGAGAACCTGAAACGTGCCGAGCGCGACCTCCGAGAGGCCGTCTGGCGTTCATACAAGAACGTCTTCCTGCTCGACGAGAACAACGCTCTTCAGAAGATCGATCTCGGTCTCGTTCACTCTAGCGCGGCAGAGTCTCTCGTTGCGCTCATCCTCGACCGACTGCAGCAGGAGGATCTCGTCGTCGATGGTGTGAGCCCGAACTTCCTCGTCCGAAACTGGCCGCCAGCGCTCCCTGAGTGGAGCACGAAGGCGGTGCGAGATGCCTTCTTTGCCTCTCCGAAGTTCCCTCGCCTACTGAATCCTGACCTTGTCAAGCAGACCATCTGCCGGGGCGTCGAGGCCGGGATGCTGGCCTACGTCGCCAAAGGACCGAGCGACAGCTTCGAGCCATTCATGTTTCGTCAGTCGCTGACCGAGGCCGATGTCGAGATCGCTGATGACGTCTTCCTGATAACGAAAGGCGCGGCCGATGCCTACGTCGCCCGGCAAGCGTCGGAAGAGGAACGCCCAAGCGCATCCACTCCTTCGGAAGTAGCGCCCGCCGAGGAGGAAACCAGTAGCGAAAGCGCCAGCGTGACGACGGCCGCGACCGATGACGATACGACCCTGGACGTCGTCGGTGGCTTTCGGTGGATCGGGGACATCACCCCACACAAGTGGATGAACTTCTACACGAAGGTACTGGCCCGCTTTGCGACCGCCAAGGGGCTCAGGCTGACGCTGACGGTGGACGTGCAGCCCGAGGATGGTGTCTCGAAGGCCAAGATCGAGGAGACGAGGGTTGCGCTCAGGGAACTCGGGATGGCGGAAGAGATCCAGGAACGCGGCAAATGACGCTTGGCGAGCCCGGTGCGGCGATCCCCCTCGCAAAGTCCGCTCCGGCCTTGGCGCCGCCGTCATCTCTGAAAGGAGGCGCCACTCAATGGCGGTCTAGGAGTGGAACACTCAGTGGCCACCGCCCCTGCCGGTCTTCGTACTGCGGCGCTGCTCCGTTCCGAGAGCCGGAAGCATGACGACCCTGAGCCTCCTCGGCGCAGGCTGGGCCTCGGCATCGCCGCAACCACCGATCCTCCCCGTCGCGACAGAGGCGGGCTCCGAAGCACCACTTGACCTCGCGAACACCACGGAAGTTGCCGGAGACAGGCCCCAAATGAAGTGGTTCCCCAGTTTCGGCGAGCGTGGCCAGGGGCCCGCCGATCGAGCGACACCAGCGGCCAGCCACGCTACATCTCACAGCCGGCTCGAAACCGCGGGGTAGCCGTTCGCTACCGTCTCGTTCGCTACGATGCCCCACCCCGGCGCCTGGGGTCTATCTGGCCTCCTGTCCCGCCTAGCCGAACGCTGTACTCAACCGTAGGCCAACAGCCCAACACCCATCGGGAGCCCGCGCCGCCTGCGGCACTCCGCACGCTCACCACGACCTCCCGCTACAACGGCACCTTCTCTCCGTTAGTCAGTCTGAAGGAAGCGGAACCGTGCCTCCGATAAGCGCCATCAGCTACACCAGGATGTAGATAAGCATGTCGTACACACCCGAGATCACCACCGGTGTTCTGTGGAAGTCGTGGAAGGAGGTTCGCAAGCTCCTGCGACGGTGCTCTCGACGCGACATCACAGACTTCATTGAGTTCGACATCGATCCCGACGAGTGGATTGGACGTCTTGTCGAGGAGGTGAACTCCGGGCGCTACGAACCCGGGGAGCCCTTTCGCTTCACGATCCCGAAGACCATCGGCTTCAGCCGTCATATGACCTTCCCTCAGATTCCAGATCTGGTCCTCTATCGGGCCATCACGGGACTGATCTACGACCGACTCAAGCCTCAAGAAAAGGAGAACGTCTATTTCGCTCGCACCACACTATCCGAGAAACGTCGACAGATAGCGGAAGAGACCGGCGATCCGTCCTACATGTTTCTCTCGGGCGACTCCTTTGTCAAATGGAAGGAGTACCATCAGTATCGAAAGCTACTGCTTCTTGAGGATGTCTACCCGCACTTCGTCCTTACTGACATTACCAACTACTTCGCGTCCGTCCTATACGACCGAGCGGCAGATGCCCTCTACGGAGCTGGTTTCAACCGAAATCTCGTTGGACTGCTCTTCTTCCTTCTTGAGCGCTTCTCGCCTCGCGATCCCTACAATGAGTCGCCGCGCATAGGTCTTCCGGTAGATGAATTTGACTGTTCGAGAACTCTTGCTCACGTAGTGCTCTACCCTCACGACGAACGGATGGCCGACTCAGTCGGAGAGGAAGCGTATGTGCGGTGGATGGACGATCAGACGATAGGCGTCGATAGCTACGCCGCTGCGGTGAAAGCCCTCGGGACGTGCGGCCAGTCGCTCTCAAGACTCCACCTAACGCCCAACGCCGGAAAGACGAAGATCCTCAGTCTACGTGAACTGGCCATTCATTTTCATCTGGAGGCGAACGAGGATCTAGACGATTTCCAAGACCTTCTCGATGAATCGAAGAATGACCGGCCAAGTCTCGGCAACCGATTGACCGTCCTCTGGCGTCGGCACCGCTCCGGAGAGGAGAATGGCGGTGAGTGGAGTAAGGTGCTTGCCCGCTTCTATCTGATGGCGGGAGTCTGTCGGCGTGACTTCCTTCTCGATCGCGCCACGAAGGATATCCTCCGCCAACCAACGTTGGCGAGGCGCGTGGGAGACTACTTCAGGGTGCTAAGGCCTGCGGGAGAGTACCTGGAGTTCGTCCTTTCGGTCTGTACTGACGAGCGACAGATACACTCCGACGTGAGTCGCGTCTTAGTGGAAGGCCTGTTGAAGGTGGAACCCTCTCGTGAGGACGCGTTGAGACTACGAGAGTTCGCCTCGCAGCTCCTTGCGGGTTGTCACAGGTTCGTCGGCTGGAAGGAGTGCGCTGCGATCGCACCGCTATTGATCCTTCGGTTCGGGGACAAGAGGTCTCGTCCTCGACTGAAGGCCAGAATGGGCCAACTTGAGGCCTACTCCGACCCGGCGATCGGCAAGGCCATATCCGTGGTGTATGCATCCTACGGCGAGAGGGAGTACACGGAGGTCATGCACACAGCGAGCAAGCTAAGTAAGAACTACTTGGGTGAGTTCGTTCGGATGCTAGAGCGTTTGAGGGCAAGGGAGGATGTGCCCGACCGCTTCAAGATCCGGACGAGACCCGCGTATGACGCTGTGGCGGGGCGGCAGCGCATCGACATGCGAAAACTACTGGTTCTGAGGCTCCTTCGGCTGAACCGGAGTAAAGCCGTCAAGGAATGGCTAAGGCAGGCGAGAGAGAAGATCTTGAATGGGGAGATATCACACTTCGACCAAGCACTAGTCAACCGGCTTCTCCAGTAGAACGTGGTTGAGCCGGCAGGTTACAGGGGAGGGCCGCTCCCCAACTCCAGCGACCACCCGACCGCGGTAGACCTCGCGTGCGACTGGGTAACCAGCGTAGCTGACCTAGGCCCCTCCCGCTGCGGTCAGAGCCAGGAACTTCAGGGAGCACCGCGCACAGGGATCCGTATCCGGTCGCCGGACGTTCACCACAACATCGGTGAGCCGGTCTACGCACAGCACCACGGTGACTCCGCTACACTCCGCCTACCCCACCGACATCCGGAGGACCCAACATGAGAGTCCGACTCCCCGCGGCGCTGATCGCAATCCTCGCGTTGCTGATCGCGTCCCCTGCGCTGACCGCCCAGGGCGAGATCAAACGCGCCGCCAACGGCAAGCCCGACCTGACCGGCACCTTCGACGCCGGCACCCTGACGCCGCTCCAGCGGCCCGAAAAGTACGGCGACAACCTCTTCCTGAGCCCCGAGGACGCGGCGAAGATCGAGGCG
>WTGL01000106.1:0-14564 GCA_011523565.1 Acidobacteriota bacterium
GGAGGTCGCCCGGGACGGCGTCACGGTCAACTCGGCCCAACCCGGCATTCACGCGACCGACCGGATCAAGTCCCTGGGCAACACGGACGTCGTGGCGCAGCGCGTGCCCACCGGCACGCTGGGCACAGCCGACGATTTCGGCAAGGCAGTCGCCTTCCTGTGCTCCGAGCCGGCTCGGTTCATCACGGGTACCAGCATCCTGCTCGACGGCGGCGCCTACCAGGGCCTCATCTAGGAGTCGAGTCGCGGCGTCCGCGCCGCGCTGACGCACACGAAACAGGCCTGTCCATGCAAGTCTGCGCGGTTTCCGCGCCACTTGTACGCCCCAACTACGTTCGCAATACTGAAGGCGGTAGAGATTCAGACAGACAGCTCGGAGGATCCATGAAGAGGACCCTGGCCGCAACGCTGCTGCTCAGCCTCGTCTCGTGCGGCCCCACCGAACCGGGCGCCGACGCCGGCTCTTCGGACCGACGGAGCGTCCTGTTCATCGTCGCCGACGACCTGAATGTCGCGCTCGGCAGCTACGGCGCCTACCCGACTGCGCGCACGCCGAACCTCGACCGCCTGGCCTCGGAGGGCATCCGCTTCGACCGCGCCTACGCCCAGCATCCGGTTTGCAATCCTTCGCGCGCGTCGTTCCTCAGCGGCCTGCGGCCCGAGACGACACAGGTCCTCCACAACTTCACGCAGCCGCGACAGACGATCGGCAACGTCGTCATGCTGCCCGAGTACTTTCAGCAGCACGGCTACTTCACGGCCCGGGTCGGCAAGGTTGCGCACGGCCGCTACGAAGACTCGGTGACCTGGGACATCTCCGAGAACGCGCGGCGTCGGCCGCAAGAGCACTACCTTCCCGGAGTCGATCACTCGGCCGTCCGTGACAACTCCTGGACCGATGGCTCCGATGACGGCATGTCGCGCGCCGACGTGTTCGCGCCCCACGGCCGCACCGGCGGCCTGCCCCTCACCTGGCGAGCCACCGACGAACTCGAAGAGGAGACACCGGACGGACGCACGACCCGCAGAGTCATCGAGTTGCTGCGCGAGCACGGCGACGGACCCTTCTTCATTGCCGCCGGCTTCCACAAGCCGCACCAGCCCTGGGTAGCGCCGGCCAGCTTCTTCGAGCAGCACGAGATCGCCGGCGTCGAGTTGCCGCGAGAGCCGGCCGACGACCGCGACGACATTCCGGCTCCCGCTCTCGTCGGCTACCCGGATGACGCTTTGCACACTGACGACCAGAAGCGACAGGCGATCGCGGCGTACCACGCCACGGTCACGCTAATCGACCACCAGGTCGGCCTGCTGCTCGACGCGCTCCGGGAACTCGATCTCCTGAGTTCGACGGTCGTCGTCTTCGTCAGCGATCACGGCTTCCACCTGGGTGAGCACGGCGGCATGTGGCGCAAGCAGTCGCAGTTCGAGGAGTCGACCCGCGTGCCCCTGATCGTGCGTGCGCCTGGCGTCGCTGGAGGTGAGACGTCCACGGGGCTGGTTGAACTGGTCGACCTCTACCCCACGCTGGCCGACCTTGCCGGCCTTCCCGCACCCGCAGGTCTCGAGGGCACGAGCTTTCGACCGCTGCTCGAGAACCCCGCCCGGGACTGGAAGAGCGCGATCTTCTCGCGCTCCGATCGCTTCACGCGACCCGACCGGCAGCACCTGACCGCCGGACTCAGCGTTCGAACCGCCCGCTACCGCTACACCGAGTGGACTCCGGTTTCAGGCGGCGACGACGTGGAGACCGAACTCTACGACCTGGCGCCGGATCCCCGAGAGTTCAACAACCTGAGCCAGGATCCGGAGCATGCCGCCTTGAAGGCTCGTCTCGCGCGCCAACTCGAAGCCGGCTGGACGGCTGCCTTGCCCCCCGGAATCCCGGCACCCCCGTAGAGGGACGCACCCGGTCGAGGCCGGTCCGTTGTGCGCCAGCGCTGCGCGCGCAGCCCCGACTCCCAGCGATCAGACCGCGGCGGTCTTGAGCGCCGCCGCTATGGCGGCCAAGCGACTCTGGCTCTCGAGCACTTCCTGTTCGAGTCCGGGCCTCGACGCGTCCGTCGAGGCCGCCAGCAGGCAGAGACTCAGGGAGTACCCGACCCGGGCCAGTGTCTCCTCGGCGTCACTCACGCGCTGGGCCCACAACGTCAACCACACGCTGACGTGATCGAGAACGACCATCGCAGACTGTTCAGGATCGACTGAGAGAAGCAACTCACCTCGCGCCGCCGCGCGGCGGAGTTCTCTCTCCAGGTGCTCCTTCGCGACCGCTCCGATCGGTCCGCTGCCCGGACGGCGCCAGGGCACGGGCAGATTAATGGGCCGCGCCAGTTCGGCAGGCGACTCCGAGACCCCCAGCGTCAGGTCGACGATCGCGCGAATGCGATCGAAAGGGTCCGTCTCCTCAAGCTGCTCTATCCGGCGTTCGAGTCGGCGAGCCCCGGACCTCCGCAGGGCCTCGAGAATCTCCTCCTTCGACCCGTAGTAGTTGTACAGCGTGGTGACGTCGAGGCGGGCCTTCCGCGCCAGCGCGCGCATCGTGCAGGCCTCGATGCCACCATCGGAGATCAGCTTGGTCGCCGCCTCCAGGATCCGTCTCTTGCGACGGCGCATGTTGAGTTCTCTTCGGCCAGGCAAGGGTTCTCCTTGGTCTCCGGCGGCGACGCCAGGGCGTCGCCTTCAAGGGAAGGGTCAGTTCATCGTCATGGCGCAACGAAAGCCCGTGTGTCCCGTCGCGCTGTCGGGAGTGTTGTGGGTGCGGGCAGAGGCCCGGTAACGGTTGCAGTAGGAAGCATGGCAGAGGTGGGAGCCGCCCCGAATGACCCGGGCGACGCCGGCAGGCGGTCCCTGCGGGTCCCGCGTGCCCGCAGGGGGAAGGCGGGGGGCGAACCAGTCGGCGCACCACTCCCAGACATTGCCGATCATGTTGTAGAGACCGAAGCCGTTGGGCTCGAACGTGTCGACCGGACAGGTACCCCGGTAACCGTCGGCTCCATCGTCTCTATTGGGAAAGTCACCCTGCCAGACGTTGCAGCGGTGCTCCCCGCCCGGTTCAAGCTCCTCGCCCCAAGGGAAATCGCTCCCTGTGCCACCACGCGCCGCGTACTCCCATTCGGCTTCGGTGGGTAATCTGCATCCGGCCCAGGAGCTGTAGGCCACGGCATCGTTGTGCGACACGTGCAGCACGGGGTGGTCGAGGCGCCGCTCGATCGATGACCCCGGACCCTCCGGCCGGCGCCAGTCCGCGCCGCTGATGCGGCACCACCAGTGCGCCGCCGGCAGCCGCTCAACGATCCCGGAGCGCCGCAGCCGGCGCGAGAGACGGCCTTCGAAAACGAAGGACCAGCCCAGACGCTCGCTGTCGGTGACGTAGCCCGTCGCCTCGACGAAGTCGGCAAAATCGCGGTTCGAGACCGCGACGGGATCGATCGCGAACGAGTGGACTTCGACCTCGCGCGACGGTCGCTCACCGTCGCCCGGCACCGCACAGGCCGAGTCCGTGCCCATGCGAAAACGCCCGCCGTCAAGCCGCACCATGTTCCGTCGAAGTCCGGAGGATGTTCCAGAGACCTTCCGAGCGCGGTCCTTTGCGCCAGTTGGCATCGCGCCGCGAGTCGGCGAGCAACACGTGTCCATCGAGTGCCCCAGTGTATCGGCGATCGACCAAAACTCCAACTCTGTTGGTGGTCTCCTCCCGTCACCGGGCGCGGGGACCGAAGCCCCTCCCCGCAGCCCACAGCGAAACGCAGCCAAGCCAGGACATTCCCGCACTCAGCGCGTAGGCGTTCCGATAGCCGCCGGCATAGTCGTGAGCCCAACCGAGCAGCAGCGGTCCGACCGCCACGCCCACCGACGCGCACAGGGTGCTGACGGAGTAGATGCGCGCGAAGCTCCTGGTGCCGAACGCCTCGGCAAGCAGTAGCGGCTGCATCATGAGGAAGCTGCCGATCGTGAGTCCGAATGCCCCTGAGGCGAAGAGCAGGCCCGCCACTGTCGTGCTCGATCCCAGCACGAGGAGGGTCACTCCCTGGAGAACGAGCATGGCCACGGCGAAGCCGCGATAGGGCAGTCTCTCCAGCAGAGCGCCCGAGGACAGACGCCCCACGACACTTGCGGCGGCCAGCACCGACACCGCCGTCCCAGCCACGTCCGGCTCGTAGGCGCTGACCAGCTTGAACTGGTGCGCGATGCCCCCGACCTGCGCCATCAGGCCGAAGAAGAAGGTCACGGCGATACCGGCGAAGTAGCGGGAACGAAATGCCTCCCGCGCCCCAACGCCCGGATCCTCACCGCCGTCGAACTCGCCGGCCAGGTCCGTCTCGCTCCGCGGCCGCGGCAGCAACCGCCACAGCGCCAGCGGCAGAATGCCCAGAACGTAGGTCGCGGCCATCAACTCCGTACCGCGGCTCAGGCCATGCTCGGCGACGGCCCAGGCAGCGAACGGCGCGACAACGATGCCACCCGCCGAGAGGCCGGTGAACACGATCGAGAGCGCGAAGGCGCGACGCCGCGCGAACCACCTCGTGATCAGGGTGCTGGCCGTCAACATATTCGTGGCGGAGAAGCCGATACCGAACACGACGAAAACCGCGTAGACCTCGAGAATCGTCTCGACGCGGCCGATCGCGACCAGCGACGCGGCGCAGACGGCAACGCCGGCGGCGACGGACCAGCGCGCGTCGATCCGCTCGATCAGGCTGGCCACGGCGAGACCGACGAAGCCGCTGGTGGCGAAGAAGACCGTCGAAGCGAACGACGCCGAGAACACCGAGAAGCCGCGTTCGCGCGTCAGGGCCTCAAGCAGCACGGACTGGTTGTAGAAGCCCAGACCCGACGAGAACATCATCATGGCGAACAGCGCACCGACGATCTGCCAACGGGTGGAGAGCCGGGGGATCACGACCCCTCCCGCAACGAGTCGATCGGCGGCCTCCGGAGCGAGCGCGTACTCGCCAGGATGCCGGTGCCGAGCGACAGCAGTCCTCCGGCCGCCAGGGCTCCGAGCACGGACCACACACGGAACGACCACTCGAGTTCGAGTTCCCGCACGACCAGCCACCACGCCGCGGCCGTGCCCAGGAACGCGGCCACGATCGAGGCGGAAAGACCGATCAGCGCGTACTCGGCCGCGAAGGCGCGCAAGACATCGAGACGAGTCGAGCCGATCGTCTTGAGCAGCGCCACCTCCCGGCCGCGGCGTGACGAGCCGGCGGCGACGGCCCCAGCCAGCGTCAGCAGGGCCGCGCCTACCGTGAAGCTGCCGAGAACCCTCACGCCAAGCTGCAGGTTCTCGATCAAGTCCACGACCTTCTGCAGCAGCTCGCGGATTCGCAATACCGCGATGCCCGGATGGGCGCGCACCACCTCATCCTGAATCTGTTGCTCCCGTTCACTTGGCAGCCGGGCCGCCGCAATCCTGGTCTGCGGCGCCCAGTCGAGCACGCCCGGTTCGACCACCAGGAAGAAGTTGATGCCGAAGCCCTCCCAGTCCACCCGGCGCAGACTGGTGACCGTGATCTCGAGGTCCCTGCCGCCAACCTCCAGTCCAATCACCGAACCGACGCCGACGCCGATCGTCTCCGCGAACTCCTCTTCGACGCTCACTTCGGCGACCGCCGGATCGAACCAGGGCGACCGGCCGGCTACGGGCTCCGGCGCGTCGACGAACACGTTGTCCGCCGGGACTTCATCCAGGTAGGTCAGCCGTAACTGCCTCGTCAAGGCCCAGCGGTTGCCGCCGTCGATGCGCCGTTCGACGCGCTCACCGTCGATCATGCGGATCCGCGCCATCACCACGGGAGCCGACTGAACCCCGCTGGCGCCCTCCCGGGCCAGCAGCGAGTCGAGCCTGCTCCACTCCTCGGACGACACGCCCAGAAGGAACACGCTCGGCGCCTCCGCAGGCAACCCGGACTCGAGCTGGTCGCGAAGATGCCCCTGAACGACGACCATCGCCAGAAGCACCATGAGTCCGAGTCCCAGCGCCACCGTCGCGGACAGCGTTCCCGAATCGGGCCTCGCCAGCGCCGAGATGCCGTGCCGCAACCAGTACGCCCGGCACAACGACGCCAACCGCCCCGCAGCGATCCGCACGGCGAGAGCGGCCAGACAGAGGCCGGCGACTCCAGCCGCCAGACCACCCAGAAACTGCAGCGCCAGCCACAGGGATCCGGCCTGCAGAGCGGCCGAACCGGCCACTCCGGCGGCGACGGCGGCCAGCGAGATCAGGGCGGCCGCCCGTGAACCGGGCAGCGGCTCCGCCGTGCGGCGGAACACGCGGGCCGGGGGCGCCCGCAGTACGACCAGGAGCGCCGGCGCCGAGAAGGCGGTCGACACGAAGGCACCGAGCAGGATGCCGCGCGCGAATGCCAGCGGTTGCCAGACGGATATCGCCTCCGCGGGTAGCGCACCGCCCAGGATCGCCGGCACGAGCTGGATCGACAGCAGACCCAACGCGCCGCCGACGACGCCCGCCCCACAACCCAGCAGTACCGCCTGGACCAGGTAGGCGCGCATCAGGTCGCGCGGTCGGGCCCCGAGACACTTGAGGATCGCCAGCGCATCGAGGCGCTGCAACAACCAGGCGCGGACGCCCTGCGCCACACCGACGCCGCCGACCAGGAGAGACAGCAGTGCGACCAGCCCCAGGTAGCGTTCCATCCGCTCCAGGTCGCGGCGAATGCCGGGCTGGGCATCCACGTAGGTCTCGACTCGCACGGTCGCGTCGTTCCCCAGAACGTCCCGGATCGCCTCCGCCTTGCCTTCCAGCGCGTCGGGCGAGTTCTCATCCGGAAGCCGCACCAGCACGCGGTAGCCGCCGAAGCCGGCGAAAGGCAGCACTCCCGCCGCCTCCTGTGCCGCGAGGCTGACGATGACCCGGGGACCGACGGACAGGCCGACCGGAAGACGATCGGGCTCCCCGAGCAGCGCACCCGCGATGCGCAGCGTCTGTCGGCCCAACCTCAGTTCGTCGCCGACTTCGAGTCCAAGCCGGGACAGGACCTCAGACGCTACCAGCGCGGAATCGTCGCCCAGCGCCTCGGCCGGCGTCCGGCCCGCGGCCAGGGGCGGCTCCACGGTCAGATCGCCGTAGAACGGATAGCCGCCGGAGACGGCCTTCAACTCAACGAGCAGACTCGACGCGCCCTCTTCGCCCGGGGGTCGCGGCGATAAGCGACCGGTCATGGCCGCCAGCTCGCGAACCTCGGCGTGCACCGCCCCCGGAAGCTGATCGATCGCTTCGAACGCCCGCTCCGGCAGCGGCACGCGGGAGCGCACGACAAGGTCGGCGGCCAACAGCTTCCTGGCCTCCCCACGGATCGCTCCGTCCACGCTCGAGGCCAGTCCGGCTACCGACACGACGGCGCCGACGCCGACGGACAGGCAGACGAGCCACACCCAGACCCGGCCCAGAGAGCCGCGGAACTCCCACAGGGAGTAACGGAGCGCCGTTGCCGGACCCACGATTCAGCCGCCGGCCGCAATGCGGCCATCCACCATGACGAGCTCGCGGTCCGCGCGGGCGGCCACCGCCGGATCGTGCGTCACGAGCACGAGGGTCGACCCGAAGCGGTCGCGCAGCGCCATCATCACGTCGAGCACGGCCGCGCCGGTTGCCGAATCGAGATTGCCGGTTGGCTCGTCGCCGAGCAGAATCGCGGGCTCGGCCGCAAAGGCTCGGGCCAGCGCCACGCGCTGCTGCTCACCGCCCGAGAGCTGCGACGGATAGTGGTGACCCCGCTCGGCGAGGCCGACGTCCGCGAGCAGAGCCTCGGCGCGCTCTCTCGAGCGTCGGCGTCCGAGCAGATCCAGCGGGAACTGGACGTTCTCCCGCGCGGTCAGGTTGCCGAGCAACTGGAAGGCCTGGAAGACGAAACCGATCTTCTCGCGCCGCAGCAGCGCCAGTTCGTCCTCGCTCAGACCCTCGATCGCCCGGCCATCGATCAGGACGCTGCCCGCGGTCGGCCGATCGAGACCCGCCAGCAGCGCCAGCAGCGTCGACTTGCCCGCTCCCGAAGGGCCGCGAATGGAGACGCACTCCCCCGCCGCCACTTCGAGATCGAGGTCGTCGACGACGACCAGGGTGCGCTCGCCGGAGCGCAACTCCCGGCACAGTTTGCGGGTCTCGATCCGCGGCGGAGTTCGAGGCGGCGCGACGGCGGCGGGCGAAGCGCTTCGGTCCCCGCTCAGAAGATCCCCATCATCGCGCGCCACTGTTCCAGGCAGCTCGGTCGGAGATAGGCGTTCCACTGCAGTTCACGGCCGATCGTCGAGAACGACTCCGGACCGTAGTCGTGTCCCGGGTAGATGCCCACTTCCGGCGGCAGCGCCTTTAGACGCTCCAGCGAGTGGAACATGGCGTCGATGTCACTGTGCGGCAGGTCGACCCGGCCGATGCCCTGGACGAACAGCGTGTCGGCGGTCAGCATGTGATCGCCGGCGCGGAAGCAGCAGCTCCCCGGTGAATGACCGGGCGTGTGCAGCACCTCGACCCGCAGATCGCCGAGCTCAAGGAGGTCGCCGTCGCGGAACACCTCGACCCTGTCGGTGGGACAACCCGCGATCTCCGCGCCCCGTTCTGCTTCGGCCTCATGAATCAGCATCGGCAGATCGAACTCGGCACGGAGTTCGCGCACACCGGGAACGTGCTGGCCCATGATGTCTCCGCCGATGTGATCCTGGTGGAAGTGCGTCGCCAGTACGCCGACGACTTCGTAACCCTGCTCCCGGGCGATCTTCATGACACCGATCGGATCCCAGGCCGGGTCGACGACCCAGGCCTTGCGGGTGGTGGAGTCCGCGAGAACGTAGACGAAGTTGGCCATCGGGCCGGCCTGGATCTGGACGAGGCGCGGTTCGGCGACCGCCGGCTCGGCGGCGGTACTGGCGGCAAGCGGCGGAGAATCGGTCATCGTCAGCGGAATCTACCCCGGCGCGCCGGTGCTTGTTACCCTCGTTTCCATGGACCACACCGCCCGACACCTCCTCGACCTCACGGGCCGCACCGCGCTCGTCACCGGCGGCAGCCGCGGGCTGGGCCGCGAGATGTCCCTCGCCTTCGCCGCCGCCGGAGCCGATGTCGTCGTCACCAGCAGGAAGATCGACTCCTGCCACGAAGTGGTGGCGAAGATCGAGGAAATGGGGCGGCAGGGACTCGCGCACGCCTGCCACGTCGGTCACTGGGACCAGGTGGACGGCCTGATCGAAGCAGCCTACGACCGGTTCGGCAAGGTCGATGTGCTGGTCAACAACGCCGGCATGTCGCCGCTCTACCCCAGTCTGGCCGAAGTGAGCGAGGTTCTGTTCGACAAGGTGATCGGAGTCAACCTGAAGGGACCGTTCCGGCTGGCGGCGGTGATCGGCCAGCGCATGGCGGAGGGCGACGGCGGCAGCATCATCAACGTGACGAGCACGGCGGCCATCCATCCCAGCGCCAACGCCGAGCCCTACGGCGCGGCCAAGGCAGGGCTGAACTCGCTGACCGAGTCGCTCGCCCACGCCTACGGTCCGAAGGTCCGGGTCAACGCGATCATGCCCGGACCCTTCCTGACCGACATCTCGAAGGCCTGGGACCTGGAAGCGTTCAACAAGCGGGCACAGACCTCGATCGCTCTTCGCCGGGGCGGCGAACCGGACGAGATCGTCGGCGCCGCCCTCTACCTGGCATCCGACGCCTCCAGCTACACGACCGGGGCCGTGCTGCGCATCGACGGCGGCAGCCGGTGACCCGAGTCCCGCGGCCCCGCCGCGGCGCCGCCCCGGATACCTTCCAGCCAAGAAGACTGACAGGACATTGCCGCAACTGGAGCGCCGTGACCGCGACCGCCTGCGGCGTGTGCGTCCTGGTCGTGCTGGCCTGCGGGGGCGGAACGGCGGAACACTTCCATACCGACCTGACCCAGGCGCTAGACCTCGCCGAAGTGACGGCCGAGTCGTCCGAAGTGGCACCCGGCAACTACGAACAGCGGCGGCAACTCCGCGAAGGATGGTCCGCTCCAGCCGAGGACGAGGGCGGTAGCTTCGCGACGGGAGAAGGCACCCGGTCCACCCTGAACTGGCGACTGTCCTGGTCCCGCCCGCTCGAACTGGTGCTCACGGGCCGACCGATGGTGTCTTCCGGAACCGAGCCGCCAACGGTCCGTGTGTCCTGGAACCGGCAGTCGCTCGGGCAACTGGACCTGGCTTCCTCCGACGACATGGAGGAGTACCGCCTGCGTGTGCCCGTCGCGGTACAGCGGCCGGGGGACAATGACGTTCTGCTGGAGTACTCCTCGCCGGCCGGAGGCGCTCCGCCGCGAGTCGCGTGGAGCCTCATCCGCATCGAGGGCGCCGGCGCCGGTGCAAGACCCTCCGCGGCCGCCGACGGAACGCTCCATCTGCCCTTTCGCACGGCACTCGACTACTACGTCCTGCTACCCGAAGGCGGAGTCCTCGAACTCGAGAACCTGGGCCTTTACGGCCCTCAGGGCGCGTGGCGCGGCGCCGAACCGTCCCCCCAGCTCGTAGCGGCCGTCCACCGCTACCCCACCGGATCGGCGGCGGCCACGACGACGCTCACCCGCGGCCGCGGTGAACTGCAACTCCCGGCGCACGAGAGTCCCCTGCGCATCCGCATCGAAGCGCTCGCCGGCGCGCGCCTGCCGGAGGCGGAGGCGGGCTTCCGATTCTCGGCCGTCCTGAGCAGTCCGACGCCGCTCTGGCCGCACGCTGAAGCGCCGCTCGCCAAGGTCGCCGAACCGGCAGAGGCACGACCCGCTGACGCGGACGAAGACCTCGCCGGCGCGTCGGACCCGTCCGACGCGCGCCCGCCACACGTCCTGGTCTTTCTTGTCGACACCCTCCGGGCCGACCACCTGGGCTGCTACGGCTACGATCGTCCGACCTCGCCGAACATCGACCGGTTCGCCGACGACGCCATCCTCTTCGAGCACGCCGTTGCCCAGTCGTCGTGGACGCGCCCGGCCACGGCGAGCATCCTCACCGGGCTGTATCCACACAGGCACGGCGCACGCACGCGGAACCAGGAACTCGGCGCCGAGGTTCCCTACCTGCCCGAGATCCTCAGTTCGCTCGGCTACCGCGCGCTCGGCGTGTCGACCAACGGAAACGCCGGCATCGACTTCGGATTCCGCCGCGGCTTCAATCACTTCATGCAGATGCGGGAGCGGGCCTCGCGGCCAGGCATTCACGTTCCGGTCTGGAGGGCGGTCGACGAGACCCTGCAATGGCTGGAACGGATCGGCCCCAAAGACTCCTTCTTCGTCTTCCTGCACGTAACCGATCCGCACGAGCCCTACCTCCCGCCCGAGGACCACAGACAGCGTTTCGCGCCCGACGCGGCGGCCGGTCCCGGTCTACTCCGACAGAACCAGCCCGCCAGCGCCAGTCACTCGACGAGCGACCTGAAGGACCTCTACGACGGCGAGATCGCCTTCGTAGACGAGCACTTCGGTCGGATGATCGAGGAACTCGATCGGCGCGGGTTCCTCGAGGACACCCTGGTCGTCTTCGTGTCGGATCACGGCGAGGAGTTCCTGGACCACGGCCGGCACGGTCACGGAGCAACGCTCTACCAGGAGCAGATCCATGTGCCCCTCATCCTCCGCCTGCCTCGCACGTTGCGACGGGACGCGGACCGGCCCGAGGTCGAGGCGCAGGTGCGCCAGATCGACATCGTCCCGACCATCCTCGACGCGATCGGGGTTCACGGGATGATCGAGACCGACGGCCGGTCTTTGCTGCCTCTCATCCTCTCCGGCAACGACCCGCGTCCACCCGCCGTCGCCATGGCCGAACTCCGCGTCGACCGGCTGGCGATGGACGCGTTGCTGCTGGACGGAGCCGACCGTCGTCACAAGTTGATCGACTACCACAGCACTCCTTCCGGGACGGCGCGACAACTGTTCGACGCCAGCCGCGATCGTTCCGAGTTGCACGACCTGAGACAGGAGGAGTCCCTCTGGGCGGGCTATCTGGCGGCCGTCGGCAAACTCCAGCGCCGGGGCGCGGGGCCGCTCACGGCGGGCATCGAGCCCGCGATACCGCCCGAGCAACGCGAGGCGCTGAAGGCGCTCGGCTACCTTGACTAGCAGTCGCCGGGCGCCGCCGTCGCTCCGTCAGGCGCGGCGAACGGTCAACCCGCCGTCCACCGGCAGGGCGACCCCGGTGATGAAGGACGACGCCGGCAGGCAGAGGTGCAGCGTGCCGTGGGCCACCTCCTCCGGGTCGCCATAGCGGCGGAGCGCGGTGCGCCGGCGGGCGTAGATCTGCTTGTGCTCCTCGGGGATCCGCTCCGTCATCGCGGTGCGGATCGGGCCGGGGCAGATGCAGTTCACCGTGATCCCCTCCTTGCCGAGCTCCACCGCCAGCCCTCTGGTCAAGCCGATGACCCCCGTCTTGGCTGCCGAGTAGGCGCTGTTCATGGCCGTCGCTCCCAGCCCCTCGGTCGAAGCGATGTTGACGATCCGTGGCGAGTGCGACTTGCGCAGGTAGGGCAGCGCCGCACGGATCGTCCGCTGGTGGGCGGTCAGGAGCACATTGACGGTCTCCTGCCAGCGCTGCTCGTACTCGTCCCCGTCGATCGGCCCGCCGCGCGAGATGCCGGCGTTGTTCACCAGGATGTCCAGACCGCCGTAGCGGTCGGCCACCTCGCCGACGACGCGCTCGATCGCATCGCCGTCGCCCACGTCGAGGGTCCAGGAAGTGGCTTCCCGGCCCGCCGCGCGGATCTCGGCGACCACCGCTTCAACGCCCGGACCGTTGATGTCGGTCGCTGCGACCTTCGCGCCCTCCGCCGCGAACAGCCGCGCCGTCGCTCGGCCCATGCCCGAAGCGCAGCCCGTGATCAGCGCGGTCTTTCCCGCCACCGATCGACTCAGCGTGCTCAGTTCCGTCATGACGCCGAGCCTCCAGTCTCGACCCAGGCAAGGGTCTCGTCCAGGCCGCGGCCGAAGCGCTCCAGGATCTCGTCGACATCCGATTCGGTAACGACGAGCGGCGGGCAGAACGCCACCGTGTCGCCCAGCGCCCGCACGATCAGACCGTGGTCCAGGCAACGTTGCATGCAGTGCGCCCCCACTCCGCGCTGGATCGGAAAGGCCTCGCGGCTCTGCTTGTCCGCCACGAGCTCGCAGGCGCCGAGCAGTCCCTTACCCCGCGTCTCTCCCACCAGCGGATGATCGGCGAAGCGCCGCAGCCCGGCCTGGAAGTAGCGTCCAACCCGGGCGGCGTGAGCGAAGAGGTCCCGCTCCTCCATCAGTTCCAGCGCCTTGAGCGCTACGGCCGCACAGACCGGATGGCCCGTGTAGGTGAAACCGTGGCCGAAGAGGCCCCAGCGCTCACCGGCCTCGACGAAGACGTCGACCATTTCGTCCGGCACGAGCACCGCGCTGATCGGCAGATACGCGGACGACAGGGCTTTCGCCACCGACACCGTGTCCGGCCGCATGCCCATCGCTTCGGCCCCGAACGGCGTGCCCAGGCGGCCGAAGCCGCAGATCACCTCGTCGTCGATCAGCAGGACATCGTGCTCATCCAGGACCGCCTGGATCGCCGGGTAGTAGCCCTCGGGCGGCACGACGACGCCCCCGGCGCCCAGAACGGGTTCGGCAATGAAGGCCGCGACCGTCTCGGGCCCCTCGGCACGGATCAGTTCGTCGAGTTCGGCGGCCAGCCGGACCGTGAACTCCGCTTCCGTCTCGCCCGGCTCGCCCTCACGGTAGTGGTGCGGACAGGTCACGTGGCGGAACTGCGGCAGCGGCAGGTCGAAGCTCTTGTGGAACGGCGGCAGCCCGGTCATGCTGCCGGCGGCGACCGAGACCCCGTGGTAGCCACGCCGGCGGCTGATGATCTTCTTCTTCTCCGGCCGACCGAGCGCGTTGTTGTAGTACCAGACGAGCTTGACCTGGGTGTCGTTCGCGTCCGAACCGGAGGTACCGAAGAACGCCTTCGCGTTCGGAATCGGCGCGATCTCGCGAAGTTTCTCCGCCAGCGCGACCGCCGGTTCGTGGCTGCGACCCGCGAAGAGATGGGCGAAGGAGAGCTTCCTGATCTGCGCGGCGGCGGCTTCCGCGAGTTCCTCCACGCCGTAGCCCAAGGCGGTGCACCACAAGCCGGCCAACCCCTCGATGTACTCCCTGCCGTCCTCGTCGCAGACCCGGATTCCCAGTCCCCGTTCGATCACCAGCGGGCCGTCGCGCCGCAGCGCCGGCAGGTCGGTTGTCGGATGCAAGACGGACAACTGGTCGCGATCCGATGTGGACGCGGCGAACGAAGTCGCCTCGGCGGGTAAGGTCATCTCAACTCCCGGGTTCGGGTCAGGTTCAACGTAAGGAGGAAGGGCAGTCTATGCCGCCGCGAGCGCGCGCTACAGGTCGGTATCGCCCCGGAGTAGCTGGCGGGCGATCATGCGGTTCAGGATCTCGTTCGAACCGTCGGCCACGTTCACGACGCGCAGCGCCTTCCACGCCTCGGTGAGGCCCAGATCGTTCGTGAAACCAAGGGCGCCGTGGGTCTGCATCGCCCGGTCGACGGCCCGCAGCCCCACCTGGACCGAGTAGGCCTTC
>WTGL01000106.1:14574-15034 GCA_011523565.1 Acidobacteriota bacterium
CTTCGTCATGCTCAGCTCCTTGATGGCGCGGCTGCCGCCGTCAAGTAGCCGGGCAGCGTTTCGCCCCATCAGGTGAGCGCCGTGAAGTTCCGTCGCCGACTCGGCCAGGGGAAAGCTCACGCCCTGGTACTCGGCGATCGGGGCGCCGAAGGCTTCTCGCTTCTGGGCGTAAGCGAGCGCCGTCTCGATCGCCCAACGACCGGTCCCCACCGCGCGCGCCGAGTTGTAGACGCGGCCGAGCGAAACACCGTAGAGCGCCGCGGCCAGACCGCGGTCGACTTCGCCGATCACCTGCCACGGCTCCACGTAGAGGCCTTCGAGAGCGATCTCGGCCTCGTCGCCGCCGATGTCGCCGAACAGCTCGACGACGCGCACGCGCCTGAAGCCCCGCGCGCCGGCCGGAACAATGAAGGCGGTGATCCCCTGCTCGCCGGTACGCGCGAAGAGCACGCAGTAGTCG
>WTGL01000106.1:15044-15705 GCA_011523565.1 Acidobacteriota bacterium
GAGAGCCCGAAGCACATGATCTTCGAGCCGTCCATCAGCCCCGGCAGGAAGCGCTCGCGCGCCCGCCCGGAGAGCTGCGACAGGAGCCGGCTGGGGCCGAACGCCCAGTGCGCCATGACGTGCAGCAGAAGCCACGGCCGCGGCCCCAGGCGGTGAAAGAGCGCCTGCCAACCGGCGTAGTAGGCGAGGTGTCCGTGACCGCCTCCGCCGAGCTCCTCGGGTACGCACGCGGTGAAGAGTCCCTCGCGGGCCGACGCCGTGCGCACTTCCCTGATGAGGTCGACGACGGCGGGTTGGAGCCGCCCGCCGACGTCGTAGCGCTCGCGGGGATCGTCGAGGAGTTCGCCGTGCCGCTCGTGCCGCGGTAACACCTCGCGCTCCGCGAACTCCAGCACTCGCTGCCGGAAGTCGTCGACTTCCGGCGGCAGTGGCTCGGCAATCCCAGTCATGGCGGGAGCTATCCGCCGCCGCCCAGCACCCCGTCCAGGGCGTCGAGCTTCTCTCTCAGCACACCCGACTCGACGCCGACCGTGTCACCGACGACCAGCGCCCGGTCGGTTTCCGCCTCGTATCTCGGCCACTCGGGCAGCCCCTCGCCGTTCGGGTCGCCGGTCTTCGCGAAGTTCGTCCAGTAGCTCGACAGCAGGTCGGCGATCTCGTG
>WTGL01000106.1:15715-18422 GCA_011523565.1 Acidobacteriota bacterium
CAGATCGCCGGAGTGGTAGGCGCCCATCCCACGGGGACCGCCTTCGCCGCCCAGGTCCGGCCGGTCCGGCAGGTAAAGCCGGAACACCGGCGGCGCGTGCGGGATGTAGTAGAGGTAAGCGTCGCCGCCGGCGGCCGCGAGGTGGCGGACCCAGGTCCGGCTGCCCCAGCCGAAGATCGTGTCGGAGAAGATCAGGCTCGGCACCGCCCCGGGCGCCGTCTCCGCCTCGGCGGCGTAGGCGGCGAGGAGCCCGGCGCCCGCCTCGCCGTACTGTTCCTCCAACTGCCGCTCGAGCTCCGGGCGCTCGAGCGGCGGACCGGGCGGGAAGAGAGCGCGCGACTCGTCGCCCATGAAGCCGACCATCATCGGCACCAGGTTGTGCTCGCCACGGGCATAGATCGCCGACGGTTGATCCGGAAGGTACCAGCCGTCGACTACCGTCTTCGCTCCGTCAGACCACCCGGAAGTGCCCGCTCCGGCCAGCACGTCCTCGGCCGAAGCGGCCCGCATCGCGGCGGCGCTGTCAGCAGCGGCATCCGCCGCGACAACCAGTTCCTCGCCGAGCAGCACGCCGCGCCGCTCCGCCTGCTCCAGGCCCTCGAGCGGGGTGAAGCAGCCGGCGGACTGGCCGATCGCTCGATGGAACAGGCCGGCAGCCAGCGGCGACGCGACCAGGCTGCACACGCTCATCGAGCCCGCCGACTGGCCGAAGATAGTCACTCGATCCGGATCGCCGCCGAAAGCCGCCGCGTTGTCCCGCACCCATCGCAGCGCGGCGATCTTGTCGAGCAGGCCGTAGTTGCCGGACGACCCGTGCTCCGACTCGGCCGTGAGCGCCCCATGGGCCAGGAAACCGAAGGCGCCCAGCCGGTAGTTGATCGACACCAGGACGACGCCCTTGCGGGCGAGCGCCGCGCCGTCGAAGATGAGCGAAGACCCGTGCCCCACCTCGTGGCTGCCGCCGTGGAACCAGACCATGACCGGCCGCGGACCGGCCTGGCCGGCCGCAGCCGTCCACAGATCGAGATAGAGGCAGTCCTCGCTGCGGTCGAGTTCGCCGCGGCTCCAGATGGAGGTGTCGGGACTGATCCGTTGCCAGCACGGCGCACTGGACTCCAGGGCCGGTCGCACACCGTCCCAGGATGCCGGTGGCTGCGGCGGCCGCCAGCGCAGGTCGCCCACCGGCGGCGCGGCGTACGGAATGCCGCGGAAGGCGAGCACGTCGCCGGCGGGGCCGCGGCCGTCGTCGACCGGCGCGCCCTCGACCGTACCGTTGGAGGTCTCGACGAGACCCGGACCGCCGGTCCTGGGCTCGGCGGCCGGCTCGCACCCAACGATGGCGATCGCCATCGGACACAGAATCACGGCGAACGGCAACTGCCATCGACGCCCCATTTCCCTTCTCCTTCGAAGCCCCACGGTCAACCGCGGAGCAGCAGTTGTTGAACTTCTTCGGACAGAGTCACCGGCCGCCCGGCCCGCGTGTCCAGCAACACCCAGCGATGCGTGAACCGGGCGACCTCGCGGCCGTCGGCAGCGGAGAGAACCTCGAAGTCCTGGTCGAACCCCCTTTCGGTCGCCTCCGTCGTACTGACCCGGATCCGCGCTCCCTCCTGCCAGCGGAGCGGCGAGTAGTACGTCGCCGTCGTCGACCGCTGCACCGCGTAGACGTACTCGGGCTTCAGGCCGGTATCGATGCCGCAGTGCTGCTCGAACCGCGCGTAGGCCATCTCGGTCAACGCCAGCAGCACGCCGGCGTGGACGAAGCCGGTGGCGGCGAAGCAGTCGCTGTGTCTGGTCTCGAACTCGGTCTCGAACGTCACCCAAGAGGCCTCACGCGGAGGAGGCGACGAACTCCCGCGCCTCGGCAAGCTCCTTCGGCTCGGTCGCGCCTGACCACGTCTCAAGCAGCCTCTGATACGACTCGGAGGCGGCCGCCTTCTCGCCCGCGGCGGACTGCGCGCGGGCCAGTCCCAGCAAGGTACGCGGCCGGTTGGGTGTATAGAGCAACTGGTCTTCGAACTGCGCGATCGCGTCCTCCGGGCGCTCGAGCTGCAGCAGCACCTCCCCATACAGCTCCCGGATCGGCTTGATCGGCGACGCCGCGCCGCGCGGCGGTCCCATCGTCGAAGCGATCGCCAGCCCCTTGTCGAACAGTTCGACCGCGCCGTCGGCGTCACCCTCGGCGAGCCGGATCAGGCCGGCGACTTCGTGGTGCATGACCTGGGCGGGCTTGGGGCCACGCTGGAACGTCGAGCTGTCGCCGCTCTGCCGCTCGCCCGCCTTCTTGAGCCGTGCGGCGGCTTCACGGGCCAGGTCGAGCTCGCCGGTGTGGACCGCCGAGATCCCCGTCGCCAGCAACTCCGAACTCGGCGTGTCGTCCGTGATCTCGCGCGTATCCCACTCCTCCGTCTCCACGATGTAGCGGGCGCGCACCAAGGGTACGGTGCCCATGCCCCTGCCCGTATCGCCGGTGCGCTCGACCAGGTCGTCGAGCTCGGCGATCCACTCACGGGCCTTGGCGTAGTCGCCGCGCTGCAGGTCGCCGTACTGCCCCCAGTCGAGGGAGTGGACCATGTCGCCGACCCGCTCGCCCGGATCCCAGAGCGCCACCGCGGCCTCGTACGCCGAATCGTTCGACTTCGACACACGATCCCACATGCCGCGCTGGATGAAGATGTGCGACGGCATGTGCCGGGCGTGCGAG
>WTGL01000071.1 GCA_011523565.1 Acidobacteriota bacterium
GAACTCCACCGTCCGGCAGTCCTCGGACACGGTGCGCAGCAGCGCGAAGCGGGGGGCGTCCGCGATCTCGACCAGCCCGTGGTCAGCGGACGAAGCGAACAGCCGTTCCTGCTCGTCCAGGCGCAGTGAATCGGGATCGAGGACGTCGGCGAGGCCGTTGTTCAGATCGGCCATGACCCGGTCGGTTCCGGCTTCAGCGCCTTCCCGCAACTGAACCGCCACCAGCGGCGTGGTCGCACAGTCGAGATAGCACTTGTCCCACCAGCCGTCGTTGACGCGGTATTCGACGAACCAGACGCCGAGGGCCGGTTCGAAGCCGATGTGCTGGACGAAGAAACGCCGAATGCGCCCCGCCACCGGCTGCCCCTTCCAAAGCCAGCGCCGGTCCGCGTCGACGACGATCGGTGGGTAGTGAAACGACATCAGCGCGTCGTCGAAGGCGCGTCCCCCCGCGACCGCCCTCGCCAACGGCACCGGGAAGTAGGTTCCCCGCTCGAGCCGGTCGAGCCGCTCCGGGAGTTCCTCGGCGACGATGGCCACGACGGCCGGATCCCCTGCCGCCTCCGAATCGGCCAGGGCCTCCCGGTCAACGGGTGACAGCGGATTGCGGAAGCGGGCCTGGTGCGAGAGGAAGATCGAGACACCCCTGGGCCACAGCCGTTCGCAGGCCCGCACCAGGTCGTCCATCTTCAGCAGCCCGCGTGCAGGGCCATTCAGTCTTCAGGACTCCACGGGCTCGGGTTCCCTCGGTTCCCCGCCGAAGTCGAACCGGAACAGCCACCGCAGCCCGCGCTTGAGATCCTCGATCATCATGTACAGGCAGGGTACGAGAACCAGGGCGATGCCGGTCACGAACAGGACGCCGAAGCCCAGGCTGAGCGCCATCGGCACCAGCCACTGGGCCTGATTCGAACGCTCCAGGATGATCGGCATCAGGCCGAAGAAGGTGGTCAACGAGGTCAGGATGACCGGCCTCACGCGGCGGGTCACGCCGCCCACCACCGCATCCAGCGCACTCCGGCCTTCCATCCGCAACTGGTTCACCGCGTCGATCAGGACCAGGGAGTCGTTGACGACGACGCCGGCCAGGGCGACCAGCCCGAAGACGGAGAGGAAACTCAGGTCGTAGCCCATGACCAGGTGACCGATCACCGCGCCGAACATGCCGAACGGCACGGCGGCCAGAATCACGACCGGCTGCAGGTAGCTGCGGAAGGCAACCGCCATCAGGGCGTACATCGCCAGCATGGCGACGGTCAGACCCTTCGCCAGCGACCCCACCGCCTCCGCCTGCGCTTCCTGCTCGCCGCTGAAGTTGAAGGTCAGGCCCGGGGTGTCGGCGACGACCTCGGGCAGGATGCCGGCCGCCAGCGCGGCCCGGATGTCGTTGCCCGTCGTGACCGCCGGGTCGATGTCGGCGGTCACGGTCACGGTACGGCGGCCGTCCACCCGGAGGATCTCGGTGAACGACCGGCCCTGGCTCACATAGGCGGCCTGATGGAGCGGAATCTCGCCGCCGCCGGGCGTACGCACGAGCAGGTTCTCGATCGCGTGGACCGAGTCCCGCTCTTCCCTCGGCAGGCGGACGTAGACCCTCAGCTCGTCCCGTCCGCGCTGCTGGCGGCTGGCCTCGGCGCCGAAGAAAGCGCCCCGGACCTGCGCGGCAAGGTCGAACTCGGTCAGCCCGAGCCCCTTGGCGGCGGGCTTGAGTTCAAGGTCGAGTTGCGGTTTCCCGACCTTGAACCCGTCGTCGACGTCGAACACGCCGGCATAGTTCCCGAGCGCGGCGGCCACCCGTGCGGCCGCCGCCTCCAGCGGCGGCGTGTCCGTGTGCTCGAGCTGGACCGAGACCTTGGCGCCCGCTGAAGGCCCGGCGCCGAAAGCAAAGGACAGACGGTCGACGCCGACCACGTCGCCGACCCGCTCGCGCCAGCGCAGCGTGAACTCCGCCGAGCCGAACTCCCGGTCCGCGTCGGGAACGAGGTAGGCGGTGACGACCGCCACATGGCCGCCCGTCGTCGGAAAGCCTGTGCCAGGTCCGAAGGCGCCCGTGTCCGTGGTTCCGATGCGCGACCGGATGCCCTCGAACACGGTGTCGGAGACGGTGTCGTCCCGGCGCGGCCTCATCCGGCCTTCGCGGAGCAGCTCCGCCCCGACCTCCTCCGCGGCCGCGGTCACTCTCTCGACGACCTTGCGGGTGTCGGCCACCGGGGCGCCGAAGGGCAGCTCGACCACGGCGTTCGAAAGCTCACCCTCGATCTGCGGGAAGAAGTTGAACTTCAGGTGTCCGCCGACGACGAAACTGACGGCAATGACCAGCGCCGCGAGGAGCGAGGCCACGGTCAGGTAGCGGTCACGCACCAGCTGGCGGGTCAGCGGCGGAACGCCCTTCGCGATGATCCGTTCGACCCACTCGGAGAAACGAAGCTGGACGATCGCCAGCCGGCGGAACGGATTGAACGAGCGCCTTCCCGTTCTGCCCCGCAGCTTCGTCCGCCCGACGTGCCGGAGATGGGCCGGCAGGATGAACAGCGACTCCACCAGGGACAGCACCAGAACGGGAATGACGATGAACGGGATGTTGCGGAAGAACTTGCCCGTGATTCCCGGCACCATCGCCAACGGGATGAAGGCGACGATCGTCGTCACGACGGCGAAGGTGACCGGCGTCAGCACCTCCCTGGCGCCGACGATCGCGGCTTCGAGCCGGTTGTCGCTGCGGCGGTGGTAGAAGATCGCCTCGCCGACCACGACCGCGTCGTCCACCGCGATCCCGAGCACCAGGATGAAGGCGAACAACGAGATCATGTTGATCGAGACGCCGAACAGCGAGATGAGAAAGAACGAGCCGCAGAACGAAATGGCGATGCCGGCGCTCACCCAGAAGGCCACCGCGGGCCGCAGGAAGATGCCAAGGACGGTGATCACCAGCAGCAGGCCGAGCAGCCCATTCTTGCCCAGGATCCGAAGGCGGTCGCGGTACTCGTCCGACTCGTCGGCGACGATCGCCAACCCCACTGTCTCGGGCAAGCTGCCCTGGCGTCGCTCCACCATGTCGTACACGGCGTCGGAAACCGCCAGCGGCACTTCCGCGCCGACCCGGAACACCTGCAGACCGACGGCGGGCTGGCCGTTGTAGAACTGCTCCTCATCCGTCTCCCGATAGCCGTCGACCACGTTGGCCACGTCGCGGAGCCGCACCCGGGTACCGTCCGCCCGCGCGATCAACGTGGCGTCTCCGAACTCCTCGCCGTAGTCGCGGCGTTCGGTGGTGCGGACCAGCACCTCGCCGCCCCCGGTCTTGACCGAGCCTCCCGGCAGGTCAATCGAGGCGGCGCGAACGGCGGCCGAGATCTGCGGCAGCGTGAGTCCGTAGCGACGCAGGTTCTCGGACGGCACCTCGACGCTGATCTCGGGCGGCGGGATGCCCGCCTTCTCCACCAACGTGATCCGATCGTCCGACAGGAGCTCCGTGCGCAGTTCCTCGGCCAACCGGTCAAGCGACTTGAGGTCCACGTCACCATGGATCAGCAGGGTCAGGACCTGCCTGCGGTTCGTGACCAGGGAGATCACGGGCCGCTCGGCATCCTGAGGGAAGGACGTGATCCGGTCGACCGCGCTCTTGACGTCGTTCAGCGTGCGGTCGGCGTTCGCGTTGATCAGAAGCTCGGCAATCACCGTGCCGAGGCCTTCGACGGAGATCGAGTTGATCTTCTTGATGCCGTCGAGCGAGCTGATCTCGTCCTCGATCGCGAGAACGACGCCCTCCTCGACCTCCTGCGGCGACGCCCCGGGGTAGGCGACGACCACGGTCACCATGTCCATGTCGATCTCGGGAAAGACCTCCCGCTTGATGCTGAACGCGAACAGGATCCCACCGACCACGAGGACCAGCATGAAGAGGTTCGCCGCCACGGGGTTGGAAGCCATCCAACCGATCGGCCCCTTCGTCTCGACCGGACCGTGATCGTGGGACATGAGACTCACGGCACCACCCACGCCGAAACGTCCCAGGAACTCGTCGCGGCCAGGAAGTCGGAAGCGACGACCGGCGCGGCATCGTTCGACCGGCGCAGCTTCATCCCCGCGATCGGCGTCGCGAGCCGGCTGGTCACGACGAGGTCCCCGTCGTCGAGGCCCTCCTCGACGCAGACGCTGTCTTCGAAACGCCATACGACCTCGACCGGACGCAGCTCGAGGCGCTGATCGTTGAACATCCGGAGCTGTCCCCCTTCGTGCAGCCAGTCGCGAGGCAGTTCGAAGAGGTCACGGACGAGAGCTCCCTCGAGCAGCAGGTCGACGTAACTGTCCAGAAGCAGCAGCCCACGGCCGGCGGCGCCGCCCACACCGGCCTCGAGACCGAGCGGATCCTCTACCTCCACCAACACCCTGGCCATACGGCCAGCGGTGTCGAGATCGCCGAGCAGCCGGACGATCCGGCCGGGAAGGACGTCGTCGTTCTCGGGGTCGAGCTTGACCAGAGCGCGGGAGCCCGCAACCGAGCCGTGAAGACCCGGTACCCGAAGCTGGTCCAGTTCATCGGTGCGAACCGCGGCGCGTACCCAGAAGGCGTCGGTGCCCGCCAGGGTCACGGCCTGGCTCTGCGGCGTCACCGTCTGTCCCACTTCGACCGACTCTGAGAGGACGACGGCGTTGAACGGACTGCGCACGACCGTCCGTTCCAGGTCCAACCTGGCCCGAGCCAGGTTGGCGCGGGCAGTGTGAACTGCCGACAACCGCGAGCGCAGTTGCGGCTCCCGCAGCGCCAGGGAAGCCTCCATCTGCTCCGGGTCGAGTTCGTTCTGAAACAGCTCCCACTCCCGCTCGGCCACACGTCCGCGGCCCTGCTCGAGTTCCAGTTGCGCCGCCGCCTCTGCCACGGCAGCGGTCGCGCGGGCCACCGCGAGCTTGAAGTCCGCGTCCTCGATCGCGAAGATCAGGTCACCCTCGCGCAGGATCATCCCGGGAGTGAGTCGGGGCGCCACGGCGGCGATGCGGCCGCTGACCTGGGGCTGCACGACGACCCTCTGGGCCGGCACAACCGTGCCCTGCGCCTCGACGTCGATTCGCCGGGGCAACCGCCGCACCTCGGCCACGTCGACGAGAACACCCAGGTCGTCGGGCGGATTCTCAACCGCCTGCGGGCGCGCCCTGATGATCTGCTGCGCGACGACGAACCCGGCCGCGAGCACGACCACCACGATTCCAACGCGGATCAGATTGGCCTTCACAGCGCGTCCCCCGCGCCCGCCGCACGGGGATCGGCAGCCATCCGGGCAGCGAGCCGCTCCACGGAGGTCCCCGGCGCAAAGCCCAGCGCCCGGCAGAGCTGCAGGCGGCTCGCGAGCTGCTGGCGCCGGGCGTCGATCAGGGCCTGTTCCAGCCCCTGCTGGGACAGGAGCGCGGTCAGCACGTTCAGGTAGTCCGTGGCGCCTTCACGGTACGACTCGCTGGTGAGAAGCAGCACCCGGCGCGCTTCCCGCAAGCGCTCCTGCAGGTTTGCGACCAGTTCACGGCTGCTGCGGCCGACCGCAAGGGCGGTCTGCACCTCGCCGACCGCGTTGACCAGGGACTGTGCGTAGGAGTAGAGGCTCTCCTCCGCCGCCGCGTAGGCCTGATCGATGCGCGCCCGGCGGCCGCCGCTGGCGTACACGGACTGCGCCGCGCTGCCACCGATCTGCCGCACGAGATCGTTCAGCACGTCGAAGATCTCGAGCGCGCGCCCCGACACCAGGGCGTTCAACGACAGCGACGGCAGCCACTCCTTCACCGCCGCCGCCGCGCGCCGGTCGGCCGCTTCCACGCGGCGGCGCGCCGCCACCAGATCGGGCCGCCGCTCCAGCAACTGCGCCGGCTCGCCGAGGCCGGGCCGGTCGGCTCCCGCCAGAAGCGGCCCCAGGCCCGGCGACCTCCCGGGTGTCTGACGCTCGGCGCTGCCGAGAAGGGCGGCGAGCTGGAACTCGAGCGATTCGAGCCTGCCGCGCGCCAGGTCGATCTGACCCTGCAGGCTGAGTAACTGCTCCCGCTGCCGGCCGATGTCCTGGGCCGGTCCCAACCCCTGGCCGAAGCGAAGCTGAGTCAGCTCGAGAAACCTCTCGGAGGTCCGCTGCTGGCTTCCCAGGAGGGCAATCAGCTCTTGCTCTGCGACGATGCCGAACCACACTTCCGCCAGCACCGACGACAAGGTGATCGCCAGCGAGCGCAAGTCATGGACGCTCGCCTCGGTCTCCAGCAGGGCCGCCAACTCCCGGTTGCGCAAGCGGCCCCAGAGGTCGATCTCGAAGCTCGCCGCCAGACTTGCGTCGTACGCGGCGCCCTGAAACAGGAACGGATTCACGATCCCGCTGCTCGGGAAGGTCAGATCGTTCCCCGCGAGCGTGGCGTCCAGGCGAGGCATCAGGTAGGCGCCGCTCTCCCGAGCGCGAGCGTCCGCCGCCGCCACCCGGCTCCAGGCCGCCTGCAAATCGAAGCTCTGACCGGCCAGGCGGTCCTGGAGCTCCCGCAGGGTCTGGTCGCCCAGCGCGCCGCAGGCGCCGGGTGCCTCCGGAACCTCCATCTCCATTCCCCGATCGAACTCAGCCGGCGGTTGCGCCACCTCCGGAATGCGTTCGAGCACGCTCGTATGGGTACAGCCGAGCACTGCCGCCGCGGCGACCAGAACCGCACAAACTCCGCAGCACCAGGAAGATGGATCCTGGCCGCGACGAAGCGAATCGCATGAACCACGCATAGAGCCTCTAAGGCCGAGAGCGGACAATCCTAGCCAATCGGACCGACGCCAACGGTGCCGCACCGCCTCAGATACGTTGCCGGCCGGAGGAAGTTTGGCCCTGACGCCAAACCCCCTAAGCGTCAAGCATCCAATTCAGAACCAGCGCCTTCGCGTCGTCGACCCGCATGTTCCAACCGGGCTCCACGACCGTAATGCTGTGGCGCTCCTGCACCAGGCATGGACCGGCCTGCTCGAAGCCCGGAGCGAGGCTCTCGCGGTTCAACAGCTCGGCGGATCTCCAGCCACCGAACCAGGTCCGCCGTCTACGCTTCGGCGCCCGTGGCGGAACATCGGGGCTTCGGTCCATTCGCCCGGCCGCCGGCAGGGTGGAGGCCAGGACCCGAATCGACTCGACCTCGATCGGGTGCTCGGGCGGCGGATAGCCGTAAACCGCCCGGTAGCGGTCCGCAAAGAGGGCTGTGATCACTCCGGTCGAGCCCGCCTCCGTCGCCGAGGCCGGCTCGACTTCCAGCGCCGTTTCCTGTCCCTTGAGCCGCAGGCGGACGATCCGCCGCCGCACGGCGGCGCCCTCGAGGTTCGCTCCCCGCTCGCTCACAAGGTCCTCCAGCGCCTCCTGCTCGAGTTCCTCGATCAGGGCGCCGATCCGGCCGCCGTCCAGGGGCTCCAGAACCTGCCGGTGCGCGAAGCGCTCCAGCACCGCGTGACCCAGACCGACCGCGCTCAGCAAGGACGTATCGACCGGCACGATCACCGTGCCCATCGCCAGTTCGGACGCGATGGCGCAGGCGTGCTGGCCACCGGCGCCGCCGAAACTGACCAGCGCGTAGTCGGCAGGGTCGTAGCCCCGCGAGATCGAGACGCGCCGGATCGCGTCCGCCATCCGTTCGTTGGCGACCTGAAGAAAGCCCCCGAGCAACTGCTCCTCGGAGCCGGGGAGGCCGGCCAGTACGTCGGCGGCCCGGCGCTTGGCGGCGCCGATGTCGATGGGAAGGCCGAAGGACGCCGGATCGATCCGGCCCAGCAGGAGGTTCACGTCGGTGATCGTCAGCGGACCGCCTGCGCCGTAGCAGGCCGGGCCCGGCCGCGCCCCGGCGCTCTCGGGCCCAACCTTGAGCTGGCCGTGATCGACTCCGCAGATCGAACCCCCGCCCGCCGCCACCGTCTCGATCGCCAGTGCCGGCGCCACCACGGTCGCGTCGCCGACACGGAACTCGAAGTTGTACTCGAAGTCGCCGTCGTAGCGAGACACGTCGGTGCTCGTGCCGCCCATGTCGAAACCGATGACCCGCTTCATCCCGCTCATGCGACCCGCCGCCGCCGCACCGACGACGCCTCCGGCCGGTCCCGACAGCAGGCTGTCCTTGGGCCGATAGCTCGAGAAACTCGCCAGTCCGCCGGCGCTCGTCATCACGCGCGGCGCGACTCCGTTGTCGGTCGCCTCGGCGCCACCCGCAAGCGCCGCTCGCGTGGTTTCGAGGTAGCCGCCGACGGCCCGTCCCAGGTAGGCATCCACGACCGCCGTGTGCGCCCGGGGCACGATCTTGATCAGGGGCGCCAGTTCGGCCGAACACGAAACCGTCTCGAAACCGGCTGAGCGCAGGATGTCCCCGGCACGCCGTTCGTGTACCGGATTCCGGTAGCTGTGCATCAGGGCCACCGCCGCGGCGCGGAAACCCTCGCCGACCAGAGCCCGCGCCGCCGCGCGCAGTCCGTCCTCGTCGAGCGGCGCGAGTTCGCGCCCGCCGGCGTCGAGACGGCCGCCCACTTCGACCGCACGTTCGTACAGGGGCGCCGGACGTTCGATGTGGAGCGCAAAGATGTCGGGCCGCGCCTGATCCCCGATCAGCAGCAGATCGGCGAAACCTTCGGTGACGAACAGCACCGTCCGCGAACCCGCCCGCTCGAGCAGGGCGTTCGTTCCCCGAGTCGTCGCGAGCCGCAGGTCGCAGGCCGGCAACTGCTCGCCCAGGGCCGTGCCGGTGGCGATCCGCGCCGCGAGAATCGGCGCGTTCTCGGGCGAGACGAGTTCCACGACCAGGTCGTGCTCGAGATGCCTCCCGTACCCGGCGCCGTCCGCGAGACGGCAGGAACCGTCCGCCGACCACGCCTCCACACGCACCGGCGTCCCGCCCGCGAGGGGTGCCAGCCCGTAGCCCTCGAAGAAGCCGCCGGGAAGATCGAACGGCGTCTCCAGGCGCAGGCCGTCCCGGCCGTCCGACACCACCCTGGCCCGCACCGCTCCGGAACTCAGGACCTTGATGCACTGAACGGACCCATCCGGAGAGGTAGCCACGCAGTCGGTGAACGTACCGCCCGTATCGATCCAGAGCTGCCAGAGAGAAGCCACGTCCGAGCGGGAGTCAGACAGCAGACAGCGCAACCGCCGCTCAGGCGCCCGACAGCAGGCGGGCGAGCCGATCGACCCGCCGGTCGTCCTCGGTCTGCAGCCGCTGGGCCCGGCGGAGGAGCTTCTCCGCCGCCCTGCGCTCGCCGCGCCGCAGCAGCACTTCGCCCAGTGCGGCCGCCGGCGCCGCCTCGTCCGGCCCGAGTCGCCGCGCCCTCGTGTAGAAGCGCTCCGCCTCGTCCAGGCGGCCGTAGCGCAGGCTCAGGTCGCCCAAGGCAATGTACGTGAACGGGTTTCGGTTGCGGGTCGTCGCCGTCAACCGGAGCAACTCCTCGGCTTCCGCCGTACGGCCGCCGAGTCGCAGCAGCACCGCCAGGTTCGCGAGCGCAGAGCTGGCGCGCGGGTCGAGCTCGAGCGCTCGCCGGTAGCTCTTCTCCGCGGCGTCGGGGTTGCCGCTTCGCCGCTGGGCCACTCCCAGGTTGACCCAGGCGGTGGCGAGTTCGGGGTCGATCCGCACCGAGTCCTCGAGCCAGGCCACCGCTTCGTCCAGTCGCTCCGCACGGAGCGCCTCGGCGCCGCGGTTCGAGTAGAAGAGCGCGGTGGCGGTCAGGTCGCTGATCGGAGTCACCCTCCAGCCCTTCTCTTCCTCGCGGCGACCGAAGTCGATGACCCGCATCGCGTGCCGCGGCCCGAACCCCACCGCGACGTGATCGGACACGACGATCAGGTCCCCGGAGCGCTCGAAGCTCTCGACGTGAGTCACCTCGACGAAGTAGGCGGCCAGATCGAGCTCGCGCGCCATGCCGACGAACATCTGGGTGAAGGCCAGGCAGTTGGCCGTCCGACTGTTGAAGACGTCCACCGCCGAGCCCGTACGGCCAGCTTCGTACGTCACTCCGAGTAGCGAAGTGTCCATCACGGCTTCCACCAGAGCGTCGAGGCGCTCCTCTCGCGTCATCTCGTCGACGGACCGATGAGTCCACGCCGCAATGTCCTCGTTCAGTGCGAACGGCACCACGACCCGTGCGACGCCGCGCCGCTCCATCTCCCTCTGAAGCGCGCTCTCGCCCGCCTCCCGGACGCCGCTCGAAGCGCATCCGAAAGTCAGCCAGGCGAGGATCGCCGCCACAGCCGCGCGAGCCAGCCGCCGGCACTCGACCCGCGGTTCGATGTTCCCCGTCCTCACAGCGGTCACACCCTCCATCGGCGTCCCGACCATCTTAGCGCCCCTGCGGCCTCAACACGCCCCGTCGCCGTGTGATTCCCAATTCGACGATCGGTCGGCGGCGTTGCAACTGGAACGCCGGTTCCCTGAGGCCCTGCCGCCGGTTCAGGAGTCGGCCTGTCGCGCCTTGAGCACGCGACGCCGCAGGAGCCGGGCGCTGACGATCGCCACGAGCAGCAACACGGCGGCCAGAGCGAGCACGGGCATCGTGATCGCCAGCAGCGACAGACCGGCGGCCGATCCGGCCTCCCCGGTCGAAACCACCGGATTGCCGATCCCGGCCGTCATCATGGTCGAGGCCCCCCGCAGCAGCGTCGTCCCGGTCTGGACCACCGCCGCCGCGGATCCTCCGGCCACCGCCGCAAGAGCCCAACCCACGAGCGGCGTCGCGGTCTCGATGTTCGCTGCGGCGACGACGATGCCGGCGGTGACCGCGGCGGGCATGGCGGCCACGTCGAGGACGTTGTCGAGCCACGGAATGTAGTAGGCGCCGACCTCGCACACCGCCGCCACGCCCAGAGCGATCAGGGCCGGAGTTCCCGCCATCCACTCGAATCCATCGGACAGATCGAGCGCGCCGGCTCTGGCCGCCACGCCCATCACGAGGACGGGCAGAAAGACCCGGAAACCGCAGGCCGCTGCGAGGCCGACTCCAAGACCGACGCTGAGCAGAATCTCCATCTTCGCGACTCCTCTTCCTGATCTTGACTACGTCGAGGACCCGCGCCGGGTTTCGAGCAGCCAGCGTCGCAGGGCCCGCGCCTCAGGCACCTTGAGCGCATTCGCGGCGACCAGATAGGTGAGGGCGAAACCGACGACGGGGACGACGCCGGCAAACCAGGGCGGACCCGGCACCAGGGTCTGCGTCGCCGCCCACGGAGCAAGGCAGAGCATCGCGAGGGGCAGATGCCGCCCCCATGCCCGCCACGGCCCCACCGAGGCACCCCGCCGCCGCAAGCCGCGAAGCAGCAGAGCCAGCTCGAACCAGGTGGCGACCGCAGAGCCCAGAGCCAGTCCTACGGCGCCCAGACGCAGGCCATCCGGCGCCTCCGCGACCGCGGGCCCAAGCCAGCCGGGCAACCGCAGGTCCGCCACGGCGACGCGATCGAAGACCGTCATCAGCCCCGCGCCGAGTCCGGCCGCGATCACCAGGCGCACCAGGACGATCCGGGCAGGACTCCGGGTGTCGCCGAACGAGAAGAACACGCTCTGCAGCAACCGCGAGGCACTCGACGGCAACAGGCCCAACGAGTACGCCGCCAGCACCAGGAACACGAGCCAGTTGTCGTCGAGATCGAAGGAACCGCGTCGATACACGGCGCCGACGATTCCCATGCCCAACGCAAGGTACCCGACCAGCGTCGGCGAGACGAGGAAGGACATGGCCGCCACGGCCCTTTCGGCACGGTTTGCCGCCGCTCTCGACCGCTCCTGCTCGTCCCCGTCGAGCCGCGCCAACTCCGGCAGTTCCGCCGCCGCCACCGAAACGCCGAACAGCGAGATGGGTAGCAGGTACAGCCGCTGGCCCCAGTTCAGGACGGCAACCGCTCCCTCGGCCAGGAGGGAGGCCAGAAGACCGTCGACATAGCCTCCGAGCTGGCCGGCGCCCCGGCCGGCGATCGCCGGCCAGAGCCGGCTCAGCGTCCTTCGCAGGCCCGGCGCCCGCAGGTTGAACGATGGGCGCAGCCCACCGGTCGCGCGCAGCACTGACGGCAACTGCACGGCGAACTGCAGCAGGCCGCCGAGCAACCCGCCCCAACAGGCGGCCAGCGCCAGCTCTTCCACACGGTCCGCTTCACCGCCGGTCACCCGCGCGGCGACGAACAGGATCACGGCGATCACGCTGGCGTTCCAGAAGCAGGGCGCGATGTAGGGGAGCAGAAAACGACGGTGGCTGTTGAGGATGCCGAGACACCACGCGGAGAGCGTGATCGCGGCCACCATCGGGAAGCTGATCCGGACAGCGCGCGTGGTCAGCGCCAGGCGGTCGACGACCGCTTCACCGGCCGCAACCGCCTCGGCATCACCAGCGAAGCCGGCAAAGAACAGCCTGACCAGCCATGGGGCCAGAAGTACGCCGAGAAGGCTGAGGGCCGCCATGACGGCAAACAGCAGTCCGAAGACCGCGCCCGCCAGCGCGGCGGCATCGCGCCGCCGGCCCTCAGCCACCAACCGGCTGTAGACCGGAATGAAGGACGCCGAGAGCGCCTGGTCTCCGAGCAGGTTCTGGAGCGCGTTGGGCGCGCGGAACGCGGCGGAGACGACGTCCGCCAGAGCGCTGGCTCCGGCGAGACTCGCGATCACAGCCTCCCGGATCAGACCAAGCACGCGGCTGGCCAACATGCCGATCCCGACACGCGCCGCACCGCCCGCGGCGCGCCGCGGGCTATCTCTTCCGGCGGACCCCGGCCGGGTCAATCGGAGAGGTTGACGACGACCCGGTCGCCCCGGCGCTCGACAGTCACGGCGACGTCGGCCGCGGCCAGATCGAGCACGACGTGCAGGTTCCGCGTCGCGCCCTGGCCGTGTACGCCGGTGCGCACTCCGCGCAGTCTGGGGCCCCTGACCGCCGTGGCGTCGTAGGCCCGGCCCACCCCGATCAACCGCACGAGAACCCGCGGCGGCGCTTCGAGCGGCATGACGTGGTGTCGTCTGAAGGGAGCGTTGCCGACGATCTCGATCACCGTGCGCTCATCTTCCGTCCTCGCGGTGATCGAGCGCAGAGCGGTCGCACTGGCAGGCGGCGTCTCCGGGGGAGCGGTCGGCGGTGGCGACGAAGGTGCGGTGGCGGCAGGCTCCCTTCGCGTCTCGGCCGCGGCGGTCGGCATGGTGCGCTCGGGGACCGCGGCTTCGGTCGAGGCCGTCGTCGCGCCAGCGGCGGCTGCGGCCGCACCGTCGTCGGCCGTCGGCTCGACACGGGCGGCAGCGGCCGCACCGTCGTCGGCTGTCGACTCGCCACTGGCAGCCTCGTCCTCCACGGGTACCGACAGTCGGCTCGTCGCCGGTGGATCCTCGACTCCCTCCGGTGGGGCCTCCGCTGCCGCGCGAGGGGTCGAAATCTCGAAGCTCGGCGCTTCAGCCGGCGTCGCCTCCTCCGCGGGGTCGCCACCGATTCCGACCAGCCGCACCAACGGCCCCCGGAAGACGACCAGGGCAACCAGGAGCACGACCGCTCCGACAGCAGGCCAGAGCCAGGGGCGAGACCGGGACTCCGGCTTCATCCAGTCGTCTTCGCCGTCCTGCGTCAGCTCACCGAACAGATCGGCGTGCGTGGCCTCGACCTCGTCGTCGCCGGCCCCCTCTCGCGCATGAAGCGGCGGGTCGATCTCCGGCAGGGCGTCCTCTGGCGCTTCGGGAGGGGGCGATTCGGCGGGTTCCTCGGCCGGCGTCGCCTCGACGATCTCGGCAGGCTCGACCGCCGGGGCGGCTTCGTCCTCCTCGACCGCGCTCTCGACCGCTTCCGGCGGCGCTTCAGCCTGGTCGTCCGGGTCTTCGGCCTCGTGCCCCCCGAGTACGGGCGCGGCCGGAATCACGTCGCCCTCCGTCTGCTCCTCCGAGAAGAGCAGCGCCAGACGCTCCTCTCCCGGCGGTTCGACACGGCTGAACTGCATTCCCATCCCGGCCGGCTGGTCGGCGCCGCCGGCCTCGGGGCGCACCCAGACGACGGTCGCTTCTCCCTCGACCTCGGCCGGCTCGTCTTCCGACCCGAGCTGCAGCACGAAGCGCACCGAAGTGCCGACCGGCATCGGCTCCGGAGTCGACACGAACATGCCCCCGGTAGCAATGTCCCGCGTTGTGGCGGAGACTTCGCCGTCCTCGCCGGACACAGCGAGACGCACGCCCGCCTCACGCAGCACACGGCGGGACTCGCGGAAGCGGAAACTCTGACTGGCCGGTGACATCGCGCGAAAACCTCACGGGGCCGTGAGGCCGCCATACTACCCGCTCAGGAAGTCACCGCCCCCTTGCGCCCCACGAGCAGGGCCATCTCGAGCGCCTGCTCGTAGTTGAGCCTTGGGTCGACCTGCGAACGGTAGGCCCGCCGAAGACCCCGCTCGTCGAGCCCCCGGGCGCCGCCGACGCACTCCGTCACGTCCTCGCCCGTCAGTTCGAAGTGCACGCCGCCAAGGATCGTGCCGTTCGCGGCGTGGATGTCGAAGGCCTGCTCCAGCTCCGACAGGATGGCGCTGAAGGCCCGCGTCTTCATGCCCTCTCCGGTGCTCTTCGTGTTGCCGTGCATCGGATCGCAGATCCAGAGCACCGGCTTGCCGGTCGCGCACACCGCCCGCAGGATCGGCGGCAGCTCTTCGGCGACCTTCTCCGCGCCGCAGCGGTGGATGAGAGCCAGCCGGCCCTCCTCGCCGTCCGGGTTCAGCACGTCGACCAGATGGGCGATGTCGGCCGGCTTCATCCCGGCTCCCACCTTGACGCCCAGGGGATTGCGGATGCCCCGCGCGTACTCGATGTGGGCCGAGCCCGGGAACGCGGTACGGAGGCCGATCCATGGGAGATGGGTCGCGAGGTTGTACCAGCCCACCCGCCTCGGGACCGTCCGGGTCTGCGCCTGCTCGTAGACCAGGTGCAGCGCTTCGTGACTGGTGTAGAAGTCGACCCGGTCGATCTGCCCCACCTCGACACCCGCCAGTGTCTCCATGAACCTGAGCGAGTCGGCGATCGACTCGACCCGGCGCTGGTACTCCGCGGCGTTCTGGGAGTGATCGACGAAGTCGAGGTTCCAGTACTCGGGATGGTGGAGATCGGCGAAACCGCCGTCGATCAGGCCGCGGATGAAGTTCAGGGTCAGGGCGGAGCGCTGGTATCCGCGCAGCAGGTTGATCGGATCAGGTTCCCTCGCCTCGGCGGTGAACTCGAGCGAGTTGACCAGGTCGCCGCGGTACGAGGGGAGACTCTCGCCGTTCCGGGTCTCCGTATCCGACGACCGAGGCTTCGCGTACTGGCCGGCGAAGCGGCCTACCCGGATCACGCGCTTCTTCAGACTGTGCGTCAGCACCAGGCTCATCTGGAGCAGGATCTTCAGCTTCGCCGTGATCGAGTCGGACGTGCACTCGGCAAAGCTCTCGGCACAATCACCGCCCTGGAGGACGAACCGTTCGCCACGCGCCGCGGAGGCCAACTGGCCCTTCAGCGTCTCGACCTCCCAGGAGGTCACGAGCGGCGGCAGCGCGCCGAGCCGGGCCGCGACGGACTCGACGGCCGCCGGATCGCCATAGGTGGGTTGCTGGCGCACGTCGGCGCCTTTCCAGGATTCGGGGCTCCAGTCGTCCATGGGGGCGCCGACTCTAGCGCGGCTCGCCGTCCTCGATCTCGAGATAGCGCCGCAGCCAGCGGGTGCCGAGATAGAAGGGCAGCGTGTCCACCGCCGCCGCCAGGAACTTGAACACGTACGCCGTGCCGATGAACACCCACAACTGCGGCCAGATCGGCTCACCGCTCTCGACCGGGATGGCGCCGGCCGCGAAGTGGGTGATCGTGATCACGGAGAACGAGTCGACGAACTGGCTGACCACCGTCGAGCCGTTGTTGCGGAGCCACAGGTGCCGGCCCTTCGTCAGCCGCTTCCAGAAGTGGAACACCCAGACGTCGCATAGTTGGGCGCTCAGGTAGGCGATCATCGACGCCGCGATCACCCCCAGCGTCATCGTCCGGATCTCGAAGAAGATGGGCAGCCGGCCATCGGGGCCCGGAACCGGCGAGTCGAAACCAGGCAGTGCCCCGCCCAGCCACAGCACGACGGCCAGCCAGATGTTGACGAGGAAGCCGACCCAGACCATGAAGTTGGCCCGCTTTCGCCCGTAGATCTCGGAGATGAAGTCGGTGCACAGGAAGGTCAGGGGATAGGGCAGCACACCGACCGCCAGCGGCATCGGTATGCGCAGGCCGAACACGGTGAAGCTCAGGTCCAGGAATCGCGTCACGCCCAGGATGTTGAGCATCGTCATCGAGCCGAGGAACAGGCCCGCGAGGATGAGAAACACACGTTCCCGGCGCGCGTGCAGCGCGCTGGCTTCGATCGGGTGGAGATCCGGAGACGCCTGCTCCGGGGGCGACGGAGCCTCGGTCATCCGGATGCCCCGATGGCGTGCTTCTTCGCCCTCTGTCTGGCGGCGATGTAGGCGGCATGCGGAACGTGCAGCAGACGGGCGATCTTGCGGATCAGGAACTCCTCCTGGGCCTCCAGCACCCGATCGGCGAAGGCCACCCGCCACAGCTCCTCGAGCAGGCGCCCCTTCCGCTCCGCGTCGAACGACTCATGGATGAGACGGGTGAACTCGTACAGGCAGACCGCGCCTTCGGTCTCCTCCTCGGCCAGCGCCACGAGTTCCGCCGTTTCCCGCTCGGTGAGCCCCAGGTGACGCCGGACCGCGGCGAGCACCTCCTCCTTCTCCGATTCGGCGGCGTCGAAGTCTGCGCGCATCACCTCGACCATCAGCGCCGCCGCGGCCAGCCGCAGGCGTGCCACCGGATCGCCGGCGCGTTCCGGGTCGATCCGCTCGCCGAAAAAGCTGCGGATGCGATCAAGCACTGAGCCGCCGCCACGCCGCCTGGCGGCGCAGTTCCTTGGCCCGGGCCGCCACGCCGCCGCCCGACGTGGCGCGCTGCCACGCCGCCGCTGCCTCGCCATCCACCAGTTCCCAGTGCGCGGCATGCGCGTCGCGCACCCGTGCGGTGGCGCGGCCGAGCGCCGCCACCCCCAGATGGGCGACCGGCTCATCCAGCGGGCCGAAGGCCAGAGCTTCCGCGGCGGCCAGCAGCAGGAGCAGATCCTCCACCGCCTCCACCGGCCAGCCCCACCGGCGGGCCAGCGCCAGGTTGTACGCCGTCATCGCGGCGCCGATGTAGAGATCCTCGATCGTCCGGAAGGGCTTGATCGCATCGGCGTAGCCGTCGCCACCCAGCAACTCCGCCGGCGCCACCGGGACTTCGTTCAGGTCGATCACGGCGTGCCGCACCTCGGGATTCGCTGTCACTCTCTCCCCCAGGTCCATGGGAGCGATCCCGATGCCCGGCCGGTCGCTCGGCACGCACAGCGCCCGCAGCCGGTTGCGACCGCCGTCGCGGCCGACCGAGGCGATCAGAAGGAGCGCGGTCGCGGACGGCGCCAGAGTCGCCCACCGCTTCTGGCCGTTGAGGCGGAAGTCGCCATCCGCGGTCGCCGTGAGCGACGAATGAACCGCCCGCGGATGCGCTCCGCCCTCCTCGCTGGCGCAGAAGGCGACGATCCCGCCCTCCGGCATCAGATGCAGCCCGTCGCACTCCCACGCCAGCCGGCGAACGGCTCCCTGGTGTCCGGCCACCATGGCCCAGGCGGGGCGATCGGCCAGGAAGCCGCCGAGCAGACCGTGAGCGAAGTGGGCCCGCCCGCCGCTGTCGGCGCCGCCGTCCGCCCAATCCTCCCAGACAGGCAGTGCCTGGTCGCAGAACGACCGGTACCAGTCGGACGGATCGTCGCCGGTCGAAAGCGGTTCAGGCGCCGCGGACAGCAGGTGGCGCAGGGCCGGTCCGAGGGTCAAGACGCGCTCCTCGAAGCGACCCTTCGCAGCACCCGGCCCACTCGCATAAGCTCCATCGGCCGAGAATGATAGAGGAAGTCACATCCACCGCGGCCGGGGTCGATCCCGGACCCGAGACGCCCGGTTTCCGGCGCGTGCCGAGGACCGGGGTGATCTACGTGATGCACCGCGCCGCGGCCGCCGGTCACGGCGCCGACGGCCGCACCTGGTACAACCTGGGCCAGGGTTCACCCGAAGTCGACGATCTGCCCGGCGCGCCACCCCGCCGCGACGAACTCCACATCGACCCGCGGCGCCAGACCTATGCGCCCGTCGACGGCATCGACGAACTGCGGGACCGGGTCGCCGAGCTCTACAACTTCCTCTACCGTCGCAACAAGCGCTCCCGGTACTCACGGGAGAACGTGAGCATCGCCCCCGGCGGCCGGCCGGCCATGACCCGAATCGCGGCGGCGATGGGCGAGATGAACCTGGGCCACTTCATCCCCGACTACACCGCCTACGAGGAG
>WTGL01000119.1:0-877 GCA_011523565.1 Acidobacteriota bacterium
AGGCTTCGGGATGAACTTCGAGATCCACCACGGCGGCAACTCGCTGAACAACGTTGCCCACCTCCATATCAGTGCGGCGATCCGAAACTGTGAATGGTTCGAGGTCCTGCTGCCGGCTGGAGCGCAAAAGTACGGACTCGTCGAGGACATCGAGGTCGATGCCGACGGCTACGTCCACGTCCCGATGAACCCTGGCCTCGGAGTCGAGATCGACTTCGACCTGATAGAGCGCAACAAGATCGCCGAGCTGCGTTAGAGCCGCCAAACCCGTCGCAGGCTTCGTGTTTGACCCCAGCCCCCACCTCACTAGGAGCTTTCGCCGCGGAACTCACTCCGTAGCGTTCTGCGGCGCAAGCTCCTAGCTCGCTACTTCCCGGTCAGCTCCTTCTTCAGCCAGGAAACCAGCGCCGGCTCGAGGTCCTCGTTCTTCGGGAACATCGGCAGACCGTGCTCGGGGCCATCGTAGATCTTGGCGGTCGAGTTCGGGTGCTTCGAACCATCGACTGCGCCCTTGAGCCGGTCGGCGACCCCCGGCGTGATCGTGTCGCCGGTCGCTGCGGCGGCGAACACAGCCAGATCCGACCTGGCCGCCATGTTGGCGACCGCGCCGTCGCTCGGCGGTCCGGAGAGCAGCATCAACGCCTTGACCCCCTTGTTGCGCTCTGCGAGATCGGCCGTCAGCATCGCGCCGCAACTGGCGCCCCCTGCGCCCATTCGGGAGGTGTCGACGCCGTCCTGCTTGCTCAGGTAGGCGAACGCCATGTCGACGTCGCCGGACGCCGTCTGCAGGAACGGCGGGAATCCGCCGGCTTCGCGAATACCTGCACCGCCGCTCTCGCCGAAGCCGCGCAGGTCCATCGTCAGCACGTGCACGCCC
>WTGL01000119.1:887-2499 GCA_011523565.1 Acidobacteriota bacterium
GTAGGTCGCCTTGAGCATCGTGCCGTCGGAGGCCTTGAGATCGACGTCCATCGACCCGGCCATCGCGGGCATGGCCGCCAGCGCCAGGAGCGCCGCCGCCGCAAGAAGGGAAAGGGTGTACCGCATGAGTTTCTCCTCGTGGTGTGACGCGGCTGCGCGCATCGCTGGTCCCGGCGTGCCGGTTCCTCGGGTTTCTTGGGTGCGAAAGCGGACTCTACTACCGGGGAACCAGGGCCACGATCCGTACCGGAGCCCCGGTGCCGCCCTCGATCTTCATCGGCAGCGCCGCGAGTAGAAAGCCGGTCTCCGGTACCTCCGACAGGTCGCCGACGTTCTCCAGGTTCGGCACACCCGCGGCGCCGCCGATCTGGTGGACGATGAAGTCGGTCGACTGGCCGTAGTCGACGCTGGCGGTGTCGATGCCGAGCAGGCCGATGGCCCGCTCTTCGATCAGCAGGCGGGCCGCGTCCTCGCCGACGCCGGGGAAGTGGAGGTTGCTGGCGTCGCCGGGGGTGTCGTCGCCGAGGTAGGCGAGGGCGTCGGGCCAGCGGGACGCCCAGCCGGTGCGGATGAGGACCGCCGAGCCGGCCGGTACCGGGCCGTGCTGCTCCTCCCAGGCGAGGACGTCTTCGGCGGTCACGAGGTAGTCCGGGTCGGCCGCCGCCGATTCCGTGACGTCGACGACGATGCCGGGCAGGATCAGCCGGTCGAGCGCGATGGAGGCGACATCGTCGCCGCCCTCGGCGAAGTGGACGGGCGCGTCGAGATGCGTGCCGCCGTGCTCGGCGGTCGCGAACTCCTTGGCGGCGTAGAAGTAGCCGGCCTCGGTCATGCCCTCGGCGAGGGTGTCGAGCGCGAAGCCCCTGGTGTCGGTGGGCCAGTAGAGGGTGTCGCCGCCGTAGGCGTGGCTCAGGTCGATCATGCGCCAGTTGGCTACGGCGTCGACGCCGACTGGAGCAGCCGCTTCCTCGGGCGGCGGGGCGGCGCAGGCGGCGAGCAGCAACGCGGCGAGAAGGCAGGTTCGGAGTTGGTCTGTTCGTCGAATCATGCGTTTCTCCTCCTGTCTCCTCCTGGCTCCAGGCTCGGTTACAACGCCAGCGCGGTCGAAAAGTCCGGCACTCCCTCCCAGCGTCCCGGGTCGCTGGCCCGCATCACCGCGATCGTCTTGATCGCCTCCGGGTTCGCGATGCCGTGGGGCATCTGGCCCGTGAGCACCCGGATCACGTTCTCGGCCTGGCGGATCGGGCACTCGCCGAGGAACACCGGCGAGAAGCCGGCGATGTGCGGCGTCACGATGCAGTTGGGGAGCTTCAGCAGCGGGTCGTCCGGGTCGATCGGTTCCTTCTCGGTGACGTCGAGCGCGGCGGCCTCGATCCGGCCTTCGGCGAGCGCTTCGGCGAGTGCCGCGCCGTCGATGATCTTGCCGCGCGCCGCGTTGACGAGCAAGGCCGTCGGCTTCATCAGCGCCAGCGTGTCCCGGTTGATCAGGTGGTGCGTCTCGTCGGTCATCGAGCAGTGGATCGTCACGTAGTCGGCCTCGGCGAGCAGCTCCTCGAGCGGCACGATCCGGACGCCGTAGAGGTCGGCCGCGACCTGGTCGACGTACGGGTCG
>WTGL01000216.1:0-5330 GCA_011523565.1 Acidobacteriota bacterium
GGCTTGTGTCTCCCGACACCGTCGAGTTCCTGCGCCGGACCTTCGAACGATCGGGCCTTCAGGTCTTCGCCGCGCCCGGCAATCACGACTACGCGGACACGGAGAGCCCGTACCGGCGCATCGACTGGCCGGAGAACGTCCACATCTTCGACGAGACGCGCTTCACGTCGAAGCTGCTCGCCGACGGTGTGACCATCTGGGGCGCCGCGCATCGCAAACCCGCGGACACGCCTGGCTTCTTCGACGACGGATTTCAGGTCGAGGGCTCCGGTACTCACATCGCCGTGTTCCACGGCGAGGAACGAAACGCCGCGTTCCAGGGTCAGTACCGGCATGCGCCCTTCGCAAACGACCAGATCGCCGCAGCCGGCTTCGACCACGCCGTCGTCGGCCACTCCCACAAGCCCGCCGATCGTCCGACCTGGACCCGGCTCGGCTCTCTGGAACGACTCAAGTTCAACGAGGCCTATGGCACCGCGGTGATCCTCGAGATCGCGGGAGGCCAGGTCACCCCTCGCCGGCTCGAGCCGCGGCCTCCGGCCCTCCATACCCTGAGCGTCGACCTGACCGAAATCGAGAACGCGAGCCAGGCCCGGGATCGGGTCCGCGACGCGCTCTCGGGCACTTCGGGCGCCGTTCGAATCCGGCTGATCGGCGAACCGGACGAGCTTCACCTGCACGAGGACGACTTCACCACCGGCTCGTTCGAACTGCCCGACGGAATCGAGCAGATCCTGGTCGACATCTCCGGCCTGACGCCGCCCTACGACCTGGAGCAGATCCAGGACGAGCCGACGGTGCGCGGCATGTTCGTACAGCGCGTCCGTGCCGACGATCTGGACCCGGAAACCGAGCGGCTGGTGCTTCTTGCGGGCCTCCGCGCGCTGGACGGCCGCGATGACCTCGCCGTGATCGACGAACTCCGGATGGGGGCCTCCCAGGACGATCAACCGGGCAGCGGAGAGACCGCGTGAAGATCCTCCGCGTCCGCGCGCACGAGTTCGGGAAGCTCGACGGCGAACTCGACCTGGCGCCCGGCATGACCGTCATCCATGGCGACAACGAGGCCGGAAAGTCGACCTGGCTGCAGGCGATCTTCGCCGGTCTCTGCGGCCGGCGCCGCGGGCGTGGCGCCAACACCCTGGAAGAGCGGGAGTTCGAGCGCCAGTACAAGCCCTGGAGCGGCGGCCAGTGGCGTGCCACGGTGAAATTCGAGCTCGACGACGGGCGGCGAATCGAGATCCAGCAGCGCGACCTCGACACGAAGGAGAGCGTTGCCCAGGACGCCGAGACCGGACGCTCCCTCGGCGACGAGATCATCTACAGCGGCAGCATCGACGGCTCACGCTTCCTCGGTCTGAACCGCCAGGTCATGCCGTCGACCCTGGTCATTGGCCAGGGCGACATCCAGAGGCTGCGCCAGAAGAGCGAGAAGAAGGGCGACGAGGCTTCGGCGCTCAAGGAAGAGCTCCAACGGGCGGCAGCCTCGGCTGGCGGCGCCGCCACCGCCGTCGAGGCGCTGCGTACCCTGAGCGAGTACGCCAGCGAAGAGATCGGCCTGGAGCGGCGCAACTCCACCAGGCCGTTGCAGCGGTCGATCGACCGTGCCGCCGGAGCTCGGGAGGCACTGGAGCAAGGTAGAAGCCGCCACAAGCTGCGCACGAGCCTGGAAAACGAGCTGATCGCGGGCCGCGATTGGGCCCAGAGTGCCAACGACCTCGTCCGGGCGTGGGAGAGAGTGCATGCCGAACGGGAACTCAGTCGGCTGGAGGAACGCCTGGTCGAAATCGACCGGCTGGCGCCAAAGTTCCCGAACGGCGCCCCACCGGCACCCGGCGGCCCGCCGGAAGCGCCGGACGGCGACAGCGAGGCTGCCGCAGAGGTTGCCGGAGCGGCAAGGACGTGGCGCGCGGCCGCCGAAGCGCGCTCCCTGCGCGAACAGTTGGGACCCGGCGAACCCCCGGCAACGGCCATCTCGAAGGCCGACGAGCCAACCGTAAGGCGCGCGTTGGAGGCCCTGGAGCTGCCGCCTCCGGAGTCCCTGGAGGAGGCTGAACGGCGCGTCCAGGCGTTCCGCGACGAACAGGCGGAGCTCAGGCGTCAGCTCGAAGCCAGTTCCGGTTTTGGCCGCTGGCCCTGGATCGGGGCAATCGCCGGCAGCCTGGTCGTCGCGTTGGGGTTCTTCGACCTCCTGCCGCAAGCGATCGTTATCGCAGGCGCGCTTCTCGCCTTCGTCTGCTCCCTCCTCATCTACCGCGCGCAGAAACGGCTGTCGCCCCAGCCCGGGGCCCTTGAACAGGCGCAACGGGGCATGGACCGGGCAGACGCCGAGGCGGACCTGAGGGACCTGAAGCGGAAGCACAAACGCCGGGAGCGCCAGTTCGAGGCGGCTCGCAATGAACTCGCGGAGTTTGGCCTCGAAGCCGACCCGGACGTCGTGCGGGCCGCCCTCGTGGCGCTCCGGGAGCGGGAAGCCTGGAGCCGCGAACAGGCGTTCTGGCAGAGCCGCGTAGAAGCGGCGCGTGAAGCGGAGACGAAGGCCGAAATCGCCCTCCGCACCGCGCTCTGCAGCCGCGGCCTGGAGGATCCGGACGCATCCCCCGCCGTCTTGATCGATCGGTACGAGAACCGGGAGCGCCGGCACCGCGACCAGCGAAACGACTGGGACCACCTGCAGCGCCTCCTCGACGGCAGCGACCGCCGGAGTCTCGCGGCCCGGCGCGACGCGGCGGCGGATCGGGTGAGCCAGACCGCGGACTCACCTTCGACGGAGACGGGCGACGTCCAGGCGCTCGACGACGACGCACTGGAACGGAAGCTGGTCGAGGCCCGCGCCGACGCCGTCGACGCCCGCATCGAAGTCAACCGGAAGGAAGTGCAACTCGCCGCCGACGCGGACTTTCCCCCCCTCGCCGAACTCGAGGAGGAGCAAACCGCCGCCGAGCGCGAAGTCAAGCTCCTGCGGCGGGCAGGCGACATCCTCGATACGACCAGGGAACATCTGGAAGCAGCCCAGGACGAAGTCCATCGCATGCTCGCGCCGGACCTGCGCGAAGCGCTGGAGAAGCGGCTGAAACTGGTCACCGACGGCCGCTACTCGGCGGTCCGCATCGACCCCGAAGAAGGCATGGAGGTGCAACTCGAAGTCGAGGACGGCGTCTACCGGTCTGCCACCGAGCTGTCCCACGGCACGGTCGACCAGACCTACCTGCTGCTCCGCATCGGCCTCGCCGAGGCGCTGGGCGACAAGAAGGAGTCCGCGCCCCTGTTCCTCGACGATGCGACGGTGCACTCGGACACCGACCGCACGATCCGCTTCCTCGACCTGCTGCTCGCTCTCAGCGACGAACGGCAGATCGTCGTGTTCAGCCAGGAGCAGGAGGTCAGGGAGTGGGCCGCGCGGAGCCTCGTGGGGGATCCGCGCCATCGTCTGATCGAACTCGGAGCGGACGGTCTTCCCCTGCAGGCGGGAGCCGACATCGACCCGGCGGCCGCCGACCGCGAAGAGCCCACGCCCGACCCGACGCGCCAGCACTCCCTTCTATAATCGCCGCCCCATGCGCCGCCTCCTGATCGCCAACCGCGGCGAGATCGCGGTACGGATCGCCCGCGCCGCGATGGACCTCGGAGTCCACACGGTCGCCATCTACTCCGAGGACGACGCGAACGGGCTGCACCTGCGAATCGCCGACGAAGCGGTCGGCCTGCGCGGCCGCGGCGTACCGGCGTATCTCCACATCGAAGACGTCGTGGCCCGGGCAGTGGAAGCGGACTGCGACGCGCTCCATCCGGGCTACGGCTTCCTGGCAGAGAACGCCGGCCTGGCCGCGGCCTGCGCCGAAGCAGGCGTCAACTTCGTCGGACCACGGCCGGACGTCCTGGAACTGTTCGGGGACAAGGGCCGCGCCCGGGCCGCCGCCACCACCGCCGACGTCCCCGTCCTGCGCGGCACCGAACGGGCCACCGACCTGGACGAGGCGAAGGACTTCTTCGCCGCCCTCGGCGACGGCGGCGCCATGATCATCAAGGCAATCGCCGGCGGCGGCGGCCGTGGCACCCGGATCGTCACCGACGACGACGACCTCGAACGGGCCTACGAGCGCTGCCGGTCCGAGGCCGAGCGCGCCTTCGGCAACGGCGGTCTCTACGTCGAGGAGCTGATTCCGCGCGCCCGGCACATCGAGGTCCAGCTTCTCGGCGACGAGGCCGGCGGCCTGATCGACTTCGGCGAACGGGAGTGCAGCGCCCAGCGCCGGCACCAGAAGGTGGTCGAGACGGCGCCGGCGCCGAACCTCCCCGCCGGACTACGGGTCGCGATCATCGACGCGGCGCTGCGCCTCGGGAGTGCTGCCAGCTACAACAGCCTCGGAACGTTCGAGTTCCTGGTCGACGCGGGCCGTCTCGGCGATGACGCCGCAGGCAACGGCGACGCCCCGGGAACCGGCAGCGACGGCCGGTTCGCCTTCATCGAAGCCAACGCCCGCCTGCAGGTCGAGCACACCGTAACCGAGGCCGTCACCGGCGTCGACCTGGTACAGGCCCAGCTTCGAGTCGCCGCCGGCGAGTCGATCGCCGACCTGGGTCTCGACGCACCGGACGCCCGCCAGCCGTGCGGCTTCGCGATCCAGGCGAGGATCAATCTGGAGACGCTGGACGCCGACGGCAACGTCAGGCCCTCTTCCGGCGTCCTCGCCGCCTACGAACCGCCCAGCGGTCCGGGAGTGCGGATCGACGGTTGCGGCTACGCCGGCTACGAGGCGAACCCCGCCTTCGACTCGCTGCTCGCCAAGGTGATCGCTCACTCTCCGTCGAACGATTTCGGCCACGCGGTGAAGCGGACATCCCGAGCACTCGACGAATTCCGGATCGGCGGTGCGGCCACGAACATCCCGTGGCTGCAGAGCGTGTTGAACCACCCCGACTTCGAGGCCGGCCGTCTCTACACGCGCTGGCTCGACGACCACGCCGGTGAGCTTGCATCGGCAGCCGGCAACGGCCGGAGACAGCGCTTCGTACCGGCAGTGCCGGACGCCGCCAGCTCCCCACCCGCCGAGCGGGAGGCCCGCGACCGCGGCTTTGCCGGCGCCCGCGTCGACAGCGCCGATCCGCTCGCTTTGTTCACCTACGACCAGGAGACGAAGGCCGCCGAGGCCGGGAAGGAGACGCCGGCGGATGCAGACGAGGCCGGGGCAGGCGTCGCCGAGGGCGCCGTCGGCATCGCCGCGCCGATCCAGGGGACGATCGTCAGCATCGACGTGGCCGAAGGCGACGAAGTCCTGCGCGGCCAGCAGGTCGCGGTGATCGAGGCGATGAAGATGGAGCACGTCCTC
>WTGL01000216.1:5340-6337 GCA_011523565.1 Acidobacteriota bacterium
GGTCAGCCGGGTGACGATGGCGGCCGGCGACACGATCCGCGAGGGCTATCCGCTCGTACTGGTCGAGGAAGCCGCCGGCGGCGAGGCGGCCAACGCCGCCATCGAGATCGATCCGGACTACATCCGGCCGGATCTCGAGGAGAACATCCAGCGGCACGCCTACACCCTGGACGAGAACCGTCCGGACGCCGTCGCGCGGCGCCGCCGCTTCGGTTTCCGAACTCCGCGCGAGAACATCGAGCAGCTCGTCGACGCCGGCTCCTTCAAGGAGTACTGGCCGCTCCTCGTCGCCCGCCAGCACCAGAAGTACGACGACGAGACGCTCCGCCGGTACACGCCCGCCGACGGCGTGGTCGCCGGCACCGGGTCGATCAACGGCGACCTGTTCGACGACGAGCGCTCACGGGCGATCGTCCTGTCCTACGACTACACCGTGCTCGCCGGCACCCAGGGCGGCCGCAACCACTACAAGCAGGACCGCCTGTTCGAACTCGCCAACCGCTACATGCTGCCGCTCGTCTTCTTCACCGAAGGCGGCGGCGGCCGGCCGGGCGACGACTACACGGGGCCGCGGGTCGCGTTCGACACCTACACCTTCACCCAGTTTTCCAAGCTCTCGGGGCTCATTCCCCTGGTCGGCGTGAACAACGGGCGCTGCTTCGCCGGCAACACGGCGCTGCTCGCCTGCTGCGACGTGATCATCGCCACGAAGGCCTCGACGATCGCCATGGGCGGCCCGGCGATGATCGAGGGCGGCGGCCTGGGCATCTACACGCCGGAGGAGGTCGGCCCGATGTCCTTCCAGGTGCCGAACGGCGTCGTCGACATCCTGGTCGAGGACGAGGAGGAGGCCGTCGACATCGCCAGGAAGTACCTCTCCTACTTCCAGGGGCCGACCTCCGATTGGGAGGCCCACGACCAGCGGCCGCTACGCCACGTGGTCCCGGAGAACCGGCTCCGCCTCTACGACATGCAGGAGATCGTCCACACGATCGCC
>WTGL01000216.1:6347-6786 GCA_011523565.1 Acidobacteriota bacterium
GTTCGGAATCGGAGTGATCACCGCCCTGATCCGCGTCGAGGGCAGGCCGATGGGAGTGATCGCAAACAACCCGCACCATCTGGCCGGGGCGATCGACTCGGACGGGTCCGACAAGGGGGCCCGCTTCCTTCAGCTCTGCGACGCCTTCGACATCCCCGTGCTGAGCCTGATGGACTGCCCGGGCATCATGGTCGGCCCCGACCATGAGAAGACCGCTCTGGTCCGCCACTGCGCGCGCATGTTCAATACCGGCGCCAACCTGTCCGTTCCCATGTTTGGCGTCGTCGTTCGCAAGGCCTACGGCCTCGGCGTGCAGGCGATGTGCGGTGCCAGTTCGCTGGTCGGCTTCTTCACTGTCGGCTGGCCGACAGCCGAGTTCGCCGGCATGAACATCGAGGGCGCGGTCAAGCTCGGCTACCGCAAGGAACTGGCCGCGATC
>WTGL01000216.1:6796-10419 GCA_011523565.1 Acidobacteriota bacterium
CGAGGAGCGGCGGCTCGAGTTCGAGCGCCGGGTCGAAGCCTCGTACGAACGCGCGAAGGCCGTCAACGCCGCCGCCGGAGGGGGCCTGGACGACGTGATCGATCCCGCGGATACGCGCTCCTGGATCACGGAGAGCATGAAGCGGCTGCCCAAGCCGCCGCCCCGTACCGGCAAGAAGCGGCCCTACATCGACACCTGGTAGCCGTCAGCGAACCGGTTACCGGCCCCGACACACACACACTCACCCCTTTCGAACGAAGCGAGGGTCAATGCATGTCGTATGAACCGCCCAAGGTCTGGAAGTGGGACGCCGAAAGCGGCGGCCGCTTCGCCAAGATCAACCGCCCGATCGCCGGTCCAACCCACGAGCAGGAGTTGCCGGTCGGCGACAACCCGCTCCAGCTCTACTCGCTGGCAACACCGAACGGAGTCAAGGTCACGGTGATGCTCGAGGAGCTCCTGGAGCTTGGCCGCGACGCCGAGTACGACGCCTACCTGATCAACATCGGCGAGGGCGACCAGTTCTCGAGCGGCTTTGTCGCGGTCAACCCGAACTCCAAGATCCCGGCGCTGCTGGACCGGAGCACGGAGCCGCCGAGACGGGTGTTCGAGTCCGGCTCCATCCTCCTCTACCTGGCCGAGAAGTTCGGCGAGTTCCTTCCCGAGGAGCACGCCGCCCGCACCGAGTGCATGTCCTGGCTGTTCTGGCAGATGGGTAGCGCCCCCTACCTCGGCGGCGGCTTCGGCCACTTCTACGCCTACGCGCCCGAGAAGTTCGAGTACGCGATCAACCGCTTCACCATGGAGGTCAAGCGCCAGCTCGACGTGCTGGACCGCCACCTGGCCGAATCGCAGTACATGGCGGGCAGCGAGTACACGATCGCCGACATGGCGATCTGGCCCTGGTACGGGGCGCTGGCCGCCGGCAAGCTCTACGGCGCCGGCGAGTTCATCGAGGCCCACACCTACGAGCACGTGAACCGGTGGTCGCGAGAGATTGCCGGGCGGCCGGCGGTCAAGCGCGGGCAGATGGTGAACCGGGCGTTCGGACCTCCGGAGAAGCAACTCCGCGAGCGCCACGCCGCCAGCGACTTCGAGACCAGGACCCAGGACAAGCTGGAGCCCACCGAGGGGAACTAGCGCCCCGAAACTCCCTCGCAGGCTCGGTGTTTTGGCCCATCCCGTCGTCACCCAGGAGCAGGGATCAGTGGCGATCCGGGCGGCTATGCGGGAAGCGCCGGCTCGATGTCGGTCAACGAGAAGTCTCTGCCCTTGAAGAGAAGCGGGAGCTTCTTCTGGCGCGCGAGGGCGTAGGCGAACGTGTCGCCGAAGTTCAGTCGGGCGGGATGAAGGCCCTTGCCGAACCGTCGATACGCTTCGACCGCCACGAGCGCCTGCTCCGCGTCAACCGGTTCGATCTCGATGAAGGGAAGCAGGAGGAACTCGTCGAAGGCGGCGGACGCCAGTGCCTTCCCTGCGGTAACGGCAGCCAACTCGACCACCGAACCGGCGGAAAGAACCGCACCGCCGGCACCCAGGATGCAGTCCCGAAAGGTCCGGAACTCCGGCTCCTCATGGAGAATCGCCATGACCGCCGAAGAGTCGACGGCAATCACTTCGGCAGTCCCCGCTCATCGTAGAGCTTCTCGAAGAGCGTCTCGGACAGTGGCCTGTCCGGGTCAAGCGTCGGGTCGGCAGCCAGGGCCTCAGCCCGCAACTGTGGCCCCTTCTCGCTGAGTTTCGTCAGTGCAACCCGAATCTCGTCGGGGCTGCACTTCCGAACGCCCCGCTTCTCCTCCAGCGCCTCGATCGCGCTCTCGATCACCTTGACCTTGCTGCCGCGGACACCTCCGTGCAGGACCTTGGCGAGGAACTCGACACGCTCGTCGAGATCCGGTCGATGGGCTATGTTGATCGCCATGTCGAAGTCTCCGTCCCTGGTTGCCGGTTTCGACAGCTACTCATCGTAGCATCGATCGTAGCGAAAGCCGCGGTGAAAGCCCGTCACCGGACGGGCGGGAAAACGTACCGTCGCGTCAATCCGCCCAACCCAGCGCGCGGGCCCGGTGGACGATCTGGTCCGCGGCGCCCGGGAAGCCGAGACGCTCCGTGTTCAGGACGAGGTCGTAGTGGCGGGGATCGTCGCAGTCCCGGGCGTAGTACTCGCGGTGATAGCGGATGCGGTTCGCGTCGCGACGCTCGACCACGGCTCCGGCTTCCGCCGCGTCAACGCCCATCACCTCGACCGCGACACGGCGCCGGAACTCCGGCCCCGCCACGAGCCGCACATGCAGAGCGTCCTCTCGCCATGCCAGCACGGCCGCCGACGCCCGGCCCACGAACACGCAGGGGCCCTCGCCCGCCATCTCGCAGACGACGCTCCGGGTCACGCGGACCAGGTTGCCCTCGCCGATCGGCTGGCCAAGCGGCGGCGCGGGCAGGAAGAGGTCGGGAAGCTGGGCGCTGGCGACGCGGGCAAGACGCTCGACGAAACTCGGCGGACGGTCCTCACGCGCCTGGACCTCCTCCGGCGGGATGCCGGCACGGCGCGCGACTTCATCGATCAGGGCGTTTCCGACAAGCCGCCATCCGAGCCGCTCCGCCACCAGCGTCGCCACCTGGGTGCCGCCGGACGCGTACTGCCTCGAGATCGTGATCAGCATCCGAGCCTCCCCTACTCTCCTCCCGCGGTCCGCCTGGCAGCGGGAGACGCCGGCCGTGCGCCGCTCGGGCGGTCCGCATCGAGCACGATCGCCTCCCGGAACGCCTTCAGGATCGACAGGTCCATCCGTCGCAGATCCGGACTCGCCAGATAGAACACGACCGCCACCACGACCGCCAGCAGCGAGGCCAGGCCCACCGAGAGAGCCGCGCCCCACACCTCGGCGAGCGCACTGATCGGCACGGCGCCCAGCATTGGCAGCGAGAACGACATCGTCAGAAAACCGGAAACCCGGCCGCGCACCGAGTCCGGGATCAGCACATGGATCGCGGTGTTGTTCAGGGTGGTGTAGATCGCCTGGAAGGCGCTGCCGGCGAGCAGCAGAGGCAGCGCGAGCCAGAACCAGGGGCTGAGTGCGAACCCCATCATCAGCAGACCGAACGCAAAGACGCTGGTCATCATCAGCCGCAGGCGCCGGCTCGCGTTGCCGCGCCAGGCGACGAAGGCCGCTCCGACCACCCCGCCAATGCCAGCCGCTCCGCTCAGCATGCCGAAGCCCCTCGGCCCGACTTCCCAGATCTCCTCGGCAAACACGACCAGGAGTGTCTGGAACGGCATGACCAGGAACATCGGCACCAGACCGAAGAACAGGAGCACCAGGACCAGACGGTGTTCCCGCACGTAGCGGAAACCCTCCGCCATGTTCTGCAACAGGGAGCTGTCCGCGCGATCCGCCACCGGCGCCCGGCCCACCGCCATCATCCCGGCGAGGGCCAGGGCGTAGAGCGCCACGTTGATCGAATAGGCCACCGTCACGCCGGCGGCCCCGATCAGAGCCCCGGCCACCGCCGGGCCCACGACGCGCGTGACGTTCATCGCGGTCATCGTGAGCGCCATCGCACCGGTCAGGCGGCGACGGCCGACCACGTTCGCGATGATCGCGTTCCGGGCCGGCATCACG
>WTGL01000216.1:10429-18207 GCA_011523565.1 Acidobacteriota bacterium
GAACGGGAAGACGGCGCCGACGAACGCGACCTGCACCAGGATGTGCCAGAACTCCAGCCGGCCGCCGAGGAGGAGCGACAGAACGACCAGCTCGGCCACAACAACGGTCGTCTGACCGGCTACGACCAGCGACCGCCGCTCGAACCGGTCCGCGACCACGCCGCCGACCGGCCCGAGGCTGAGCATCGCGAGCGCGACCATCAGAGTCACCAACCCGAGCGCCAGCTCCCGGCCGGTGATCGAGAAGACGAGCCACGCACGCACGACCAACTGGCCCTGCATGGCCAGAAAGAACGTCGTGTTCGAGATGTAGAGCCAGCGGAACTGCCGTTCCCTGAAGAGGCCCGCCAGGCCGCCGCGGCCCGGCGGCGGCCCCTGCGCTCGGGGGAACTGCTGGACGGTCATCAGAAGCCCATCGGGCCGCTCCTGAAGTTCTGAAACAACCCCACTATCCCGAGGACCAGCACGATCAGGACCACGTACGCTAGACCCGCCAACACCACCACCTTGACCCAGAAGAGGAGTTTCTCCATGGCTTCGGCGATTCGCTCCAGCGCTGCACCCAAACGGTCAAGGTCATCCATCCGCGGCCTCCGGTTCGGTCTTCGTCAAGCAGAGCCGACACAGTACCAACGGCTGAAGATCGGCTGCTGGGACCGCGGGCAGCCGACCACGACGTCGGCAGCCGTTCCGTGACCGCGCGCTGCTACACTCCGGCGTCCTCGCGCTGAGACCGGCCGTCTCGCCCGGTGATGCCGACGTAGCTCAGTGGCAGAGCAGCTGATTCGTAATCAGCAGGTCAGCGGTTCAAATCCGCTCGTCGGCTCCAGTTCGACTCGACAGGCTGCGTGGTAGCTTCCCCGCAAGCTCTCCCCCAGAATCGAGGAGGTGGTCCGGATGAGGCCGCGCCGGTTTCTCGCTCTCCCTGCCGTCGTTCGCCTGACGCTCGCGACCGTCGCCGCGCTGGCGTGCGGCGGCCAGACCGACTATTCGAGCGGCGACCAGGTACCCCCGACCGGAATCCCGCCCTACGTCACCCAGGAGTGGAGTCCTCCCAGCGCGCCGGCTGAGCCAACCGAACTGACTCCCCAGGAGCCCTGCGCGGATCGGGACCCGCTGCGCCAGGCGTTCTTCGGCGACCTCCACACTCACACCGCCTTCTCACTGGATGCCCTCGGACGCGGCGGCTTCCAGACCCCCGACGACGCCTACCGCTTCGCCCGCGGCGAAGCGCTCGGACTCGGTCCACTCGACGACGCGGGACAACCGACGCGCGTCGCCCAGCTCGTTCGGCCCCTCGACTTCGCGGCCGTTACCGACCACTCCGAGTGGTTGGGCGAAGTCTCTGTCTGTACCGACCCGTCCTCGCCCCTCTACGACGAACCCGCCTGCCGCGGCATGCGGCCGGGAAGCACGGCCGAGGAGCGCGCGGCCTGGATGGACCACCGCCTCACTGGCCGGGTGCCGGGGCTCTGTGGCGAGGATACAAGTGTCTGCCGGCAGGGCCTGCTCACCGCCTGGGGCTTGACCCAGGCGGCCGCGGAACAGCACTACGACCGGTCGAGCGACTGCTCCTTCACGACGTTCCACGGCTGGGAGTACACGCGCATGCCGGGCCTGTCCAAGGTGCATCGCAATGTCATCCTGCGAAACGAGATCGCGCCGGAGCTGCCGATCTCCTGGATGGACGCCGACCAGCCGCTCGACCTCTGGACCCGGCTGAAGAGCCGGTGCAACGACACTGGCACCGGCTGCCAGGCGCTCACCATCCCCCACAACCCGAACATCTCGAACGGCCAGATGTTCACCCTCGACTGGGGTGGCGCTCCGATCGACGAACAGCGGGCGCAGGCGAGCCTTCAGGCCGAGATGGACGCCCTGGTCGAGATCATGCAGGCGAAGGGCGACTCGGAGTGCCGCCGCGGCATGTGGGGCGTCGCCGGCGGCGAGGACGAGTTCTGCGACTTCGAGAAGGTCCGCTACATCGACGGCGAACGCCCGCCCGACTGCGAGGACGGCACGGGCGTCGGCGGGCTGCGCGGCCAGGGCTGTCAGTCACGGCTCGACTTCGTCCGCTACGCCCTGATCGAGGGAATGGCGCAGGAGGAGCGCCTGGGCGTCAACCCGATGCAGTTCGGGATCACCGCCTCGACCGACGGCCACAACGGTCTCCCGGGCGACACGGACGAGTACGACTACCAGGGCCAGAACGCCAACGTCGACTCGGACCTCGAGAAGCGGCTCACGACGCCCGCCTACGCACCCCACCGCCTGCGGAACCCCGGCGGCTTGATCGGCGTCTGGGCCGAGGAGAACTCCAGGGACTCCCTGTTCGACGCGATGCTGCGCAAGGAGACCTTCGGCACCAGCGGCGTGCGGATCAGGGCGCGCCTGTTCGGCGGCTGGGACCTCCCCGACCTCTGCTCGAGCCAGGACATGATCGCCGAGGCCTACGAAACGGCCGTGCCGATGGGCAACGTGCTACCGGCCAGCGACGGATCCGGGGCGCCGACGCTGTTCGTGTCGGCCATCGCCGACCTGGGTACCGCCGAACATCCGGGCACGCCCCTGCAGCGGATCCAGATCATCAAGGGCTGGGTCGGCGACGACGGTCTCTTCCACGAGCGCGTCTTCGACGTCGCCGGCGACCCGGACAACGGAGCCGACGTGTCCAGGTCGACCTGCGAACGGAGCGGCGACGGCGCTGCCTCCCTGTGCGCCACGTGGACCGATCCCGAGTTCGACCCTTCCCGGTCGGCCGTCTACTACGCGAGAGTCCTCGAGAACCCGAGTTGCCGCTGGAACGCGCTCCAGTGCGCTGCGCTACCCGAAAGCGAGCGGCCGGCTGCATGCGCCGATCCCGAGCAGCCCTGGCGAATCCAGGAGCGGGCCTGGACCTCGCCGATCTGGTATCGAGCTCCGAGTCCTTGATCGCCCCGACGAGGGTGGTCCCGGGAACCTCTTCGGCCCGGACATGGCCGGCAACGGTCGCCCTCCTCCTCTCGCTCGCCTCCCCCGCGTCCACCCAGGAAGCGGGCCTGGTCGGTTCGGGCTTCGATCCTGAACTGTGGCGTCCACTGCCGGCGCACCAGCAGCAAGTCATCCGCCAACTGGCGCCCGGCATCGCGCGTGCGATGGAGTCGCGGGACGCTCCGGGTCTCGCAGCCCAACTCGACCAGCTCGAGCGTTCACTCGGCGACTTCGCCGGCTATCCGGAGCGGCGCCCCGAGTACGGCGGGCCCATCGACGCCAGCGCCCCGGACTTCCGAGCCCTGAGCGAAGCCTGGGCAGGCTCCTTCAGCCGCATGGCCGGCCGCCAGGGCTGGGAAGGCGCCTCGCCAGCCGACGCCGACATCCAGGAGGGCAACCGCCTGCGGGTAACAGTCCGCCATGTCCGCGCCTACCTCCAGTCCTGGGAGGCCAGCCTCCCGGACCGTGACGCCTACCTGCGGCGCGCCCGCGAGGGTCTCGACTACCTGTTGACAGCCCAAAGCGAGCGCTACGGGGTCTTCGGCTACCCCTACCACCCCGGCGGACCTGGGCTCAAGTCCAGCGCCGCAAGCATGGTGGAGCGCGCCTTCCGGGCCGGCCATCCGCGCGACGACGTGGTCGAGAACGGCTGGATCGTCAACGTGTTCAACCTGGGCGACGGCGGCCTGCAGTTCGACAACGGGATGTCCGGGATCGCGCTGCTCTACGGCTACGCGGCCACCGGCGACGAGCGTTATCTCCGCGCCGCGGAGCGAGCCGGCGAGTGGGCGGCGAGCCAGATCCTGGTCACCAACTGGAACTACAACAGCTTCTCGGGCTACCTGCTGTCCCGGCTCTACCGGGTAACCGGCGAACACCGTTGGCTCGACGCGGCCAGGATCAAGATGGAGATCGGCACGATGCCCGGCCAGCGCGCCAACGGACGGTGGATCGATCCGCACAACGCCCGCATCCAGTACCACTCGGTCATGCTGCGCGCGATGATCGAGTACTGGCTGGCTCGGGTCCAGGCCGGGGACTCCCGCGCGGACGAAGTGCGCGGCAGGATCGCCCTCGGTCTCGACAACCTCGCGGAGCAGATCAACCGCTTCGGCGCCAGCAACGCCCACGAGGCGCTCGCCCTCGACGCCCTGTCGCTCGGCCTCATCGCCCTCGGTCCGTACGCCGATTGGCGGCGCGCCGCCGACATCACGGTGAACTACATCGTCGGCGGCATGAAGCCCCGCCTCGAAGAACGGGGACTGCCGCTCACCGAGACCCTGGCGAGCTACCTCCTCTACCGCCGGTTCGACTCCGGCGCCACCGACCTGCCGGCGGAACTCTCACCAGGTCTCCGAGCGGCACGCTGAAGCCGACTATCCGGCAAGCGCGCCGCGGAGACGAATACACTAGAGCCGCACCGTTACGACAACTTGCCGACATCAAGTCAGGAACCCAGGAGGACGCCAGCGAATGGTCGACGAACAGGTCCTTGAGCACACGCCTTTCGAACCGAAACCGATCGCCGACGGCGTGATCGCCGGCCCGCTACGGCATCCCCGCAACCTGGAACAGTCGATCCCCGGCTCGATCCACGAGGACAGCACCGCGCGGTGGCTCGGGCTGCGCGGCGGCACGGTCGCCGGATCGCTACACATGGAGCAGTTTCCGCCGCTGCTGGTCGAGGCGCTTGGTGAGGAGTGGTGGCGGACCGGCGGCCTGTCGCTCTACTTCAAGTACGCCACCACTGACGGCGAGGCCGTCCGGTGCTTCGGCCACAGGCCCCTGAACGGGCGGGCTGGCGAGCAGATCCCGGTGTGGATGGACATGGAGGACGGCCGCAGGGTCGCGGAAGGCACCGCCTGGGTGGGCTCCACTACGGACAAGACGCCCCTCGAGCAGCGGGTCGAGACCATGCCCCAACCCACCGACCTCCGCATCTTCGAGTCCCTGGGAACCGGCCGCGAACTCGACGGGATCGAGGCCCGGGTCGAACAGGCGGACCTGGACCACCGCCTCTCCGTCATCGTCGAACCGCTCGATCACTACGACTCCGCGGAGCGCTACGGCGAAGCCGTCCTGCCGCCAAGCCTGGTGATCCGCCTGCTGACGCGCTACCAGCGAAGGCTGCTCGAGGACTGGCCGAATCTCGGTGTCGGCCTCTACGGTGCGATCGAGATCGAACATCTCGCAGGGCCCTGCTTCGTCGAGCACGACTACGAGGTGCGCGGGCGGGTCGTCGCGGTCGGCGAGACGCCCAAGACCGAGTACTTCTGGTACGAGAGCACAGCTTCCGAGCCGTCCGGCGGCGAGGATCGCGCCCGCATGCTGATGATGATCCGCACGATGAAGGCGGCGAGCCCGTTGTGGCAGTAAGCGAGGCGGGGGCGACAGAGGGCGAGTACGCGATCTACGCAGTGAGGGGCCTCATCGCGGCCGCCGTAGGCCTGCTCGCGACCGCTGCCGTGGCTCAAGGCCCGCGCCTCGCCTCTGGCAGCCTCGAGTCCGAACTCGTACCGTCGCCAGTCGAGTACTACGCCCTGCTGCCGCCCGGCTACGACGACCTGGAAGAACCCGTTCCGCTCGTGCTGAACCTGCACGGCGGCGGCGGCAGCCGGGACGTGCTGGGGGTACGGCAGCAGCCGATCTTCGTCGGCATGTGGGAGGCTGGAACGCTGCCGCCGATGGTCATCGTCACGCCGAGCGTCACCAGGCGCTGCTTCTACATGGACTACAGGGACGGCTCGCAGAAGTGGGAGTCCTTCCTGATCGGGCCCTTCCTCGCCCACCTGCGGGAGACCTTCAACGTGCGCACGGATCGCCGCGGCACCCTGGTCACCGGCATCTCGATGGGCGGCATGGGCTCCCTGCGGCTGGCGTTCAAGTACCCCGAGACGTTCGGCGCCGTAGCTTCCATGGAGCCCGGCATCGAACCGATCGACGACTGGAACGACATGCGCCCCAAGCACCGCTTCTGGCGCGCCGACGACCTGATGGAGATGATCTACGGCAGCCCGGTCGACCGTGAGTACTGGAATGCGAACAACCCGGCCACGATCGCTCAGGCCCGGGCCGACGCCATCCGCGAGTCAGGACTCAGGATCTTCCTCGAAGCCGGCGACGAGGACGCGTACTGGCTCTACGAGGGCACGGAGTTCATGCACCAGGTGCTCTGGGACCAGAAGATCCGCCACGAGTACCGCCTGTATTACGGCGCCGATCACACCGGGCGGACGCTCGTCCCCCGGACCCGGGAGGCCTACCTTTTCCTCGCCAGCACACTCGTCGACCCCGAGCCTGACCCGGCAGCCGAGCGCTCCCGTCAGCGCCTCGCCCCGATGAAGGCCAACCTCACCGAGGCCGACCACTACGATGTCGACAAGGCGTTGATCGAGGGCGGCGAGGATCAATAGTCGCCCGCGAGCGCTTCCCGATTGAACTCAGGCGCTCAAGCGCCTAGGCTACTAGTGAACCAGGCGACGGAGATCGGCATGGCTACAGCGACAGTGAGAATCCCGGCCGAGAAACGGGACATCCTGAAGATCATCGCGGGTATCGAGAGGACCGAGATGAAGGTGATCCTCTCCGACCTGATCGACGAGTACATCGAACGCCACAAGGAAACGCTCGACCTTCTGTCTCGCCCCGAGTGGGTGGAGGCGATCGAGCGCGGCAAGAAGGAGGTCGAGTCAGGCGTCCCGGGCAAGAGTCTGGATGAACTGGAGGATTGAGGTCCATCCGTCAGCGGAGAAGCAGTACCTGAGGCTCGACGCAACCACTCGGCAGCGTCTCAAGACGGCACTGCTTGATCTCCAAAGCTCCGATCAGCCCCTGAGCCACCCTCGCGTGCGCCCTCTGCGCGGAACGCTCAAGGGCGACTATCGCACCCGCGTCGGCGGTTGGCGGATTCTCATGACACCTGATCGCGAGGCTGGGGTCCTCCACGTCTACGCCATCCTCCGCCGCGGCGACGCCTACTGAGCGTGTCTAGCCAACCCCAGCTCGCACCGGGCACGGCACTCCCGCGTCCGTCGATGCGACCGCAACTCACCTGATCGCCCGTTGACACACCGGCCTCAGACGCTTAGGTTGCCCGGCGAACCCCGAGGATCTTCAAGATGAGCGAACCGACTGGACGCGCACCGTCGGCGGCGGCCGCCCTCTCCGTCCTTCTGCTGCTGACGGTCGCCTGCGGCGGCGATGGCGCTGGCCCGGGCACGACCCCCACCGCCGGCAACGTCGACGACGAGCGGATCATCCGCGCGGCGGAGGACGAGCCCGGGAGCTGGCTCACCTACGGCCAGACGTACAAGGAGCAGCGCTTCTCCACCCTCGACCAGATCACCCGCGAGAACGTCGGGAATCTGAAGCTCGCCTGGTCCAAACCGATCGGCGGCCGCTCCGAGCGGATGCAGGGCACACCGCTGGTCGTCGACGGGGTGATGTACGCGACGAACGGATGGGGCGTGATCTACGCGCTCGACCCCGCCACCGGCGAGGAGATCTGGACCCACGACCCGCAGACGGACCGCACCTACGTGAAGTACTCCTGCTGCGGCGGCGTGGCGAACCGCGGCGTCGCGGTCTACAGGGGCAAGGTCTACGTCGCCCTGTTCGACGGGCGGCTCGTAGCGGTCGACGCGGCAACCGGCGAAGAGGTCTGGGACGTCGATACCTGGCATCCCTCGGCGCTCGGCCGCTTCAACATCACGGGCGCTCCCCGCGCCGCGGCGGGCAAGGTGTTCATCGGCCAGGGCAGCTCGGAGAGCGGCAAGCGGCGCGGCTACGTCTCCGCCTACGACGCCGAG
>WTGL01000267.1 GCA_011523565.1 Acidobacteriota bacterium
CGGCGGCAGTCCCGCAGCAGCAGGGGCCAGAGCTCGCTCTCGAACAGGACCAGACCGCGCGGCGCGTAGCGATCCAGAAAACGACCGACCAGCAACCCCAGGTCGAACGGCAGGTAGGTGACGACGACGCTCCTGCCGCCCGCGGTCAGCGGCTCGAACAGCTTCTTTGCCGCGGCCTGACCGGTGGGCGTCACCGTCGTGACCACCAGGTCGAGGTCCGGCGGCAGGGCCCGCGCCAGGGTCGCCGCGACTCCGGCCTCGCCCACCGACGCCGCGTGCAGCCACAGCGGTCGGGTCCCCCGGGCCTCCGGCAAACGTCCCAGCCGGGCAGGCAGCGTCGGCAGGTAGTGCCGTCCGCGCCGGGCCAGCAGCACGGGAGCCGCCACGCCCAACCCTGCCGCCAGCGAGGCATGAGATCCGCGCAAGCCATCCGCATGGAACCGCCACGCGAAGATTCTCCACGTAGCGGCCTGACGATCGCGTACTCGCGACGTCAGCGCAAGGCGGCGTGGTCCGAGGCGTCCGATGTCGAACTCCTGGCCGGCATGCGCCGCGACGACGAACTCGCGCTCGACGAGTTGATGCGCCGCAAGGCGTCACATCTGCTGCACCTGGCGACCAGCATGGTGGGAGACCGGGAGGACGCACGCGACATCGTCCAGATCGCTTTCCTGCGCATCTGGGATTCTCGCCAACGCTTCGACCAGCGCTACAGCCCGAACACCTGGATCTACCGCATCGTCTCCAACCTCGCGATCGACCACCTGCGCTCCCGCGCGTCCCGCATCCGCTCGCTGCAGAGCTTCCAGTTGCAGCACGACCACCAGCGCGGCGAGGCCTTCGCGCGGCAACTCGAAAACCTGTCCGAACAGGAGGTCCAGACTGTGTTCCAAGAGTTGGCGTCGACGCTGAGCGAGAAGCAGCGCGCGGTCTTCGTACTGCGCGAAATGGAAGGGCTGAAGGGCAAGGAGATCGCTCACATTCTCGGCATTCGGCCGTCCACCGTCCGCAACCACCTGTTCAACAGCCGCCGGCAACTCCGCAAGGAGTTGCAAAAGCGGTACCCCGAATACGCCCAAAACGCCCGGGGCCAGCACGCCGGGATCGAGGATCGCTCATGACGACCGCCTGCCCGGACTGGGCTGCTCTCTCGCGCGAGCGCGAGCACGCCGAACGGAGCCCCGAGATCGGCGCCACGGTCATCGACCGGGCCTGGGCAGATGCCCTGCGCCACCGGGAGGACTGCGAGCGTTGCCGCGCGGTTTCGCTCCAGGTCGATCCGCTTCTCCTCTTGAGCGGCGCCTTCGCCGGCGCTCGTGACCGCACCGCCACGGCACAGGAGGTCGATGAACTCCGCAGCCGGGTCCGGCTCGAGCTCGACGGGCGCGCCACCAAGAGGCGGCTCAAGGCGGCCCGGAGCGCTCGCCGGCGGGTCCCCGTCGCGTCGGTGCTGGCGGCAGGCGCCGCGGCGGCGGCGTTCGGCCTGGGTTTCCTGCTCTGGCCGGAGACCGCGCCGTCGCCCGGCGAAGTCGTGGACTCCGAACTGAGTCTCTCACCCCACATCGCCATGGCCCCGCTCGTCGAGCCGCTCGGCGACGAGCCGGTGGGCGTCTTCCAGTTCCCGGGGAACGGCATCGACTCCAAGCTCGACATGGTCCTGGTGGTCACGGAGGTCGCACCATGACGGCGGCTGCTTCCGCGCGTACGCGCGTCGCTCTCGCCGTCGCCTTTCCGCTGCTGCTTTCGGCCACGGCGGCCGCGCAGCAGGAGGCCGAGACCCAGGTCCGCCACGCGTTCACGCTCCAGCATCAGCGCGCCGACGACGCGCTGGAATGGATGCAGGGCGAGATGTCGCCGCACGGCACGATCGAACTGCAACGCGCGACGAACACGCTGGTGCTGCGAGACGCGCGCAGCGTTCTGGAGCACTTGCTGGCACTGCTCCGCGACTTCGACCATCCACGCCGTCAGATCGAGTTGGAGATCTTCATTCTCGAGGCGTCGCGCCGCGGTCGCGGCGACCCGCGCTCCGAGTTGCCGGCCCAACTCACCGACGAGCTTGGCGATTGGCTGGCCTTCACGAGCTACCGGCTACTCGGCGAGGGGCGGTTCGAGGCCATGGAAGGCGAGGACGTGCGCTTCGAGATCGGTACCGAGTTCCGGATCGGCTTCCGGGTCGGCACCGTGCTGCTCGACCGCCGGCTCAAGCTCTACGGCGTGGAGGTCGACCGCAGCCGCGGAGACAGCCTGGGCGAGCGGATCTTCAACGGCCACGTGAACGTGTGGGTCGGCAAGCCCCTCGTGCTGGCGATTTCGTCCCGCGACTCGGCCGACAGCGGACTGGTCGTCGCGGTCACCGTCAACCCGCCTCAGGAAGACGACCTGAGCGCGGGCGAGTAGGGCGATCCCGGTCATGCAGTTCGTCTGCCGGCTCGGCACTGCCGACGGTCGCATCGTCGAGCAGATCCACGAGGCTCCCGATCTGAGGAGCGCGCGACGCGAGATCGAGCGTCGCGGGCTCTACGTCTTCGAGATCAGACGCCGCGGCCTGCAGCACATGCTGGGATCGCTGCTGGGGTCGGCCTCCGCGACCGGACAAGGCTCGCGCAAGTCGATCCCCGGCCCCGACTTCCTCGTCTTCAATCAGCAGATGGCCGGCCTCCTCGGCGCCGGACTGCCCCTGCTCCAGTGCCTGGAGCTGATGCACGAGCGGCAGCGCCACACGGCGTTCAGGGAAGAGCTGGCCGAGATCAAGGACCGAGTCGAGAGCGGCGCCGAGCTCTCCGACGCGTTCGCCGAGGCCGGCGAGGCGTTCCCGCCGATCTACGCGTCGATGCTCAAGGCCGGCGAGCAGAGCGGCGGCCTGGAGCGGGTGATCCGCCGCTACGTCCGTCAACTCAAGCTGGTCACCAGTTCACGCAAGCGCGTCGTCAGCGCGCTCTTCTACCCGGCGCTGCTGGTCTGCCTGTCGGTCGGCATCGTGGCGGTGATGATGTTCTTCGTCATGCCGCGCTTCGAGGAGTTCTACCAGGCTCTCGACCTCGACCTGCCCTGGATCACGCAGATGCTGCTCGGCCTGTCAGCGCTCTTGCGCAACCCGACCACACTGGTCCTGGTCGCGGCGGCGGCGATCGCCGCCTGGGCCGCCTGGAGGGTTGGACGCAGCGGTCGCCTCGGCGCCGTCGTCGACCGTCTGAAGCTGCGGCTGCCGATCATCGGACCGATCCTCCACCGTTTCGCGCTGTCCGAGTTCTGCCGCTCCCTGGCCACCCTGCTGCACGGCGGCCTGCCGCTGGCCGCGGCGCTCGACACCGCGACCTCCGCGGTCACGAACCGGTTCCTCCACCGTCGCGCGGTGGCTCTCGGTCCCCGGATTCGAGAGGGCGCGGCATTCCATGTGGCACTCGAGGAATCCGAGGCGTTCACCGATCTTGCGATCGACATGGTCAAGGTCGGCGAAGCGACCGGAGCTTTGGACGAGATGGTGAACAGCGTGTCCGACTTTCTGGACGAGGACGTCGAGACCCGCACCGAGCGCCTGCTCTCCCTGATCGAGCCGGTGATGCTGGTCGTCATGGGCTTCACGATCGCACTTCTCGTTCTCTCCATGTATCTGCCGCTGTTCAGCGTGCTCGGACAGGTTCAGGGCTGATGGTCGTCCAGGACGAAACGACCGCGGCTCGCAACCGGCGCCTCATCGCGGAAGGCGTCTCGGAACTCGAGAGCCTTCGCCTGGCCAGCGAGGAGGAGGGTCGCCTCGCCCGCGAACGGAACGAGGCGGCCCGGATCGCGGCCCGGTTCGGCCTGGAGGTCGCCGATCTCGAGAACTTCCGTATCGACAACGACCTCTTCCGCCACATCCCGTTCGACCTGATGCTTCGCTACAGCTTCATTCCCGAGCGCCAGCTGGAGGGCCGCCTCGCGGTCGTGATGGCTGATCCGACCGATGTCGTCAGACTGGACGAACTGGAGTTGCAACTGGGTCAGCCGCTCGAGGCGCGGATCGGCACCCGCACCGAGATCGAGGACCTGCTGCAGAAGTCCGAGAGCGCCCAACGCGTCCTGGACGAGGCCACCGAGGACTTCAAGATCCAGCTCGTCCAGGAGGACGAGGACAGCGGCGAGGTGCTCTCGATCGACCGCATCTCGGCCGACCAGAGTCCGATCATCAAGCTGGTCGACTCCACCCTCTTCAACGCGATTCAGCGGCGCGCGTCGGACGTTCACATCGAAACGCGCGAACAGGAAGTGATCATCAAGTACCGCATCGACGGGGTGCTGTACCAGGCGATGGAACCGATCGACCGCCGCCATCACCAGACGATCGTCAGCCGGATCAAGGTCATGTCGGAGCTCGACATCGCCGAGAAACGGATCCCCCAGGACGGGCGGTTCAAGGTCCGGGTCAGCGGCCGCACGATCGACTTCCGGGTTTCGGTGATGCCCTCCGTCCACGGCGAGGACTGCGTGATCCGCATCCTGGACAAGGAGTCGATGAACCAGGAGTTCAAGACCCTGCGGCTCGACGTCCTCGGCCTGGACGACGAGACGATCGTGAAGCTCCGCAAGTTCATCCGCGAGCCCTACGGCATGGTGCTGGTCACCGGGCCGACCGGGTCGGGAAAGACGACCACGCTCTACGCATGCCTCTCCGAGATCCAGTCGAGCGAGGACAAGATCATCACGATCGAGGATCCGGTCGAGTACCAGCTCGACGGGATCACCCAGATTCCGGTCAACGAGAAGAAGGGGCTGACCTTCGCCCGCGGGCTCCGCTCGATCCTGAGGCACGACCCGGACAAGATCATGGTCGGGGAAATTCGCGACGAGGAGACGGCCCAGATCGCGATCCAGTCCGCGTTGACCGGCCACCTCGTCTTCACGACGGTCCACGCGAACAACGTGGTCGACGTTCTCGGCCGGTTCCTCAACATGAACGTCGACCTGTACAACTTCGTCGCGGCGCTCAACTGCATTCTCGCCCAGCGTCTCGTCCGGCGCATCTGCAACCACTGCCGCGAACCGGTGCGGGCCGACGACGCGCTCCTCGAGGAGAGCGGTCTCGAGAGGTCCGACATCGCCGGCTGGCAGCTCTTCGAAGGCCGCGGCTGCATGGAGTGCAACGGCACCGGGTTCTTCGGCCGGATGGCCGTGTCCGAACTGCTCGACCTCTCCGATTCCATCCGCGAGATGATCCTCGACCGCCGTCCCGCCTCCGAGATCCGCCGCGCCGCGGGTGCGGAAGGCATGCGGTTCCTGCGCGAAAGCGCACTCTCGAAGGTCCGACAAGGAGTGACGACCCTCCGTGAGATCAACAAGGTTACCTTTGTGGATTGAACGCCTGGTCGGCCTCGACGACCCTCGGGGCCCGGCGTCGGTGTTCCTGCTCGACGAGTGCGAACTCGTCCTGGCCCACTTTCTCCGCCAGGACGGATCCGTCCCGAAACTCGTGGCCGTCAGGCGGCGGGAACTGCCTGCCGACACCTTCCAGGACGGCGCCCTCGGGGGACCGCTGCGGGAGCCGGCCCAGTTCCACGAGGTCGTCTCGGAGCTTCAGCAAGCCGCCGACACCGCCACCTCTAGCCCGGTGACCGCTGCCGCCCTGGTTCTCCCGGACCGCTGGCTCCGGCTGACCTTCGCCGAACTCGAAGAGGTCCCCAAGCAGCCGCAGCGGCGAGAAGAGGCGCTGCGGTTCAAGCTCCGCAAGCAGGTGCCGTTCCGGGTAGAGGAACTCCGTGTGCGCGGCAAGCGGGCTGGCGCCGGGGGCAACGGCTCCGCCCGCTTCCTGATCGGGTTCGGCATCGAGCACGTTCTGGCCCAGATCGAAGGTTCGTTCCGGGGCACCGGGATCCACATCGGTGCGGTCACGAACGAAAGCCTGAGCGCAGCCAACGGCATCGCCCGGATTCACGGCGACTCGGACCCCTTCCTGCTCCTCGTCGCGCATCGTGACGGCTACTCCCTGCTCGCACGCGCGGAGGAGGGTCCGGCCCTCTTCCGCTACAAGAGCATCGACCCGGACCTCCCGGCTTCCGTCGCTTCAAGCCTGGCGGTGCGCGACCTGCGGCTGACCAGGAGCTTCGTCGAGGAGCGGGAGATCTTCGGTGGCGAAGGGGCTCTGCCCGGACACGCCCTGATGCTGGCCTCGGAGGACACCCGCGGCATCTGGCGCGAGCGGCTCGAAGACGGACTGGGACTGCCGGCCCGGATCCTCGACGGCAACGGAGTGTTCGGCTCCGGCCCCGAAACCCTCGACATCGACGTAGGGCAGGCGCTGCCGATGCTCGGCGCCTCGCTGACGGTGAGGACGTGAAGGCCGGAGTCAACCTGGCCGCCCGCCCGTTCGTCAACCGCCGTCCCTGGCGGCGCTTGACCGCGCTTCTCTGGGCCCTCGGGATGGCGCTCCTGGCCCTCAACGCGGTGCTGTACTGGGGGTATCTCACCGGCTCCGCCGACGCCAGGACCGAACTTGCCGAACTCCGGCGGCAGCTCGCCGCCGACGGCGCCGAACTCGATCGCCTGGGCTCGCAACTCGCACGCCTCGACCTGTCGGCCCAGAATCGCGAGGTCGCGTTCCTGAACGAGCGCATCGCGGATCGGCGGTTCCCGTGGGGGCAACTCTTCACCGACATCGAGCAGGTGCTGCCATGGAACACGCGCCTGCGCAGCCTCGCACCGCAGCCGAGCGAGAGGAGCCGCAGGCGGCAGCCCGAGCCGGGACCCGACGCCGCCACGCGCGTGATGCTCGACTTCAGCGGCGAAGCTCGGGATGACGAGGCGCTCCTGTCCCTGATGGACGCCCTGTTCGCGCACCTGTCGTTTCACGACCCGAAACTCCGGCACGAAAGCAGGGAAGACACCGGTCCCGTCGACTTCTCGATCGCCGTCGCGTACACGCCGGGATCCGTCCCGGGCGAGCCGGAGGGCGCCGAGGACACTTCCGCCGCGGGAGAACAGGCAGCGCCGATGGAGGACCAGCCATGAACCGCCCGCGGGTATGGCGCCTGCGCATCTGGTTCTGGGTCGGGGTGGGCCTGTGCGTGATCAACGCGGGCCTGCTCTCGACGTACCGCGGGGTCTACGCGGGCCGCTTTCAGGCGCTCGAGGAGGAGATCGCCGATGTGCGCAATCTGCGCACCCGCGCAACCCAGGAAGTGGCACGCCGCGAAGGCCAGGTGGCGACGGTGGAGGCGACCCGCGACCGCGTCGAGAGCCTCTACCGCGAAGGCTTCGCCACCGAGCGGGAACGGCTGACCGATCTCATTCGCGAGGTGAAGGAGCTCGCCGACCGCTCCGGACTCCACCCGGGCTCCATCTCCTACCCCGAGGAGCAACTGGAGCAGTACGGGCTGGTCGAGAAGTCGCTGGTGTTCACCGTCGAGGGGAACTACACCCAGTTACGGCGGCTGATCAACGAACTCGAGATGACGGACACGTTCGTCGCTCTCGAGTCGATCAGCCTGAGCGAAGCGACTCCCAACCTGCGCATCGACCTGCGCCTGTCGACCCTGTTCTCCGTCGGCGAGCCGAGACCTTCAGGTCAGGAGGCCGGAGCATGAGCGCCGCCGAAGCCCGATCGAACCGGCCCCGACCCCTGCTGCTGGTTCTGCTCGCGGTCGTCGCCCTGATCGCCGCCTGGCGCTATCTGCCGTCCTTCGGCGGCGGACCCGGCTTCACCCGCACTACCCACGCGGATCTGCAATCCGCCACGATCGAGGTGGTGGAACTGGCCGCTCACATCCTGGACGAAACGCCGCCGGAGGTCACGGCGGCCCGCGACCCCTGGTCGTTCGCCAGCCGGCCGGCGCCGGAGCGAACCGTTCCCGAAGTGACGGTTCCGGAGCCCAGGCCGATCGCCGTTCAGCCCGTCGTCCCGGAGAGACCGAGGCCGCAGGCCCCGGCTCCGACGCCGATCGGTCCCCGGCCTCCCGCCGTCGACATCGTCTACCTCGGGACCATGGGACGCGACGACGATCCGGTCGCCGTGTTCTCGGACGGCTCGGCGATCTACAACGCGCTTACGGGCGACCTGATCAAGGACCAGTTTCAAGTACATCGGATCGGCTACGAGTCGGTCGACCTGCTGTTTGTCGGCTTCCCCGACGAACCCGCGGTGCGACTGGCGATCGGTGGTCGGCCCAACGGCTGAGGATCAGAGGACATGGCACAACGAAACGGACAACGGCTGCGCTCCCTGGCGCTGGCTCTGCTGGCTCTGGTGGTCTTCGCCTCCTGCAGCGGCTACCGGAGCTTTCGCGAAGCCCAACACGCCGAGCTCGCGGGCGACTGGGACGCCGCGGTCCTCCGCTACATGGAACTGGTCGCTACCGATCCTTCCGATCTCCGCTACCGGGCCGGTCTGCTGCGTGCCAAGACCCAGGCCGCCCATGCTCACTTCGAGCAGGGCAGGAAGCTGCAGGAAGCCGGCCGTGACCGCGACGCGCTGCTGGAGATGCAGCGCGCCGTGCAGCTCGATCCGACGAACCAGTACGCCCTCACCGAACTGGAGAAGGTCAGGACCCGGATCGAAAGCAGCGGCCGTGGCCCGAGAACCATCTCCCAGCTCAAGGAAGAGGGCCGCGGCGCCGAACCGATGCCGCCGACCCTGAGTCCGCGTTCCGACGAGCCGATTACCTTCGACTTCCCGAACGCGACCTTCATGGAGATCTACCGAGCGATGGGGCAGGCGTTCGGCTTCAACGTCGTGTTCGATCCCCGCCTGCGGGACGCGCAGATCGCCAGCCCCATCGAGCTGCGCGAGGTAACCGCGCTGGAAGGCCTCGAGATCCTGATGCAGAGCCTGGGCCACTTCTACAAGGTGCTCGACGAGCAGACGATCATGATCCTGCAGAACACGCCGACGAACCGCCAGCAGTACGAAGATCGGATCATCCAGACCTTCTTCCTGTCGAACGCCGAGGTGCAGGACGTGATGACCGTCCTGCGCAGCCTGCTGGCCACCCGGTTCATCGCCGCGAACGAGCGGCTGAACGCGATCGTCATGCTCGACAGCGTCGAGAAGGTCAAGGTCGCGGAGCGGATCATCGAGCAGGCCGACAAGGCGAAGGCCGAAGTGGTCATCGACGTCGAACTGCTGCAGATCAACACGACCAAGCTCCAGGATCTGGGCCTTTCGCTCGACGCGAACGCCCTCGGTATCCGCCTCGACATCGGCGGCGAGGACGTGCCGCTCAGGATGTCCGACGTCGAATCGCTGAACCAGAACAACTGGGTGCTCACCGTGCCCGGCTTCCTGTTCGACTTCGTGAAGAACTCCACCGACGCGCAGACGCTGGCCAAGCCCCAGGTCCGGATCACTGAAGGACAGGAGAGTTCGTTCTCGATCGGCGACCGGGTCCCGATCCCGGTGACCAGCTTCAACACGGCGAACACCGCGGGCAGCAACGTGGTGCCCATCACCTCCTACCAGTACCAGAACGTGGGCATCCAGGTGGACATCACACCCCGTGTCCACCACAACGAAGAAGTGTCGCTGGACCTCGACATCGAGGTCAGCAACGTGAGCGGTCAGATCGGCGATCAGCCGATCATCGGCAGCCGCAACATCACGACCAGCATCCGCCTGCGCGACGGCGAGACGAACTTCCTCGCCGGCCTGATCCGCACGGAGGAGTCGACCACGCAGGACGGGATCCCCGGCCTGGCGGAGATCCCGGTGCTGGGCCGCCTCTTCTCCAGGAAGCGGAACGAGAACAGGCGCACCGACATCGTGCTCACACTGACACCGCACATCATCCGCCGGGCGGACATCACCGAAGAGGACCTGGCGCCGATCTGGGTAGGCACCGAGCAGAACGTCGTGTTCCGGGGTTCGAGTCCGCGGGTCGACTCGGGTATCGACGGTCCGTTCGACGAACCGGCGCAGGAAAGCGACGACACGCGGCAGCAACTCGAGGAGCGGCTCCCGCCGGGCCTGCGCGACGCGGCACCCGAAGGCGGCGGCGAGGGCGAAGACGAGCCTCCCCTGGGCGTGGAGCTCGTCCCGCCGCCCGACGGTTCATTCAACAACGCCGGTCTGCTCGACCACCCTCCGGCGATCGTCCTCGCCCACGTCCAGCCCTCGTCCCCGGGCGCCAACGCCGAAATCCACTTGTCCTTCGCGCCCCAGGCGCTGCGCGCGACGGTCGGCGACAGCTTCGAGGCGCGACTCGACATCAGGGCCCGGACCCCGCTCTCGCACCTGCCGCTGCGGCTCCAGTACGACCCCGAGCGGATCGAGGTGACCGCGGTCCGAGCCGGATCCTTCCTGGGCGATCAGAGCGAGGTTTCGCTGATGACGGACGATTCGACGCCCGGCACGGTCATCGTCGGCCTGAGCCGGCTGGGCGATCGGGCTGGGGTGGCCGGGCGGGGCCACCTGCTGGCTCTCGAGGTGCGTGCCGTGGGCCCCGGCCAGGCGACGATCGCGGTCGAGCAGGCGAAGCCGAAGGGCCCCGAACTCGAAGCGCTGCCCTCGCCGGCCGTCTCCCCCCTGGAAATCGAGATCCAGGACGACGAGCCGCCCGACCGGGGTCCGGAGACGGTCGCGTGAAGGCGAGAGTCCAAAGCGGCGGGTGGCGACGGGCCGGGTACACCCTGGTGGAACTGGTCACGGTGTGCACCGTGATGCTGACGCTGGCGGCAGTCGCCCTGCCGACCGCCGTCTACACGAACAAGCGGATCAAGGAGGCCGAACTCCGCGCGCACCTGCGCACGCTGCGCAACGCGATCGACGAGCACAAGCGCTACAGCGACGTCGGCCTGATTCCGATCGAGATCGGAACCGACGGTTATCCGAGTGAGCTCGAGATCCTGATCGAGCCGGTTCAGTTGATCGGGCAGGCCGACGGCGAGGTCCGGTTCCTGCGCCGCATTCCGGTCGACCCGATGACCGGCGAGGCGGACTGGGGACTCAGGAGCTACCAGGATGAGCCGGACGACAGGAACTGGGGGCGAGAGAACGTCTACGACGTCTACTCCCTCTCGGAAGGTGTCGGTCTGAACCGTGTTCCATACCGGGAGTGGTGACATGAACCGAAGAATCATGGGCCAGCGCGGCATGTCCCTGCTGGAGCTGATCATCGTCATGGCGATCATCGGCATCCTCGCCGCCGTCGCGGTGCCCCTGCTGAAGAATGCGCCCAGACGCGCGCAGGAGGCAGCGCTGAAGCAGAACCTCCGGGTCATGCGCGACGCCATTGAACAGCACTACGCCGACAAGGGGCACTACCCGCCGAGCCTCCAGGCGCTCGTCGAAGAGGAGTACCTGCGCACGATTCCGCTCGATCCGATCACCCGCACCAGTGAAACCTGGGTGGAGGTCTTCGCCGAGTTCCCTGCCCTCTCCGACGAGGACCCCTGGGCCGAGACCGATCTCTCGCCCTTCGGCGATCCCGGTATCGAGGACGTTCACTCCGGCTCGGAGGAGAACTCGCTGGAGGGCACCGCCTATGCCGATTGGTGACCCGGCAAACCGCGGCGCCTGTCCCGCGGAGCGATCCTCCGAGGCCGGCTACAACCTCGTCGTGCTCGCCGTTCTGCTCACGGTGATGAACGTTGCGATCGCCGCGGCGCTGCCGTACTGGAGCAGTTGGGCCAAGCGGCAGAAGGAAGATGAGCTGATCTTCCGCGGGCTCCAGTACGCCGAGGCGATCCGCCTCTTCCGGGTCCGCCAGGGCCGCCTGCCGACGGCGCTCGAGGAGCTCATCGAGGTCGAACCGCGGGTCATCCGGCAGTTGTGGCCCAATCCGATGGACGAGGAGGGTCGCTGGGGCCTGCTGATGCAGGGAGCTCCAAGCGGCGCCGGCCAGCAGGGGAACCGCCGGACAGGAAGCGCCGGGCCAGCCAATGCCGGCGCGGCAGGCGGCGGTGGGCTCACCGCCGTGCCGCCTCCGAACGAGGAGGAGGGCGAAGGGCCGACGGTCGGACCGATCCTGGGCGTCTACAGTGCCACGCCCGGCCCCTCCATGAGGATCTTCAACGGCCAGGAGGACATCGAGAACTGGTACTTCACCAGCGACCTGATCCAGCTCAGGCCCGGCAACGTGGCGGAGGGCCGTCCGCCGCCGCGTCTGACCAGCGCCTGGATCGGTAAACCGTTCCCACCCGGCGTGCTCGGTGAGGGACAGGTCCGGGACGGCACCGCGCCGGGAGAACGTAGCCGGGAACGCAACCGTTGACCGTCACCGTCGGCATCCGCCGGCTACCGCACTCCGCAGGACCGCCCCAGCGCGCCTCGGCGGGAAGCGCAGGCTACGATCTGCGGGCTGCCACGGATGCTGCGGTCCGGATCGGACCCGGCGCCCGCGCACTGATTCCCACCGGTCTCATCCTCGGCCTGCCGCCCGGCTACGAGGCCCAGATCCGCCCCCGCAGCGGACTCGCCTACCGGCGCGGCCTGACCGTACTCAACGCGCCCGGCACGATCGACAGCGACTACCGCGGCGAAGTCAAACTGCTGCTCGTCAACCTGGGCCGGCGCCCGGTCACGATCGAACGCGGCGAGAGGCTGGCCCAGATGGTGGTCGCTGCCGTGCCCGAGATCGCGTTCCGTGAAGACGACGCACTCGGTGCGCGTCCCGTTGCCGGAGAGCGCAACGACGGCGGCTTCGGCTCGAGCGGCCGGTAAGGCGTCAGTGGCCGGACCTAGTTCGACGCGCCGTCGCCCGAGGTCCAGCTCGGTAACGTCCCCGGGTCGATTCCAAGCGAGGCGAGCGCGGTCGACCAGGCGTCGCCCGGATCGGGCGAGAACACGATCGACTCCGTAACCGGCGCCGTCAGCCAGTCGCTGCGACCGACCTCCTGCATCAACTGGCCCGGGGCCCATCCGGCGTGACCGAGCAGGAGCCGCATGCGGTCCGGGGCGCTGCGCGCCAGCGTCCGCAGCGCGAGGATGTTCTGCGTGGCGCCCACGCCCGGCGCGATCGGGGTGATTCCGTCCGCCTCCAGACCGGTCAAGCCATCCAGGGACAGCAGCACGGTGCCTACTTCCGGTTGCACCGGGCCGCCGACGAACGCCGTCGCCTCGGAACCGCCAAGCCACTCGATATCGAGTTCCTGGAGCACCTCGTTGATCTTGAGCTGGCTCGGGCGATTGACGACGAAACCGAGACTTCCGCCCTCGCCGCCCTCCTCGTGGGCCGCCAGCAGGACGACCGCCCGGAAGAAGAACGGGTCCAGAACCTGGGGCATGGCGATCAGGAGACTTGGCGTCTCGAGATCATCCAGTGCGGACATGGCGCGACTCTACACGCCGGTACCCGGCGATGCGGTCGGACGCTGCCGCCCTTTTGGGTTATCTTGTGGACATGACGAACAGCTTCGGCGCCCAACGAACCATGAGCGTGGGAGGACGCACCTTCCGGATCGCCCACTTGCCGACACTGGAAGCGGCCGGCCTGCCGGTGACACGCCTTCCGTACGCACTCAAGATCCTCCTGGAGAATCTCCTGCGGCGGGAGGACGGGAGCGTCGTGCCGGCTGACGACATCGAGGCCGTCGGGCACTGGGAGTCCGCGGCCGAACCGCATGTCGAGATCGCCTTCATGCCGGGCCGCGTGCTGCTGCAGGACTTCACCGGCGTGCCCGCGGTGGCCGACCTCGCCGCTATGCGCGACGCGATCGCCCGGATGGGCAGTGACGCGGCGAAGATCAATCCCCTGCAGCCCGCCGAACTCGTGATCGACCACTCGGTGCAGGTCGACGAGTACGGCTCCGCGGCCGCGCTCCTGATCAACGCCGAGCGCGAGTTCGAACGCAACGAGGAGCGCTATCTCTTCCTGCGCTGGGGCCAGACCGCGTTCGAGAACTTCCGCGTCGTACCCCCGGCGACCGGCATCGTCCACCAGGTCAACCTGGAGTATCTCGCCCGCGGGGTCATGACCTCGCAGAACGGCGCCGCCGAACCGCCCTTCGCGTATCCCGACACTCTGGTCGGTACCGACTCCCATACGACGATGATCAACGGACTCGGGGTCCTGGGCTGGGGTGTGGGAGGCATCGAGGCGGAAGCCGCGATGCTCGGACAGCCGATCGCGATGCTCGTTCCCCAGGTCGTCGGCTTCCGCCTGCTCGGACGGTTACCGGAAGGCACGACCGCGACGGACCTGGTCCTGCGGGTCACCGAGATGCTCCGCAATCACGGCGTCGTCGGCAAGTTCGTCGAGTTCTTCGGCCCTGGGCTCCGCGAATTGCGGTTGGCCGACCGGGCGACGATCGCCAACATGGCACCCGAGTACGGCGCCACCTGCGGCATCTTCCCGATCGACCGGGCGGCGGTCGACTACCTTCGCTTCACCGGCAGAAGCGAGGCTCAGGTGGAACTCGTCGAGGCCTACTGCCGCGAACAGGGTCTGTTCCACGAACCGGATACGCCGGAAGCCGAGTACAGCGACACGCTGGAACTCGACCTGGGCACGGTCGAGCCCTCGCTGGCAGGTCCGCGCAGGCCCCAGGACCGGGTCCGGCTGTCCGACGTCAAGGAGTCCTTCCTGAGCCAGTTACCGCAACTGTCCACCCGCTCGAGCGGACTGCGCGTGCTCGACGGCGACGGAAAGGGCGGAGCGACCCCTCCCGCAGCCGCGGATGACGGCGAACAGGCCGGGGTGACGGACGGTTCCGTGGTCATCGCCGCCATTACGAGCTGCACGAACACCTCGAACCCCTCCGTCATGCTGGCGGCCGGCCTGCTGGCGAAGAACGCCGTCGGCGCCGGACTGCGAACCCGGCCCTGGGTCAAGACCAGTCTCGCCCCGGGCTCCAAGGTGGTGACCGACTACCTCGCGGAGGCCGGCCTCACCCCGCACCTGGAAGAACTGGGATTCCACACCGTCGGCTACGGCTGCACGACCTGCATAGGCAACAGCGGTCCGCTGCCGCCGGCCATCTCGGCCGCGATCGCCGAGGACGAACTCGTCGCCGTTTCCGTGCTCTCCGGCAACCGCAACTTCGAAGGCCGGATCTCGAGCGAGGTGCGGGCCAACTACCTCGCCTCGCCGCCCCTGGTCGTGGCCTACGCCCTGGCCGGCCGCATCGACATCGACCTGTACAGCGAGCCCCTTGCAGACGGCCCGAACGGCCCGGTGTACCTCCGCGACATCTGGCCCGCCCAGGCGGACATCCAGGCGGCGCTCGAGAGTTCGCTGCGGCCCGAGATGTTCAAGCGCCAGTACGCCGACGTCTTCGCCGGCAGCGACACCTGGCAGGCGCTCGACGTGCCCGCCGGCCAGACGTTCGACTGGCAGGCCGACTCGACCTACGTCAAGCAGCCTCCCTTCTTCGTCGACATGCCACGGCGGCCGCGGCCGGTCGAGGACATCCGCGGCGCCCGCGTGCTGGCCCTGCTCGGCGACACGGTGACGACCGACCACATCTCGCCCGCTGGTGCGATCAGTCCCGACAGTCCGGCCGCCGCCTACCTGCGCGATCTGGGAGTCGAGCGCGCCCAGTTCAACTCGTACGGCGCCCGACGCGGCAACCATGAGGTCATGATGCGCGGTACGTTCGCCAACGTCCGCCTCCGCAACCACCTCGTGCCCGGCACGGAAGGCGGTTACACCGCGCTCCTGCCCGAAGACGAGCACACGACCATCTTCGACGCCGCGACCGCCTACCGCGAACGTGGCGTGCCACAGATCATTCTGGCCGGCCTGGAGTACGGGACCGGGTCCTCCCGCGACTGGGCGGCCAAGGGACCGCGGTTGCTCGGCGTGCGCGCCGTCATCGCCAGGAGCTACGAACGGATCCACCGCAGCAACCTGGTCGGCATGGGGATCGTGCCACTGGAGTTCCGGGACGGTGAAGGCGCCGAGCAACTCGGGTTGACCGGCCGCGAGGAGTACGACGTGGAGGGGTTGGCGGCGGGCCTGGCCGCGGACTTCGAGCCCGGCCTGGAGGTCACGGTGCGAGCAACCGGCGAGAACGGAGCGACCACCTTCCGGGCGCTGGTGCGCCTCGACACCCCGCAGGAAGCCGAGTACTACCGGCACGCGGGCATCCTCCAGTACGTGCTGCGCCAGCTCCTTGACGAAGACGCCTGATCGACGCGTGCTGGACCCCGTCGCCGCGCTGCCGGCCACGGAGCGGCTCAAGGTCAACGAGATCTTCTACTCGATTCAGGGCGAATCGACCTTCGCCGGCCGCCCCTGCGTGCTCGTGCGGCTGACCGGCTGTCAGATGCGCTGCACGTGGTGCGACACGGAGTACAGCTTCTACGAAGGCACCTGGATGCGGGTCGAGGACATCATCGAGGAAGTGCTCGCGTTCGACTGTCCGCTGGCGGAGGTGACCGGCGGCGAACCCCTGCTCCAGCCCGGCGTTCATTCGCTGATGAGCGAGCTCTGCGACCGGGGCTTGGAAGTACTGCTCGAGACCGGCGGCGGGCTGGACATCTCGGGAGTCGATCCCCGGGTGCGGCGGATCGTCGATCTGAAGTGCCCCGCCAGCGGCGAGGCCGGGAACAACCACTGGCCGAACATCGAGGCGCTGAGGCCAACCGACGAGGTGAAGCTCGTACTCGCCGACCGGGGGGACTACGAGTGGGCGCGCGACGCGATCCGCAAGCACCGGATCGACCGCCGTTGCACCGTCCACCTGTCGCCCGTCTGGGATGCCCTGGAACCCGCCAGGCTGGCATCCTGGGTGCTCGAAGACCGGCTTCCGGCAAGGGTCTCGACGCAGCTTCACAAGACCCTCTGGGGAGCCGCAACCCGCGGCGTGTAAACGCTGCTCGGCGCGACCCTGGAACGCCCCGACGGGCTGCTACACTCCGCGCCGAATGCGGCCCGGCACAAGGCCAACCGCGGGGAACACACGAAGTGAGACAGACGATATGAGTGTGGCGAAGCTGACCTTGGACGACCAGGAGTACGAATTCCCAGTAATCGTCGGCTCCGAGGGCGAAGTGGCGATCCAGAGCCACGCGCTCCGGAGCCTGACCGGCGCGATCACACTGGACCCGGGCTATGGCAACACCGGGTCCTGCCGCAGCGCGGTCACGTTCATCGACGGTGAACAGGGGATCCTGCGCTACCGCGGCTACCCCATCGAGCAGCTCGCGGAGGAAGCGTCCTTCGTCGAGGTCTGCTACCTCCTGATCTACGGCGAGCTACCGAATCAGGCGGAGCTCGACGATTTCCGCGCCAAGCTGCGCCGCCACACGCTGATCCACGAGGACATGAAGAAGTTCTTCGAGGCGTATCCGCCGACGGCGCACCCGATGGCGATTCTGTCCTCGATGATCTCGTCGCTCGCCACCTTCTACTCGGAGAATGAGGACGACGACCTGCATGTCGTCCGCCTGATCGCCAAGCTGCCGACGATCGCGGCCTTCTCCTACAAGAAATCAATCGGCCAGCCCTTCGTGTACCCGCAGAACGACCTGGGTTACGCGGAGAACTTCCTGAACATGATGTTCTCCGTACCGTGCGAGTCCTACGAGCCGCCGGATGTGCTATCTCGAGCGTTGAACATGCTGCTCATCCTGCACGCCGACCACGAGCAGAACTGCTCGACATCGACGGTCCGCATGGTCGGCAGCTCCGGCGCCAGCCTGTTCGCCGCCATCTCCGCCGGCATCGACGCCCTGTCGGGACCGCTCCACGGCGGCGCCAACCAGCAGGTGATCGAGATGCTGGAAGCGATTCGCGACAGCGGCGACGACTTCAGCAGCTTCGTCGATCGCGCCAAGGACAGGAACGACCCCTTCCGCCTCATGGGCTTCGGGCACCGCGTGTACAAGAACTTCGACCCGCGCGCCAGCATCCTGAAGGGCGCCGCGGACCAGGTGCTGGCGCAACTCGGCGTCGACGATCCGCTTCTCGCGATCGCGAGGAACCTGGAAGAGGTCGCGCTTGAGGACGACTACTTCGTGGAGCGGAAGCTCTACCCCAACGTCGACTTCTACAGCGGCATCATCTACCGCGCGATGGGCCTGCCGACCGACATGTTCACCGTCATGTTCGCCCTGGGCCGGTTGCCCGGCTGGCTGGCGCACTGGAAGGAGATGCGCGGCGACCCGGAGAACCGGATCAACCGGCCGCGCCAGATCTACACCGGCGCCACCGTGCGCGACTACAAGGCGCTCGCCGACCGCTAGGAGGTTGCGCCGCAGAACGCGGCGAAGCGAGTTCTGTGACGCGGCCTCCTGGTGAGGTGGGGGCTGGGGCCAAACACGGAGTCTGCGACGGGTTTGGCGGCTCTA
>WTGL01000257.1:0-467 GCA_011523565.1 Acidobacteriota bacterium
CGAAGACGTCGAGACCCGGTTCGCGCTCGCCAGCGGCTACCTGCGGCTTGAGCGTCCGGAGTCCGCCGAGAAGCTCTTCCTGGAGGTGGTCGAGGAGCGTCCGATTCCCCAGACCTGGATTCTGATCGGCAGGACCTATCGCGACTACGGTGAGTACGAGCGGGCTCGTGAGGCGCTCGAACGCGCCATCGAGCAGGACCCGCGAGTGCCGCGGGCTCGCTTCTACCTGGGGACGGTGGAGCTCCTGGACCGGGGCAGGGGCGCCGTCGAGGAGGCCGTCGACCACTTCAGGGAGGAGCGCCGCGTCTCGCCCGAGGATCCGGTGAACTCCCTCTATCTGGGCATGGTGCTGGTCGATGCCCGGCGCTTCGAGGAGGCGCTGACCTCCTTGGAGATCGCGGTGGAATCGGAGTCCACCCGACCCAACGCCCTGCATCATCTGGGCAGGGCCCTGCTTGGACTCGACC
>WTGL01000257.1:477-1458 GCA_011523565.1 Acidobacteriota bacterium
GTCGAGGGCACTGGAGGAGACGCCCGGCGATCCGGCGCTGCGGCGGATGCTCGCACTGGCCTGGCTGAACGCCGAGGTCTACGATCGCGCGGCGGAGCTCCTGGCCACCGACCCGGGCCGCGCCGCCGACCGTTCGCTCCAGTACGCCTACGGTCTGGCCCTGGTCCGGAGCGGCCGGACCGTCGAGGCGCAGCCGATCTTCGACCGGCTGCTCGCCGACCACGCCGACTGGCCCGAGCTCAACGTGCTGCTCGGCCAGGCGGCGGCGCAGGAAGGCGACTTCGACGCGGCGGTGGAGCACCTGGAACGCGCCATCGAACTTCGTCCCGGCGTCGCCGAGGCGCAGGCCACGCTCGGCAACATCTATCTCCGCCAGGGGCGTCTCGAGGAGGCCGGCGCCGCGCTGCGTGCCGAACTGGCTGCCCGTCCCGTCGACAACCGGTCGCGCTACGTCCTGGCGACCGTCCTCGAACTCGACAACCAGCCCGAGGCCGCGCTGCGCGAGGTGGAACTGGTGCTAGCTGCGGAACCCGATTTCGCCGATGCCGGCTACCTCCGCGGCAAGATCCTCCTCGAGGACGGCCGCGTCGACGAGGCGGCCGCGCAGTTGCTGGCGGCCGCGGAACTCGCGCCGGAGGATCCCAACATCCGCAACCAGCTTGGTCACGCGTACCAGAAGCTCGGGGATCGGGAGAAGGCGCGCGAGCAGTTCGAGATCTTCCAGAGACTCAAGGGGAGGTCGGACCCGTGAAGGCTGCGCTCTTCTCGCTGCTGCTCCTGCCGGCGGGTCTCGGCGCCCAGCCCGAAGCCGCCGAAACGGAGTCGGTTCGCGGCCTGCTCGACCGCGCCCGCTCCCTTGCGTCGCGGAACGAAGCCGGCGCGGCCGCCGAGGCGCTCGGTCGGGCCATCTCCCTGGCGCCCAACTCGGAGGACGTCCTGAACGCCTATGCGCGCTTCTCGCTCGCCCGGGGCAACCCGATC
>WTGL01000257.1:1468-2466 GCA_011523565.1 Acidobacteriota bacterium
GCTCGGCGTGGCCCGCATGCAGGTGGGCGAGATGGCGGAGGCCGCCGAGGCGCTGTACGACGCGGCAGCCCTCGACCGGAGCCGCGCCCTGACGCACATCGCCCTCGGCTTGGCGCTCAACCGGGTGGACCGCTTCGACGAGGCGCGGGCAGCCCTGGCCACGGCCCTGCGACTGGAGCCCGACAACGTCGAGGCGCTGGCCGCCATGTCGGAGACGGCCGAGGGGCTTGGCATGTTGGACGAGGCGACCCGGCTCGCGGACCGGGCCCTGGCGGTGAATCCCGATCACCCGACCGCGCTGGTGACGATCGGAACGGCCCGGTTGAAGGAGGGCCGCTTCGAGGAGGCCCGGGAAGCGCTCGCGCGCGCGGTCGCCGCAGAGCCCGATTCGATCAAGGGGCACTACCAGCTCAGCCTCGCAATGGCCCGCCTCGGCGACCGCGAGGGGGCGGAGCGCCACCTGCAGCTTTCCCGGGAGGCTCAGGCCGCGATCGCAGAACACATCGAGCGGCTGCGCGCCCAGCCGCCGCTGGGCTCGAGGACCGAGCCTTGAGCGGAGGTCCGCGGCGACTGCTGCTGGCGGCGTTGCTGGCGTGGCCCGCGTCGGCGCTCGCCCAGGGCGCCGGCGACGCTCCGCTGTTTCGCGACATCACCGAGTCCACCGGCATCGCCTTCCGCCACAACTCCGCGCCCGAGAAGAAGTACATCGTCGAATCGATGAGCGGCGGCGTCGGGCTGTTCGACTTCGACCGTGACGGCCTGCTCGACATCTACTTCGTCAACTCCCTGACGGTCGACACGGCGAACGAGCCGGAGTCGTCGCACAGCGCGCTCTATCGCAACCTCGGCGACGGCACGTTCCGCGATATCGCCGCCGAGGCCGGGGTCGCCCACCCCGGCTGGGGGATGGGCCTGTGCATCGCCGACGTCGACGGCGACGGCTCGCAGGACCTCTACGTGACCGGGATCGGCCGGAACCGGCTCTATCGGAACTCCGG
>WTGL01000226.1:0-1185 GCA_011523565.1 Acidobacteriota bacterium
CCTCGCTCTGGAGCGCACGACGGACGCCGGCCACCTGATGTACGGCCGGATCTCGACGGGCTTCCGTTCCGGCGGTTTCAACATCGGTCTGCCGGGCCAGGTGCCCCCGTACATCAAGGAAGAGACGCTGGTGAACTACGAAGTGGGAGCGAAGGGCTTCTTCCTCGACTCCCGTCTGCAGCTCTCGGCCGGCCTCTGGTACAACCAGTTCGACGACTACCAGCTCGCCGCCACGCAGGCGCCGCCGCCCGGCGTGGACATCCCGATCTCGATCTACTCCCCGACGCCGCTCGTCGAGTACACGGCCAACATTCCCGACACGACGATTCAGGGCGTGGACCTCGAGTTCAGCTACCGGATCGGCTCGTTCGGCCTCCGGGGTTTCTATGCCTGGCAGGACTCGGAGATCGGTCCGCACGCCTCGGTGATCGATGGCCACCCCTATGGCCAGACAGCAACGTGGAACTACATCAACTTCGACACCGGCCAGTCGGCCACCACCCTGTACGACCTGCCGAGCGACCAGACCGGGAACCGGCTGCCGAAGCAGCCGGCGAACAAGCTGGCACTGACGGCGACTTGGTTCAAGTCGCTTGCCTCCGCGGGCCACCTCTCGTTCCAGTCGACCTACGCCTTCACCGACCCCGCGTATCCCAGCATCGGCAACATCGATATCTGGGAGTTGCCGTCCTTCGACCGGCTGGACGCGGGCGGCACCTGGAGTTCGCCGAGCGACAGATGGTCGGTCTCGCTGTTCGTCAAGAACATCCTGGACGAGGTCGCGGTCCTCGAGTACCTGCCGATTTCCGGGAACGGTGCCGTCCCCGCGATCGGCTTCTTGACGCCTCCCCGCGAGGCCGGTTTGCAGCTCCGCATCCGGCCGTTCAACTAGCGGCACCGGCGCCTGTAGTCATGGGCAGGGGGATCGGGCGCTCTCCGATCCCTCTGTTGCTTCTCTCGATGGCGACCGGAGCCGGCGGGGCCGAGTACACCCTCGGCCCCGACTCCCTGCCCCGGGAAGGCGTCCCCACGGGCACGGTGGAGAAGCGCACCTGGGACGCCAGCCGCATCTACCCGGGCACGACGCACGAGTACTGGGTCTACGTGCCGGCCCAGTACACGGACACGGAACCCGCGGCCGTCATGGTCTTCCAGGACGGTCAGTTCTACGTGGAACCCGAGGGT
>WTGL01000226.1:1195-1840 GCA_011523565.1 Acidobacteriota bacterium
CGGGCGATCGCCGGCATGAGTGACGGCGGGCTGGTCTCCTTCACCGTCGCCTGGGAGCGCCCCGACGCCTTCAGCAAGGTCGTCAGCCACGTCGGCAGTTACACAAGGCTCGAGGGCGGTTCCCGGTACCCCTACCTGATCCGCAAGACCCGCGGGAGCCCGAAACCGATCCGCGTCTTCCTCCAGGACGGTGAGAACGACATCAACCTCGCGGAGGGAAACTGGGCGCTCGCCAACCTCCAGATGGACTCGGCCCTGATGTTCGCCCGCTACGACTACCGCTTCGAGATGGGCACGGGCGGCCACGATCTGCGGCACGGCGGCGCCATCTTCCCCGACACGCTGCGGTGGCTCTGGCGGGACTATCCCGGGGTTGTGGGTGCCGGGGAGCCGCCCAATCCCGCCGCGGTGCTCGGTGAGTGGGACGTTCTGACGAAGGTCCTGGGCGAGTTTCGCCGCAGCGTACTGACTGTCTCCGAACAGGACGGCGCGCTCGCCGCGACGCTCCGCGACGAGGCGGACGGCGAGATGGAGGTCACGGCGGCCCGCTTCGAGGACGGCATCCTGAGCTACGAGTACGTCGCATCCGGATCCCAGGTGAACTGGGGCAAGGGATCGGTGGGCAAGCTGAGCGCCTGGCTGCAG
>WTGL01000226.1:1850-2460 GCA_011523565.1 Acidobacteriota bacterium
GGACGATCTGAAGCAGGCACGCGCCCTCCCCTTCTGGGGCGAGGGGGACACCCCGCCGGAGCCCACGAGCAAGGCCCCGGAGGAGCAGGGCTTTGTCGCCGTCTTCCGCATCTTCGTTCGGACCTGGCCCTACCTGTGGCCCCAGATCGTCGGCCGCTGGCGGGAGCTGCCGCGCGGGAAGGCCGCCGGCGGCGACGCCGCCGCGGAGGGCGCCTGGAGCTTCCGTCACGTTCCGCCCCTGGTCACTGTCCTGACCGCGCTCGGCCCGCTCCTGTGGCTGGCGCCCCCGGGTACCGACTGGCGCCACGACCTCCTGCTGGTCGGCACGGTCCTGATGACGGTCCTCGTCTGGGTGCTCCTCTTCGCCAAGGGCCGCGCCTACCTCTGGGCGTCCTTCGCGCTGGTGCTCGTCGGCACGGCGACGATCCTGTTCGCGCTGTTCGGCGTGGACGGTCTCGCAGACTCGCTATACGTGGGGCTGGTGGCGGCGGGATGCGTCTGCATCTGGGTCCTGCAGTACCGGTTCGACGGCGGCAGGCTGCGCTTCCGCGTCCGGCTCGGCAGCCACCTCGTCTACTACTTCGTCCTGGTGTGGGCCTCGACCCTGCTG
>WTGL01000271.1 GCA_011523565.1 Acidobacteriota bacterium
GTCGCGCGTCTGCTGTTTCAATGCCTTCTGGGCATCCGAGAAATCGAAGTTCATGGCTGCTCCGTGGTCAGTTTCGGACGCGGAGTGTAGCAAGGGAAAACGAGGCCGGTCGCCCTCTCGTCGAACCTCGTTCAGACCCGGTAAGTCCGGCCCTCCGCGGCGGCCTCGATCTCAAGGTCGGAGCGTTCGAGCATGTCGTCGCCGAGGTGTGTGAGCAGCATCCGGCCGCAGTCCAGACGACGCCTTTGAGCGAGCAGCTCGACGTAGTTCAGGTGGTTCGGCACCGGCCGGTCGTAGAAGTTGCACTCGCAGACGAAGAGGTCCGCGCCCGCGGCCGCGTCGATCAGAGCTTCGGTCCACTCGGTGTCGCCGGAGAACACGAGCGTTCGGCCGCCGTACTCGACACGGAGTGCATAGCTCGGCGCGCCGGACGGGTGGACGACCTCGAACGGGATCACCCGCAGCCCGTTGATCGAGACGGACTCGCGCTCGTGAAGTTCGACGATCTCGAGTTCGAACGCCAGCTCGCGCCTCGAGGATCCGGGGTAGAGAGCCTCCGCCGCCTGGCGGAGTCTCTCCCGCAACCCCGGGGGCCCCGCCAGGGTCAGCGGCGTCGCGCGGCGGGCCCGGTAGTGGGCGTCGCTCAACAGGAAGGGCAGACCGCCGAAGTGGTCTCCGTGCAGGTGGGTGATGAGGATCGTGCGGATCGTCGCGGGTTCGATGCCTCGAGCCTTCATCGCGGCGAGAGACGTTGCGCCGCAGTCGAGCAGAGTCGGAGAGAGCGCGCCGTCGTTCGTTTCACCGCTCAGGAGGAAACAGGTGTGCAGGCGGCCGCCGCTGCTGAAGGCGTCGCCGCAGCCGAGGACCTGGAGTTGGAACGTCATCCGGGGGTGAAGATGTTCGGAGGGACGGCGTCGCGGCCATGGCCGTGCCCGCGGCCGGACGGCATGATAGAGCACGCGGCGGGGAACAGGATGGCCCGTGGGGGCAGCGGCCCGAACAGCGCTTCGTCGAAACAGGAAGGAGAGGTACATGGGAGGCCATACGAACTTCGAGACGATCCGGGTTGAGAAGGACGGCAACCTGGGATTCCTGACACTGGCGCGCCCCGAGCGGCTGAACGCCGTGGACGGGACGATGCTGGGCGAGTTGGCTCTTGCCGCGGCCTGGTTCGACGATCAGAGCGAGATCGATGTGGTCGTGCTGCGCGGCGAGGGACGTGCGTTCTGCGCCGGGGCCGACCTGAAGGCGATGGGCGGCGCCACCGAGTTGAACTGGCGCCAGCGCCGCGAGGCGGGCCAGCTCGGACGGCGGGCGATGGACGCACTGGAGCAGATGCGGGCGCTGACCGTGTCCCAGGTCCAGGGCTACGCGGTCGGCGGCGGCTTTCTGCTCATGGCGGCCTGCGACCTGCGGGTCGTGGCCGAGGACGCCGTGTTCTTCATTCCCGAGGTCGAACTGGGGCTTCCTCTGGCGTGGGGCGGGGTGCCGCGGATGGTGCGCGAGCTCGGACCGGCCCTGACCAAGGAGCTGATCATCACCTGTCGCCGCTTCGGTCCGTCCGAGGTGGCGCCGATGGTCAACCGGATCGTGCCGCCGAACCGGCTGGAGGAAGAGACCCTCGACCTCGCCCGGTCCCTGGCCGCGATGCCCGCGGTGCCGGCGGCGATCACCAAGGACCATGTGAACGCGGTCGCCCGCTCGATGGCCGGCGCCACCGACTTCGCCGACGGCGACACCCTGCAGTGGGTGAGGGGCGACGCCGAGTCGGAGGCGGCCCGGGTGCGCTACACGGAGCGGACCCTCGGCGGCGGACGGAGCTAGGAGCCTGAGCGGCGGAACTGGGTGCGCCGGCGTCCCGGTCGATCCCGGCTCAGCCAGCCGGCGACTTGTGGACCCGGCCCACCCGCATGACGAAGCGGACGTCCTGGAGCTTCGTGACGTCGGCGATCGGGTCGCCCTCGACCGCGATCAGGTCGGCCGCCTTGCCGGCCGTGATCGAGCCGGTCTCTTCCCAGATGTCGAGCAGCTTCGCGGTGACGACCGTCGCCGACTGGATCGCCGTCATCGGCGCCATGCCGCCTTCGACCATGTACAGGAACTCCTGGGCGTTGCTGCCGTGGGGGCAGACGCCGCAGTCCGTGCCGAAGGCGATCGGCACGCCGGCGCGATGGGCCTTGGCGAACGTGTCCTGGATCACCGGCCCGATGGCGGCCGCCTTGGGCCGGATGATCTCCGGAAAGTAGCCGGGGACCGCCGCCTTCTCGGCCACGAAGTTGCCAGCCGAGATGGTGGGGACGAAGTAGGTGCCGTGCTCCTTCATCAGCTCGAACGCTTCCTCGTCCATGTAGGTGCCGTGCTCGATCGTCGTGACGCCGGCCCGGATCGCCCGCTTCATGCCTTCGGCCCCGTGGGCGTGGGCGGCGACCATGAAGCCGTAGTCCTTCGCCGTGTCG
>WTGL01000047.1:0-1023 GCA_011523565.1 Acidobacteriota bacterium
GACGGCGCCCAGGTGCCATGCCCATTCGCCGCCGCCGCCGTTGAGTTGGATGGCGCCCATCCGCTCGTCGGCCACCGATCCGCCGCGAAGGTCGATCGTGCCGTTCACTGCCTCGACCGGCTTCTCGGTGGGGATCCGCCCGTCGATCACATTGACGGCGCCGCCGATGGCCTCAGAGCCGTAGCGCAGCGTGGCGGGGCCGCGCAGCACCTCGATCTGCTCGGCGTGTGCCGGTTCGAAGGTCACGGCGTGGTCGGCACTGACCGCCGAGGCGTCGCCGCTGTCGAGACCGCCTTCCAGTACCCGCACCCGAGCGCCGGTCAGTCCGCGGATGATCGGCCGGCCGGAACCGGGACCGAACGCGGTCGACGCTACGCCCGGTTCGCCCTCGAGCGTCTCGCCCAGCGTGGCGCCCAGCCGCAGTTGCAGGTCCGTGCCCGACAGCACGGATACGGGGTTTGCCAGCTCGGAGGCGAGGCGCAGGTCGCCGGTCGCGCTGACCACGACCTCGTCGAAGTGCGTCCCGTGCCGCATCGCCAGCTCGACTTCGGTCTCGTCACCGGCGGCGACGGTGACGGTCTCGCTCGCCGTTCCGAAGGCCGGAACCTCGACGACGACGAGATACGTGCCTGCGGGCACCTCCTCGAAGCGGAACGCGCCATCCGCAGACACCGCGGTGCTGATGCCCAGTTCGGGAATGCGCGCCACGGCGAGCGCGATCCTCTCCCCGTGGGTTTCGACGGTGCCGGCGATGGCGCCGGTTTCCTGGGCCGCCGCCGGCGGGATGAAAAGGAGGGCGAGGGCGGCGAGCAACGCGCCGACAAGGAACCGCGCCCGGCGCGGTGGGCGCGGAGGATGGCACTTCGAAGCTGTGAATCGTGTTTCGTTCATGACTGACTTTCCTGGGTGGTTGAATGCGACTCGGTCGATGTGGTCGTTGCAGCGAGGCTGTTTGCGAGCCGGCCGGGCCGCCTTGGGCGGCACGGCCGGTTGACACTCGGGGCGGCTCAGCTGGTGCTGACC
>WTGL01000047.1:1033-2026 GCA_011523565.1 Acidobacteriota bacterium
CGTCGCGCGGCGGCTCGGCGCGCCGCCTTCGGCTTCGTGATCGACGGCGCAGTACGCGGCGCTTGCCGCGGCCAGATCGTGTCCGTGCCCGCTCGAGTTCCAGGTTCCCACGAGAAGGGTTGCGATCGTCAGCGCGAGAGCGTTGACGATCGCAACCGGAGAGCCTGGGCGGCGGAACATCGGGGTGGAGGCTAGCAGAGGTGCGGTGGAGGCGTTTCCCGGACCGGCGCCGAGCGGCGCGTGAGCACGACCTGATGCGCTCCTCGCCATTCCTCGCCTTCGCCGGCCGCGGCGCTGAGCGCGAAGTCGCCGGCCGGGATCGGGACCTCCCTAAAGGTCGCGGTCTGCTGGTCGGGGACCAGGTTCTGGCTCAGCTCGCGATCGCCGATTCGGAGCAGCACCGGACCGCTGGAGCCGGCGACCAGCCGCACCTCGATGTCGAACGTGGTGTCCTGCCTTGCGCTCAACAGCCAGCGGCCGCGCGAGGTCGGCCGCCAACCCTGGTCGTCGGTGATCCGCCGCCAGTCCTGGCGGGTGAGGACGGTGACCGGCTCGTGGTCGGTGCCGACGACGATGCGTGGCGGCGCGTAGTTGTCCGGCCGGGTGGAGCTCACGTCCTCGAACCAGGCCAGATAGGCGTCCCGCATCCCGGCCGCCACCTCGGGCCGCTCGTCGATCAGGTTGCGGGTCTCGCCCGGATCGGTCTCGAGGTCGTAGAGCTCCAGGGACAACTCGCCGTTCCAGTCGCCCTCGCCGCGCGGGGAGGGGTGGACGAGCTTGTAGCGCTGGCCGACGGCGGCGAAGGAGTGGAGCGGGATCGGTTCGTTCCCTCGGTGGAACTGCAGGTAGAGGGTCCGGTCGGGCCAGGCCACGGCGTCGATGTCGCCGGCCAGCAGGCCGAGCAGGCTCTGGCCGTCCAGGTGCAGGCCTTCCGGAGGTTCGACGCCGGCGGCGTCGAGCAGGGTCGGGGCGATGTCGATGTGGGCAGCGATC
>WTGL01000047.1:2036-2455 GCA_011523565.1 Acidobacteriota bacterium
CGTAGCTGCGCGCCAGCCGGTCGAGGACCTGCTCGCTGGCCTGGCCGGGATCGGGAAGCGCCCCGCTCAGATCGACTTGCCGGTAGTGCTCCAGCCAGTCCTCCGGCACATCGTGGAACGGGCCGTGGGGCGCGTTCGTCGGCACGTAGGCGAAGAAGGGCCGTCCTTCAGCGGCTGCCTCTTCCATGAAGTCGAACGCGGCGTCGAAGTAGACGTCCGTGCAGTAGCCGGTCGTCTCCTCCCGCTGTCCGTTCCGGAAGAGGACGGCGTCGGTGTACTTGCCCTCGCCGCCGGGCGGGTCGGAGGGCTGGCCGATGCCGCCGCCCCGGTGAACCAGGCTCTCCTCGAAGCCCTGGTCCATCGCTCGCATTGGGTAGTTGTCGCCCAGGTGCCACTTGCCGAAGATGCCGGTGGCGTAG
>WTGL01000027.1:0-650 GCA_011523565.1 Acidobacteriota bacterium
ATTTCGGTTAACAGCCGAACGCTCTACCGTTGAGCTACCGAGGAAGAATCCGCCGGCTCCAGGCAACAGCGGCGGGCGACATGGTGGTGATCTTAGGGAGGCGCCGAGGCGACTGTCAATCGCCGCGGCCCGGGGCGAGTCAAAGCAGGTTGCGGTAGGCCCGCAGCCGCCGGGACCGGCTCGGGTGCCGGAGCTTGCGCAGCGCCTTCGACTCGATCTGCCGGATCCGCTCGCGCGTCACGTTGAACGAGCGCCCCACGTCCTCCAGCGTGGACTCCGCGCCGTCGCCGACGCCGAAGCGCATGCGGAGCACGAGTTCCTCCCGCGGGCTGAGCGTCTGCAGCACCTCCGCGGTCTGTTCGCTCAGGCCCTTCGACACCAGGTCATCGAGCGGCGAGACCGCGTTCTTGTCCTCGATGAAGTCGCCGAGATGGGAGTCGGCTTCCTCGCCGATCGGCGTCTCGAGCGAGATCGGTTCCAGGGCGATCTTCATGATCTCCCGCACCTGCACGACGTCCATGTCCATGCGCTCGGCGATCTCCGGAACAGTCGGCTCCCGGCCGAGTTCCTGCACCATCGCCCGGCTGGTGCGGGTCAGCTTGTTGATCGTGTCGATCATGTGGACCGGGATGCGAATCGTCCTTGCCTGG
>WTGL01000027.1:660-52063 GCA_011523565.1 Acidobacteriota bacterium
GCGGAGGTTCGCCAGGATCATCTCGGAGCGCGCCTGCTCGCAGATCGCCTCGCCGTGCCGGACCTTGTTCAGGGTGGCGGTGACCTGACCGAGGGTCGTCCCGTAGCGCTCCTCCGCGGTTCGGAGCCGGGCACGGTACTTCTCGATTCGACGCCGGTGCAGCGCGCCGAGTTCGCTGTCGCGCTCCCGGTCCAGGGCAATGTGCGCGCGGCGGATATCCCGGTCGTGGCGCGAAATCTCGGCGAAGATCTGCTTCAGGATTTCGACCAGGCGGGCGCGTGTCTGGGCGGTCAACTCGATCGAGCGGATCTGCTCGGTGATCTTGCCCGCGGTGCGGTCGATCTCGCGCTCGATCTCGAGGAAGCGCTCCCCGCCGCGGCGGCAGCGGTCCCCCTGGCGCCGCAGCCGCCGCACCTTCCGGTCGAGTTCGTCGATCGCCTGGAAGATGGCCAGATTCCTGGCGATCCGGTTGGTGGCGTTGTGGTCCAGGTGGGCGCCGCCGTCGGTCAGCAACTCGCGCATCAAGCGGTGGTCGCGCCGCGCCAGTTCGTTGATCCGCAGGAGTTCCCTGAGCACGACCGGGTTGTCGCACAGGGCTTCGAAGACGATCCACTCCCCGCGTTCGATCCGCTTCGCGATCTCGACCTCGCCTTCTCGGTCGAGCAGTTCGACCCTTCCCATCTCGCGCAGATACACGCGCACCGGGTCCGTCGTCCGGTCCTGGCTGACGAAGGCGGGCCGCTCCGGTTCCTTCCGCTCGACGCCGGCAAGGAGCGGGGCGGGATCCGGCTCCACCGCGTTCAGGTACACGGAGGGGCGACCGATCAGGTCCACGCCGAGCGCCCCGAGGCGAGCTCTGACCTCGTCCATCTCCCTGGATTCGGCGAGGAGCTCGTCCGGCAACCGATCCTGGAGTTCGTCGTGAAGCAGGTAGCCCTTCTCACGGCCGAGGGCGAAGACGCCTCGAACCGAGCTGTGACGGTGTTCGATCGGCTTGATCGGACCGGTCTCGACGGCTGCGATGTTCAGGGCCACGGCACGCCCTCAATCTCTCGGCCGGTACAGGGCACGGCTGAGCTTCTGCTTCTCTTCGATCCTGCGGTGTAGAGCCTCCGTGTCGCCCTCCCGCTGGGCGCGGTTGATCTCCCGAGCAAGCAGGTGGAGTCGCTGTCTGGCGAAGCGCCGACCCAGCTCGGCGAGACTGATTCGGAGTTCCGGTTCAGAGAAGGCAGACGACCGTTGTAACAAAAGGCCGGCGATGCGGTCAACAGGTACATCGGTCCCGTTACCGGCATCGGAGCGCCGCCCAAGCGCCGCGACCAGAGCTGAAGAGTCGATGGAGTCAATGCCCGCCTCGACTTGCTGCCGGACAGCTCGATAGATGGCGCGCAGAGCCGGATCGAAGAAGGCGTCCGTGTCCGGCCAGTCGATGCCGTCCAGCGACGGGGCGGCGATGATCAGCCGCAACACCTGCTCTTCGATCGAAGATGTGGGCGGGAGCCTCCGAACCGCCGGCGACTCCTCTGCACCGGCATCCCGCGGCCGCTGGGCCGCGACGGCCGACTCACGCAGCAGCACCTCCACCTTGACTCCCAACCGCTCGGCAGCCTGCTCGAAGTAACCCCGGCGCGCGATGCGGTCCTTGACGTGGTCGATCAGCACCCGGACCCGAGCGGCTTCCCGGGCTCTCAGCCGGGGATCGAGTTGGCCCCGGCTCGGCAGATCATCGATCTCCAGCTCCACCGCGTCCCGCGCCTCGTCGACGACGCCGCGGACCGCCTCGGGCCCCTCGTCGAGCCGCAGCGAGTCCGGATCCTGGCCGGCCGGGAAGCGGGCCCGCCGGACCACCAGACCGGCCTCGAGCATCAGCGACGCCGCCTTGCGCGCAGCCTCGATGCCGGCCCGGTCGCCGTCGTAGCCCAGGACCACTTCGTCCGTGTAACGGGACAGCAGGCGCACCTGTTGTCCAGTGAGCGCGGTTCCCATGCTCGCCACCGCCCAGTCGATGCCGGAAAGCACGGCGCCGATCACGTCGAAGTAGCCCTCCACGAGGAGGACACGGCCCTGCTCACGGATGCCGCGGCGGGCCACGTCGAGACCGTAGAGCAGCGTGCCCTTTCGGAAGTGGTCGGTCTCGTTCGTGTTGACGTACTTCGCCTGGTCGTCGCCCAGGGTGCGGCCGCCGAACGCCAGCAGACGGCCGGACGGCGACCGGATGGGAAACATCAGCCGGTTCCGGAACCGGTCGTACGGCCGGTCCGGGTTCTTCGGACTGCGCGCGACCAGACCCGCGGCCTCCAGGTCGGGCATCTTCAGGCGCCGGCCGAGGTCCTGAACCAGCGCCTGCCATCCATCCGGCGCGAAGCCGATACCGAACCGCGCGATCACCTCCGGCGGCACCTTCCGCCGGCGCAGGTAGTCCTGCGGCACGGCCTCGGTGCGCAGTTTGCCGCGAAAGAAGGCGTAGGCGGCATCGAGGGCGGCCTGGATGCGCTCGGACCGGTCCGCCCGTCCGTCTTCGCCGGGAGCCGGCGCCGCCCGCGGCAACGGGATCCCGTAGCGGTTGGCCAGATGCTCGACCGCGGTGGCGAAGTCGTCTCCGGTCAGCTCCATGTGCAGACCGAGGGCGTCGCCGCCGGCGCCGCAGCCGAAGCAGTAGTAGAGCTTCCGCTCGGGGTCGAGCGAGAGGGACGGCGTCTTCTCCTTGTGGAAGGGACAGAGCGCGACGAAGCGCTGGCCCCGGCGCTCGACCTTCGTGTGCTCACTGGCGATGTCGACGATGTCGACCGCCTCGCGCACCGCGTCCAGCGCCTCGTCGGTAAGCCTCGAACGCCGTGGCACGACCGCTCATCCTACAGCGGCGGGCGACGGGACTGGCGGCCCTAGCGCAGCACGACTTCGGTCGCGCCGTCGCCGCCCGCGGACGGCGGCGCGGGATCGAAACCGGCGACGGCCGGATGTCCCCGCAGATGCTCACGGACGGCCCGGCGCAGGCGTCCGCTGCCGTGGCCGTGCACCACCCGCACGCGTTCGCGGCCCGAGGCCAGGGCCCGATCGAGGTAGACGTCCAGGGAATCGAGCGCGGGTTCGACCATCTGACCGATCAGCATCAACTCCGACTCGACTGCCGGCGCGGAAGACGCCTGGACCCGCACCCTCGACGACGTGGCCGGCTCCTCCGTCGCGACGGTCTGAAGCGCCGAGGCGGCCGTCCGCACCCGTTTGCCCCGCACCAGGACCGTCGCCCGATCGCCGTCGAGATTCTGGAGTACTCCGACCCAACCGAGCGAACCGTGACGCACCTGAACGCCTGCCACCAGGGGACCCGGCCGCTCGGGCGGCGCGGCAGGTTCGGGGTCCTCCTCCACAGGGCCGGCAGAGGCGCGGTTCGCCGACGCGGAGGCATCGCGGTCGAGTTCCCGGTGCAGACGGCCGGCGGCCCGGGCGAAGGCACGCTTGCCCGGGCGGGGCTGCGCCGTCAACTCCGCAAGCGCTTCATCCAGGCGCCGCCGGTTCGCGCGGCGCAGGCCGTCCACCTCGCGCCCGATCGCCTGGCTCAGCCTCTTCCGGGCCGCCCGCATCGCTGCCTGGCGGACCTCCAGGCGACTGCGCTCCGCCTCGGTCTCGGCGGTCAACCGGTCCAACTCCGCCTCACGCGCGAGCAGACGTTCCCGGAGGCGCTCGTTGCGCTCCAGCACCCGTCTCAACTGCTGGTGCTCCGAGCCCAGAAAGTGCTCCGCGCGCTCCAGCCAGGCCGCCGGCAGGCCGAGCCGCCGGGCCAAGACCAGGGCGCGGCTGCCTCCAGGCGGCCCGATGGCCAGCCGGTAGGTCGGCAGGCCACTCTCCGGGTCGAAGCTCATCGCCGCGCACGAAGCCGCCTGGGACTCGAGGGCGGCGGCGGCAAGCTGGGTCAGGTGAGTCGTGAGGATCCCCAGCGAGGCGCTCTCGACCAGCCCTTCGAGCAAGGCGATCCCGAGCGCTGCCCCCTCTTCGGGGTTCGTTCCGGCGCCAACCTCATCGAGCAGGACCAGCGTGCGCGGTCCGGCATGCCGCCACACGTCCCGCAGACGCAGCAGGCGGGCGCTGAACGTCGACTGTTCGTCCAGGACGCTCTGGTCGTCGCCCACCACCGCGACGAGGTGGTCGAAGATCGGAAACCGGCTGTCGCGCGCGGCCGGCACCGGCAGACCCGCCTGGGTCATCAGGCAAAGCAGCCCGACCGTCTTCAGCGCCACCGTCTTGCCCCCGGCATTGGGTCCGGTCAAGACCATCGTCCGGTGATCGTCCAGCGCCAGGTCGAGCGGCACGACGTCACCGCGGTTACCGGCGGCGCCAAGGGTCTCCTGTCTCAGGTCGGCGAGCCGCGGATCGAGTAGCGGGTGGCGGGCGCCGCGGATTTCCAGCGCCGCGGCCGCAGCGTTCGGCTCCGCGGGTACTGTGCCGGCCAGCCCGGCGCCGACCACGGCGGCGAAGCGTGCGACCGCCTGCGCCGCGTCGACCGCGGCAAGGAAGTCGATCCTGGCAATGATCGCCGGGGTCAATGCCAGCACCTGTTGAACGAGCTCCGCAACGATGCGGGCCCGCTCGATCTCCCTGTCGGCCGCGATCCGCTCCAGCTCGTCGTTGCCCTCCACAATCTCGGAAGGCTCGAAGTAGAAGCTGCGGCCCGAGGCCGAGCGACCTCTCACGAGGCCGGAGAGACGACCCCGGCTGCCGGAGGGCAGCAGCACGGAGAACCGGCCGCCGCGCAAGGGCGTCGAGTCGTCGGCCAACTGGTGACCGTGGTCTCGGGCGTAGGCCTGAATACGCGTCTCGACCTGGGCCTGGGTCCGGCGGCCGTCCCGCACCAGCGCGCTGAGACGGGGCGACGCATCGTCCCGAACCGCGCCGCTACGGTCCAGGCTGCGGCGCAGGCGCGCCGCCAGGGCGGCGCAACCGATCGACTCCCCGGATCCGGCGGCCTCCGCGGCGCCGGCCTCGAGGGCGCGGAGCGATTCGACGTCCGCCGCCAAGCGCGGCGTCTCTTCGTGGTCTCCGAGCCGTTCGAGGACCTCCTCGCAGGCTTCGATCACGGCCGCCAGGCCGAGCAGAGCGGGGCCTCCCAGCCCGCGACCGTCGCTCCCCAACTGGCGCCGCAGCCCCAGGAGTTCCTGATCGAGCACCGGCACCAGGGCGCCCGCCTCCGCAAGCTCCCGGGCAATCTCGGCGTAGCGGACCCGGCGAAGCTCGATCTCAGAGGGGTCGGAGCCCGGAGAAACGGCCCGTACGACCCGCGCGCCCGCATCGGTCACCGCCAGGCCCGCCACCACGCGGAGCAGCGCCGGAAACTCCAGCGCCTCGGCCGTCGCGCTGTTGCAGCAACTCAAAACCCCGCCCGGCAGTCGCTCCGCGCCGGTGCGCGGTGCGGATCAGGCCAGACCGGCGCGGCGCTCCTCGGCCAGCTTGCGCAGCATCTTCTTGCGCGCCTGCATCACCTTGCGCTTGCGCTTGACCGACGGCTTTTCGAAGTGCTGGCGCTTCTTGAGTTCCGTCAGAATGCCCTCTTTCTCGCACTTCCGCTTGAAGCGGCGAAGCGCATTCTCGAAGCTCTCGTCGTCGCGTACCTGCACAACCGGCATAGCCAGGAATCTCCTAGGTGAGTCAGGCCCGGCCCGAACTCGATTCAGCCGCGGGCGTCGACGCACGACACCCCGGGAACGGCGGATTGTGCACCAGCCGACCCTTCGCCGTCAAGGAGGGGACCGCGCCCAAGCCGTCTCCGGCACGCAGGGAACAGGCCGCTACTCTTCTTCGTCGTCGCCCTCGACCGCGTTGGGATCGGTGCGGTAGACCTTGCGATCGCTCTCGTTGAAGAACACGCCGACGGCAGCTCCGGCTCCGTGCTGCTCGGGGTCCTTGGGGTAGAACCAGGCGAACACGTTCTCGTCCGAGAAGGTCCGCACGTAGCTGTGGAAGACCTTTCCCAGAACGCCTTCGACCTCGGTCTCGGTCATTCCCCGCTTGACCTCGGCCAGCCGTTCGGCCGAGACGTAGCGGTCTTCCTGGTACTTGGCGAGCCTCGCCGCCAACTCGGGGTTGTTCGGGTCGTTTCTCTGAGCACCCACGAGGATGTCGATGGCCTTGCGGTAGTCACCGCCCTTGACCACGTACTCCTGGGCCAGGTACATCTGCTCGCCGGACATCATCGCGAAGGCCAGGCGCTGCTCTTCGTTCATCTCCCCGCCGAGTTCCCACCCGGCCTCGTTGATGTAGTTGACCAGCTTCTGCTGCAAGACCTCGCCGTCGCCGCCGACCTCTTCGTCCAGCGCCTCGACCTGGGCGGCAAGCGCCTCGCCATCTTCCCCTTCGCCGGGCGCCGCGGCCTGTGCGCGCAACTGCTCCAGCTCACCGCGCTTTGCGTTCAGGGCAGCCTGAGCTTCCTCCAGTTCGGCCCACGCCTCGGCCCTCGCCGTGGTCGTCCGCTCCTCCTCGGAAGGACCGCATGCGGTGAGGGAAGCAAGTAGAAGGTTGACGGCGATGCAGGCGGCAAAGCCCGCCCAATCCGGCCGCCTGAGCGGAGTGATTCTCGACATCCTGGCGCCTCCTTGGCTCGCGACTTGCGTACCCGCCAGTATACCCCAAGGCGACCTGCCGCAGGGCGGCGCGGCCGGCGAATCACAGGCCGGTGGGTGGGGCTATACTGCGGGACTGCGCTTGGGGTCCGAGGGGTCCATAGCTCAGCGGTTAGAGCATCCGGCTCATAACCGGCAGGTCCCTGGTTCGAATCCAGGTGGACCCATACCGTGCAGCTCCGGAACGAATCTGAATGGAAAGAGTCCTTGACACGATCGTAGAACTTCAGGAGGCAAGCGTAGAACTCACGCGCAGCCTCACCCTGCTCGACGGGGTTCCCGAATCGATGCAGGAACTTCACGACCAGTACGAGAGCAGTCGTAGCGAGATCGAGGAGCTGGAAGAGGAACAGCGGCAGGCGGAGCTGGAGCGCCGGGCCGCCGAAGCGGAGACGGCGGCGGGAAAGGACAGCATCGATCGCTACCAGGAGCAGATTTCCCGCGTCACCACGCAGCGCGAGTACGGCGCTCTCCTGAGTGAGATCGACACGGTCCGCGCCCAGATGCGGGAAGCGGACGAAAGGGCGCTCCTGGCGCTCGAGCAACAGGATGTGGCGGCCGCGCGGCTCGAAGAACTCCGGGGAGCCTTCGAGGCCCTGGACCAGCAGTACCAGGAGGCCCTGGCCGCCTGGGAGGAACAGAAGCCCGCGATGCGGCAGCGGGTTCAGGTGCTCGAGGGCAGGATCGAGGTCTTTCGCGAGCGCCTGCCCCCCGCGGCGCTGAAGCAGTATCAACGTCTGTTCGAGCGCCATGGCGGAACCCCGCTCGCCGTCATCCGCGTCATCGAAAGCGCCAGGGCCCCGATCCGGCACTGCTCGTTCTGCAACTACCGGATCCGCCCCCAGGTCGTGCTGCAGATCCAGACTCAGGGGGCCATGGTGCCGTGTGACTCCTGCCAGCGGATCCTCTACCTCGACGACGGAGAGTCCGACTGAGCAAGCCGCCGCGGAGCACCACGGCAGAACGCTACGCGGAATTGACCGGGCGGGTGGCGGAGGCCTGCCGGCGCGCCGGCCGCGGCGAGCGTGACGTCAGCCTGGTCGGAGCCTGCAAGCGGCAACCCCTGGAGCGCATCCTCGAAGCCGTCGACGCCGGCCTCCGGATCCTCGGTGAGAACCAGGTCCAGGAGGGCGAAGCGCATCGCGCGGCACTGAGCGAGGCCGGCTACGACGACGTGGAGTGGCGCCTGATCGGACCCCTGCAGACGAACAAGGCCCCGCGGGCCTGCCGCGTCTTCGACGTCTTCGAGGCGGTCGACCGGGTGAAGGTGGCGCGGCGGCTCGATCGGGTGCTCCGGGATCGGCAAGGCGGTGTTCGTGCCTGCCTCCTCGAGGTCAACATCGGGCGGGAGCCCAGCAAGCACGGCTTCCTGTCCGAGGACAAAGGCAAGATGCTCGGGCTCGCGGAACTCGACCACCTGCTGATCCGCGGCCTGATGGCGATTCCTCCGCGTCGGAGCGACCCTGGGGATGCCCGGCGCGACTTCGCGGCCCTGCGGCGCCTGCGCGACGAACTGGGCCGCGACGGTCTGTTCGGCGAGCTCGAAGGATGGCTGTCGATGGGGATGAGCGCGGACTTCGAGGCGGCGGTCCTCGAGGGCGCCACCCACGTACGGATCGGATCGGCCCTGTTCGGACCGCGTCTGCCGCGCTAGCGCGGCGCGGGGTGCTAGCGTCTACGTCCTTGGACACCCTCTCCGACCTGCTGCTGCTCGTCGCGGAACGCTACGGCCATCGCGAGGGCCTGCTCTCCATCCGCCGCCACCGCCGGATGGAGTCGCTGTCCGCCGCGGACTTCACGGACAGCGTCCGCCGGACCGCCCTGGCGCTCGAGTCGCGCGGCGTGGCCAAGGGGGACCGCGTCGCACTGTTCGCGACGAACCGCCCGGAGTGGCACGTCGTCGACTTCGCGTGCCACCTGCTGGGCGCCGTGCCGGTGCCGATCTACCCGACGCTGACCGCGGCCCAGGTCGCCTACATCCTCCTCGACAGCGGCGCCGAGTGGGTCTTCTACGACGACAGGGCGAAGCGGGATCTGCTGGCCGGTCTCGCCCCCGACGGCCGGGGCGAAGGCGGGGCCGAGCGGCAGGGCCTGCGGCTGGTCGCAATGGACGCCGACGCGGCGGCCGAGGGCGGCACGACTCTCGACGCGCTGATCGCCGATCCGGCGCTGTCCGCGGACACGGACCTCGAAGCCTTCCGCGGCCGGGTGGAAAGAAGCGACACGGCCAGCATCATCTACACCTCGGGCACCACCGGCGACCCGAAGGGCGTCGTGCTGTCGCACTGGAACTTCGTCTCGAACCTTCTCGCCTGCGAGAAACTCTTCGAGCTGGGCGAAGAGGACCAGGCCCTCTCCTTCCTGCCGCTTTCGCACGTCTTCGAGCGCACCGTCGACTATCTGTTCTTCTACCTCGGGGTGTCGATCCACTACTCCCCGGCGATCGAGCGCGTCGCCGGCCTGATGCCGGTCATTCGGCCGACCGTCCTGTGCTCGGTGCCCAGGCTCTACGAGAGCGCCTACGTGCGCATCCAGGGCACCTTCGCGAGCCAGCCGCGGCTCCGCCGCCGGCTGATCGACTGGGCGCTAGGGGTCGGCCGGCGGCGGGCCGAACGCGGCGGCGCCCGACTCCGGGGCCTGGTCGCCGACCGTCTGGTGTTCAGCAAGATCAAGGAACGCTTCGGTGGTCGGCTGCGGTTCGCCATCTCCGGCGGCGCCGCGATCGCCGACGAAGTCGCCGCGTTCTTCGACGCGATCGGCATCCGCCTCTACCAGGGCTACGGCCTGACCGAAACCGCGCCGGTGCTGGCCGTCGAGTACCCCGGCGCCACGCGCCGCGGGTCGGTCGGCAAGGCGGCGCCCGGGATCGAACTCAGGATCGACGACGACGGCGAGATCCTGGCCCGCACGGAAGGCCTGATGCAGGGCTACTGGAAGAAACCCGACGCCACGGCGCAGGCGGTCGATACGGACGGGTGGTTCCACACCGGCGACATCGGCCGTCTCGACGACGACGGCTACCTCTACATCACCGACCGCAAGAAGGACCTGCTGGTGACCAGCGGCGGCAAGAACGTCGCGCCCCAGCCGATCGAGCAGATGCTGATCACGCATCCCGCGGTGGCGCAGGTGGTCGTGGTCGGCGACGGCTACCCGTACCTGAACGCTCTCGTGGTGCCGAACTACGCCGAGCCGCCCGCGCCGTTCTCCGGCATGGATCCCGCGGAGCTCCGCGAGGACCCGCGCCTCCAGGAGATCGTCCAGGGCCTGCTCGACCGGGCGAACGCACTCCTGCCGGCCCATGAACGGGTGCGCCGCTTCCGGTTGCTGGAGCGCGAGTTGACGATCGAGGAGGGCGAGATCACGCCCACCCTGAAGGTGCGCCGGAAGATCGTCAGCGAGCGCTACCGCGACGTGATCGCCTCGATGTACCTCAAGAGCCAGCGAGTGGGCTGAGCCGGTGTCCCCGGTGGACCGAGTGGCCCACTAATTGACGCGGCCGGACTGGTCCGTCGGGTCGGGGGCCTCCTCGATCACGCCGTGGACTTCCTCGTAGCGCCGCAGGTTCGTGCCCAGGGCGCGGATGATCCGCTTGAGATGCCCGGGGCTGGTCACGATGCGGGCGCTGACGATGCCCTGAGGTGGAACCACGTTGATGAAGTCGAGGATGAACTCCTCGCGGGTATGGGTGATGCGCAGCAGGTTGGAGTACGCCCCCTTGAGTTCGGCGTCGCCGATCTTGACGTTGATCGACGAGGACGAATCCAGGTCGCCCTGTTCTTCCTTGGGTCGCTCGCTCATTCCATCCTCCGTGGGTCCCTGGGTACAAGCCAGTCGATCGCCGCTGGTGGCTTGGCGGCTCCGTCGGCGGAGCCGCCGCGGAGCGCCTCGACCTGCCACTCGTGGTCGGGCAGGTAGAGACCGATGCTTCTGAGCGCCGAACTCTCGGCCACAGTGAACCTGAGCGCCCGGCGGCGGTAATCGTACGCTCTGCCGTCGCGCGCGTGAACCGCGAGATCGACCGTGTACTCGCCCGGGGCGAGCCGCAGTTCCGGGCAGACCAGGCGTACCCGCACCGGACCGCGCAGCAGCCGCGGCTCGTAGCCGGCGAGATCGGTGTTCGTGCCCCAGCAGTCGACACCGCGGGGCGTCTTGACGCCGACCCCGAAGACGAAGTCGTCGAGGTCTTCCCGCGGCTCCACCTGGAGCTCGAACGCGACCGCCTCTCCGCAGTGCACGTGATAGCGCTCCTCGGACGAGTTCCCGGCCAGCAGGCGCGCGCCGACGATCCGCGCCTGGCCGGAGCCCCAGCGCAGGATCTCCTCCTCCGCGGCAGGCGCCGTCACGGCGGCCTCCTCCTCCTCTTCCGGCTGCGATTCCTGCTCCTGTTGGACGTCGAGCGCCCGGCGACGGTCGTGGGCCTCGCCCTCGCGCTTCGCCACGTCCTCGAGATAGGCGTCGATCACGCGCCGCGGCGCCCCGATCGACCGGGTACGCCCCTGATCCAGCCAGACCGCCCGGTCGCAGAGTTCCTCGACCAGGCCCATCGAGTGGCTGACGAAGAGCAGCGTGCCGCCCCCGGCAAGGTGCTCCTCGATCCGCGTGATACAGCGGTGGACGAACTCCTCGTCGCCGACCGCCAGCACTTCGTCGACCAGGAGAATCTCGGGGTCGGTATGGATGGCGACCGAGAAGCCGAGGCGGACGTACATGCCCGAGGAGTAGTTCTTGATCGGCTCTTCGATGAAGTCGGCAAGGCCCGCGAACTCGACGATGTCGTCGTAGCGCTCCTCGATCCGGCGCCGGCTCAGCCCGAGCAGCGCACCGTTGATGAAGATGTTCTCCCGACCCGAGATCTCGGGGTGGAAGCCCGCGCCCAGCTCGATCAGGGCGGCCACGCGGCCGTTCACCGCGAGTTCGCCGGCAGTGGGCCGCAACAGGCCGGCGACCAGCTTGATCAGCGTCGACTTGCCGGAACCGTTGCCGCCGATGACGCCGACGGCCTCGCCCGCGGCGACCTCGAAACTGACGTCTTCGAGAGCCTCGACCGCGTCGGCCGCGCCCAGTCCGCTGGTCAGGCTGCCTTCGAGCAGCGCGCTCTTCAGAGTCCGCAGGCGGTAGCCGCCGGCCTCGCGCCGGTAGCGTTTACCCACGCCGCGGAGGACGACTGCCGGCCCGGGCAACTCAGACCGCCTCGGCCAGGGTGTCGCTCAGGCGGGAGAACAGGCCGGCGCCCAAGGCCCACGACGCGGCGGCGATCGCCGCCATGACGAGCCAGTCCCCGGTCACCGGCAGGCGCCCGAAGAAGAGGAGATCCTGGATCGCGACCGTGAAGGACGTGAACGGGTTCAACTGCACCACCTGGGCCAACCCGGGAGGGATGTCGCTCAGCGTGTAGATGATCGGCGCCATGAAGAAGGCCAGCACGAGGACGTTGCCGAGCAGGTCCCGAACGTCCTTGAAGTGGACGTTCACCGCGGACAGCGCGAAGACGAGGCCCGCCACCATGACCACCTCGATCAGCAGGACGACGGGCAACAGCACGAAGGTCCAGCCGGCGATCGGATAGCCGAGCAGCCGGCTCAGGATCAGGGCCACGGCCACGATCGGAAGCGCGAGCAGGAAGTGAACGAGGTTCGCCACCACCGCCACCGCCGGCAGCACCTCGACCGGAAACACCGCCTTGCGGATCAGCGCGCTGTTGCCGGTCAGGGACGAGCAGCCCTCGAGCAGGGACGTGGACACCCAGATCCAGGGAAAGAGACCCGTCACCAGGAAGACGCCGTAAGGCTCCGCCGAGACCACGTCGCGAGGCAGGATCTGGCTGAACACGAACGAGTAGACGGCGAGCAGCAGCAGCGGGTTGATGAGGGACCACAGGAAGCCCAGCACGCTGCCCCGGTAGCGCGCGCGCAGTTCCCGCAACACCAGCGTCCAGACCAGGCCGCGGTAGCGAACCAGACATCGAGCCACTTCGATCATCGCCCGAAGTCATCTTACGTCCGGCTCTTGGCGGCGCTCGACCTCGAGGTAGACCGGCGCCGGTCCGAGCGGAACGTCGCCGGAACCCGCTTCCAGCCCGTCGCGGTCCCATGCCCTGCGGACGCGGACGGGGGGCCAAAAGGAGCGGCCGCGGCGGTCGGTCGCCCAGAGCACCTGGATCTCCCGACCGGGCCACAACGCCCGGTAGCCGCGCACTCCCGGAGGCAGCCTCAGGCGTTCGACGCCGGCGCCGGCAAGCACGTGCCGGAGCTGACGGAGGGCAAGGTAGGCCGGCCGCCGGCGCAGGCCGCCGCCCCGCGGATCGATCAGCCCGTAGCCGGCCGCCGCCAACTGCCACCAGAAGACACGCTCGGCGAGACCGGTCCCCAGGGCCTCGAGGCAGTAGCGGACGAGGTAGCTGGCCTGGGTGTCCTCGTCGACGGCGACATCGCGGCCGGCGGGGGCGTGGGGCCCTTCCCGAAGCGGCCAGTTGAACTCGGTGACCCAGCTTCGATCCGACGCGCAGTCGGGCGCCCTGCGGGCCAGGGCGCGCAGCACCGCCAGCTTGCCGGCGAGGTCGAAACCGAGCTGGCGGTTCTCGGGCGCCCCCCGCCGGTCGACGTAGAGCTGACTCGCCAGGATGTCGAACCGGTGCTCCGGCAACCCCGAGTGCACGAGTCCGGCTGTCGCGTGCGGCTCGAAGTCGATGACCGCGGGCGCGAGAACGCACCCGTCCCGGTCCGCTGCCCCCACGGCTCTCGCGCCGGCAGCCAGGAGATTCCAGTACTCGTCCGGCCGCCACACCCCCCACTTGCTCCGGTTGGGCGCCTGACCGATGAGGAAGGTCTGCCCGAACGGCAACAGAGTGGAGACAGCCTCCTCCACGCGCCGTCGCCAGAGTCCGCCGTCCCGCACGAGCGACCGGTCCTGGCTCAACTGGAACACGAGCTCGACCGGCCTCCTTTCCGCCCCGCCGAGGATCTCCGCCAGTTCCAGCAGGTCGCCGTGGAGATCCCGCCAGAGATGGAACCGCAGCAGCACGTTGTCGACCCCGAGATCGTCGATCGCCTCGACCAGGTCGCCAACCGGCGCCGAGTCCGGACCGACCGCCACGCCGAGGCCGCTGAACGGGATCCTCTCCACGAACCGATCCACCCGGCGCCGAACGCGCTTCGCCTCGAGAATCGATGCGAACAGCGGTCCGGCGGCACGAAGGAGCGGACGAGCATGATGGGCCGCGTCGCGCAGACGGACCCCGAGGCGCTGGCTACGGGTCGCGTGCTGGTGAGGCTGGTCGGTGAGCGGATCCCACACCGCCCGTTCCTGAGCCTTCGCGGCCGTGTCCGCGCCCGGGACGTGAGGGTGGGCGCGCCGGCGCGGCAGCAGCAGGTCGGCGAAGCGCCTCAGTCCCCGCCGGGCGCCGTGCTTGGACCGGATCCTGAGACGGAAACCGTGGTGGTAGAGGTCGAACCAGAGCTGCAGAAACCGGGGCAGTCCGCCGTCGCGGTAGCCGCGGAGGTACTCGGCGCGGTCCGCCTCGCGCACCACCGGCATCCTGCTGAGATCCCGCAGGCGCTGGCTCATGGACAGCCGTCTCCGGAACCGGACGCGGTTCAGATCCACCAGGTACAGCTCGGCATCCGTGGTCGGTCCCGACAGGAGCACGTTGCCGGAGGTCAGATCCCGGAACCAGACGCCGTGGCGGTGCAGTTGCGCGGCCAGGGCGCCGACCCGCCGCAGCAGGACCGATCCGTCGATTTCGGGGAAACGGGCCGCGCCTTGGCCGGAGTTCAGGGCCCTGAGCACGTAGCGCAACTCCAGGGCCTCCGGCACCCGCCGGCAGACGAACCAGGCGGGGTCCTCCACGGTCGTCGACTCCGCGTAGAACAGCGGCTCCGGCGTCGGGATGCCGAGACCCCGTAGCCGTCGCGCCGCATGAAAGCTCAGGCGCGCCCGACTGCCCCGCCGGCGGCGGCGAAGCCTCGCCCGCAGATCGTCGTGACGGAACTGCTTGACCACCACGGCGACATCGTCCCCGTCACGGCGCCGCCACGTTCCTTCATACAGGTAACTCCGGCCCCAGTGCAGACTGCGGCCGGCATTCGCCGGATCGAGAAGGCGGCGAAGAGCCGCTTCGAAGCCGGCATCCAGGTCGCCCGTGGCCACCGGGTCGACGGCGCCGGTCACGCCGTCGAACTCGAACCGGACTTCCGGCCCGTCGGCCTCGGAGTTCAGGCCCGCTCCCCCGCCAGTTCGGCCACGACGAAGCGCTCGCGATGCAACTCCGGGTCCGCCTGGACGATGATCGGCGCTTCGAAGGCCCCCTGCAGGCCGTCGAGCACCGCCGACTCGGAACCGCGCAGGCCCTCCAGGACCTCGGGGTGGACCCGCACCGCTACTTGACGGACTCCGCCCCGGGCCCGGGCCAGACAGGTCCGCCGCAACTCCAGGCAGATCGTGGCAACCGACTTGATGCGGCCCGCCCCCTGACAGTAGGGGCAGTCCGCGGTCAGTAACTGCTCCAGATTCGCGTGGCTGCGCCGGCGGGTCAACTGGACCAGGCCGAATTCCGAGATGTCGAGCACCCGGTGTCTGGCGCGATCCCTCTTCAACTCCGTCTCCAGGCGGACGAACACCCGCTCGCGGTGGTCCTCGCGCTCCATGTCGATCAGATCGATCACCAGGATGCCGGAAAGATCGCGCAGCCGGATCTGGCGCACCGCCTCCACGACCGCCTCCAGGTTCGTCCTGAGAATCGTCTCTTCGAAGTCCGCCGAGCCCACGTCGCGGCCGGTGTTCACATCGATCGCGACCAGCGCCTCCGTCTGGTCGATCACGAGAAAGCCGCCGGACGGGAGCGGCGCGCGGTTCCGCAGCGCGGCTTCCACCTGGTCATCTATCCGGTAGCGCTCGAACAGACCTCTCCGGGTCCGCTCCACCCGGTCGAGGAGTTCCGGCTGCACCCGCTCGATGTACTCCGCGATCCGCCGGTAGGCGTCGGCTCCGTCGACCAGCAGCGCCCCGAAGTCGGCCGAGAAGAGGTCGCGGATCACACGGTGGTCCAACTCGTCCTCGCGGTGGAGCAGAGCGGGCGCGCGCACGGCCGCCGCCCGCTCCTCGAGCCGGCGCCAGACCGCCAGCAGCGCCGCGTAGTCCGCCCGGATCTGTTCCTCGGCCGCGCCGGTCGCCGCGGTGCGTACGATGCATCCCGGCGCGGGAGAGTCGTCGTCGCATGCGGCCGATGCCAGTTGCTTCAGGCGATCCCGTTCTCCGGCGTCGAGGATGCGCTTCGAGACGCCCACACGGTCCGCGGTCGGCGTCAGCACCAGGTAGCGGCCCGGCAGCGTGATCTCGGTGGTGATGCGCGCTCCTTTGCCCGCCAGCCCATCCTTGGTGACCTGGACGATCAGATCCTGGCCGCGGCGCGGCATCGTGTCCTCGCTCCAGAGGTAGCCGTCACGAGCGAGCCCCAGGTCGACGAAAGCCGCTCTCATGCCGGGTAGTACGCGGCGCACCCGGCCCTTGTACAGGTTGCCGACCTGGCCGCGGCGGCCGCGGCGTTCGATCAGCAGTTCGGCCAACCGGCCGGACTCGACGACGGCGACCCGCGTCTGGAGCGGATCGCTCTCCACCAGAAGCTCTGTGTCCATACGACGTGGAAGACCGACTTGTCCGCGCGGGTGCCGGGGCGGATCAGATGTTGACAAACCGCCGCAGGTCGAGGCCGATCATCAGCCCCGTGGCCGCGCAGCAGAAGAGCATGAAGGAGCCGCCGTAGCTCAGGAAGGGCAGCGGTATGCCGGTGATCGGCAGCAGTCCGACCACCATCGCCGTATTGTAGAGAACGTAGCCGGCGAGAAAGGCCAGCAGCCCGACCACCAGCAGCAGACCGGCCGGATCCCGAGCCGCCAGCGCGATGCGGACGCCGTTTCCCAGGTAGAGGAGGAACAGCGCCATCACGAGGGTGACGCCGGCGAATCCGTACTCCTCGGCCAGGACCGCGAACACGAAGTCCGTGTGCGGCGTCGGCAGGAAGCGCAGCTTCGACTGCGTCCCTTCGCCGTAGCCCTTGCCCAGGGCCTGGCCCGATCCGACCGCGATCCGGCTCTGACGCACCTGGTAGCCCGATCCCAGCGGATCCGCCTGGGGCTGGAAGTAGCTCAGGACACGCTCCTTCTGGTAGTCCTGCAGAGCGAACACCCACAGTCCGGCCACGAGCGCCAGAGCCGCCCCAACCGCGACGAGCGCTGAACGCAGACTGACGCCGGTGACCGCCGTCATCGCGGCGAGGGCGGGCACGAACATGAGGGCGCCGCCCAGGTCCGGCTGGCGGGCGATCAGGAGCACGGGAAGCGCGCAGATGGCTACCGTCACCCACAGGCCGCCGCGCGGTGGAACCGGAGCCTGGGAATCCGCCAGGCGCCGCGCCAGCAGCAGCACCGTCGCGATCTTGCAGAAATCGGAAGGCTGACCGCCGAGACCGCCGATCCCGATCCAACTGCGGGCACCACCTGCCTCGTGGCCGAAGAACGTCACCGCCGCCAGCGCGAGGACGGCCACCACGTAGATCCAGATGGCGTACCGAAGCAGAACGGTGTAGTCGACGAGGGCCGCGATGAGCATCACCACGACACCCAGGGCGATCCACAGCGACTGGCGCGAGACATAGCCGGCCGTCAGTTCGGCGCTCGAGATCAGCACCAGACCCACCATCGACAGGGCCAGCGCCGAGCCGGCGAGCTGCCACGAGACGGTCCGCAGCCGCCGCACCTGGGACCAGGGATCAGGTCTGGGGAGAAGCACCGAAATAGCTCTCGTGCATCCGTCTGGCCAGGGGCGCCGCGACTTCAGAACCCCGGCCGCCGTGTTCGAGGAACACGACGACGACCAGTTCGGGCGCAGCGACCGGAGCGTAGGACGTGAACCAGGCGTGGTCCGCGTGCTCGGACGGAAGGTCCTCGGATCGCGTCCAGGTCGCCTGCGCGATGACCTGGGCGGTGCCGGTCTTCCCCGCGACCGTCACCACCGGGTTCCTGGCGCTGCGGCCGGTGCCCGTCTCCACGACATTGGCCAGCGCGTCCGCGACGAAGGCCACGACCCCGGCATCGAGGCCGATCGGCTCCGGCCGCCGCGCTCCTCCCGCCAGCACGTAGGGGCGCACCAGGAAGCCTCCGTTCGCAACCGCCGCCGTCATCACCGCCACCTGGAGCGGTGTGGTCAGCAGCGGTCCCTGGCCGATCGCCACCGAAACCGTCTCGCCGGGATACCAGGGCAGCCCCCGGCTCGTGAGGCTCCACTCGGCATCGGGCACCAGTCCTTCGCGTTCGCTGGGGAACTCGATACCCGTCGGCTCCCCGAGCCCCAACCGGCGAGCGTGGCGGGCGATCGTCTCGATCCCCATCTTCATGCCCTGGCGATAGAAGTAGATGTCGCAGGAGTGTTGAAGGGCGCCGCGCAGATTCAGGCGACCGTGACCCCTCGATTGCCAGCAGCGCCAGCGGCGGTCGTAGATTCGTGTCGCGCCCCCGCACCAGATCCGTTCCTCCGGATGGATCAGGCCTTCCGCCAGACCCGCCACCGCCATGACGATCTTGAACACCGACCCCGGCGGATAGGTGTTCTGGATGGCCCGGTTCTGAAGAGGTCGGTTCGGCGCGCCGACGATCCGCTCCCAATCCTCCTGGTTGAGCCGGCCGGCGAAGCCGTTCGGATCGAAGGAAGGCGAGGAGGCCATGGCCCGCACCGCGCCGTCCCTCGGGTCGAGTGCCACGATCGCGCCGACCTTGTCCCCCAGCAGGCTTTGCGCTTCCTGCTGCAACCGGAGGTCGACCGTCAAGTGGACGGACTCGCCGGGCACGGCGTCGAGCCGGTCGACGTCCTCCTCGGACACCAACCGACCCCGGCTGTCGACGACCACCGTGCGCTCGCCGGCCGTGCCGCGCAGTGTGCGGTCACGCAAGCGCTCCACGCCGCTGCGGCCGATCATGTCGGCGGCGGCCAGGGTGGGATCCCGATCCTGCTCAGCGGCCGTGGGTTCGCTGAGATATCCGAGAAGATGGGCGGTCTGGTCGCTGTGCCGGTAGAGGCGTCGCCTGGAAGCGGAGACCTCGAACTCAGGGTGCTCCAGGATCGAGACCTCGAAGCGTGCGACCTGGTTCAACTCCAGTTCCTCCGCCAGCAGAACGGGAACGTCCGAACCGACGCCGCGGTACCGCTCGAGCGAGCGCTCCAGGTCCTTCCTGTCGCTGCCGAGGATGTCGGCCGCGAACGCCAGGCTCTTCTCCAGATCGGCGCTTCGCCCGCGGACGATCAGCAGCCGGAAGGTGGGCGTGTTCTCAGCCAGGAGTTGACCGGTGTGGTCGTAGATCAACCCGCGAGGCGCGTCCAGCCGCAGGATCCGCAAGCGGTTGTTCTCAGCCAGGCGACCGTAGTGCTCCCCGCGAACGACCTGGTAGTACCAGTACGAACCCAGGATGACGGCGAAAACGACCGCGAGGGACCCGACAAACCACTTCAGGCGGGTCGCCATCAGCAGCAGCACGCGATCCGCGCTGTGTTCGTGGCCATGGCTCTCCAGGTTCACCGCTGCCTCCGGGGCTACTTCGAACGAACTCGTCTCGCCGCCAGTGTACGCCGCCTGACGGCCCATTCTCGCAGTCGACCGGCCAGCCACAGGTATGCCAGGCCCGCCGCGCTCGTCAGGAGAGCCCGTGAGAGGACGACGAGTACGTCCGGGTCGACGTCGGCAATGTCGAGAACGGTGAGCAGGCCGATCACCAGGACCTGATGAACCATTACGCCCACCGCGATCAGGAGTCCTGCCACCATGCGCTGGTTCGTCAGGATCCGCTGCGACGCTCGCGCGACCGCGTAGCCGACGACACAGCAGGCCAGGCTGTGCAGACCGAAGAGCGAGGCCGTGAGGGTGTCCTGGACCAGGCCGGCCGCGAGACCGCCGGTCAGACCGTGAAGCGAGTTCCCCCTGAGGCTGGTGAGGATGACCAGCAGGACGAACAGCTCGACGACGTTCGCCGCCGCGGGCAGCACTTCACCAAGCAGGACCTCGACGAGAGCGACCGCCGCCAGAGCACCGGCGAACCTACCGGCCGACGCCATCGCCACCGTCCATGTACACCTCGGGCACCGGGTCGCGCCGCCAGATGTACGCATGGCTGAGCGAACCCAGATCGACGCTCGGGACCACCCTGATGGCGTGGAACAGGTCGCCGCCGGACTCGACCGAAGTGATCGTGCCGATCGGGATGCCGCGCGGAAAGAAACCGTCGATGCCGGCAGTGATCACCCGGTCTCCGCGTTGCACGTCGACCTGCAGCGGCAGGAACATGAGAGAAAGCGCGGCGGGATCGACGCCGCGGACGATGCCCTGGCGACGCGTACGCTCGACCATGGCCCCAACCGAGGAATCGCGGTCGGTGACCAGCAACACCCGGGCATAGCCGGCGCCGGACGAAACGACGCGCCCCAGCAGACCCTCAGCCGTCGTCACGGGTCTGCGTGACCAGTCCTCCCGCCTGGCGCCCGCCGGCAGGCGCAGGATCGCGGTACGCCGATTGAGGGAGTGGTGATCGACGTAGACGACATCCGCCAGCAGCAGATCCGCATCCTCGGGCGGCTCGTAGCGCAGTTGTTTCGAGACCAGGTCGCTCTCCAGGCGGGCGCCCACGCTGGCCGCGTATGCCGCCTCGATCTCGCGCAGGCGCCCGCGCAGCTCCACGTTCTCGCGCTCGAGTTCGGCCCGGGCAGCCCGGCCCCGGCGAACGCGGTCGACAGTCTCGCCAACGGCGGCGACGAACTGCTTGACCGGGCCCTCGACCCATAGCGCCAGATCCCCGGCTCTCTGCGGCTCCTGGACCGTGAGCAACGCCAGCAGAGCGACCACGACGCCACCGAACAGGATCGCGACCCGGCGCTCGCTCATCCAAGGAGACCCTAGCTCTCGTCCCTAGCGAACGGAGACCCTTCGCAGCAGATCGATGTCCCGCAGTGCCCGGCCCGCGCCGAGAACGACGGACGCAAGCGGATCCTCGGCGGCGAAGACCGGCAGTCCCGTCTCCTCGCGCAGGCGCTGGTCCAGTGCAAGAAGCAGCGCACCGCCACCGGACAGCACGACGCCCTTGTCCATCACGTCCGCCGAGAGTTCCGGCGGCATCCGTTCGAGGGCCTGGAGCACCGAGTTGACGATCGCGGACACCGGCTCGGCCAGCGCTTCACGGATCTCGTCGTCGGAGATCTTCAGACTGCGCGGCACGCCCTTCACGAGGTCCCGCCCCTTGATGTCCATGTGCATCGCCTTCTGGAGAGGAAACGCGGAACCGAGTTCTATCTTGATTTCCTCCGCCGTCCGCTCGCCGACCAGCAGATTGTGCTTGCGCTTGAGATGCTGGGCGATCGCGTCGTCCATCGCGTTTCCCGCCACCCGCAACGACCTGCTGTACACCGTACCGGCAAGCGAGATGACGGCGACATCGGTCGTGCCGCCCCCAATGTCCACGATCATGTTGCCGGTCGGTTCGGTGATCGGCAGACCGGCGCCGATCGCGGCCATCATGGCCTGCTCGACCAGGAAGACCTCCGAGGCGCCGGCGCTCATGGCCGACTCCAGCACCGCGCGCTTCTCCACGGGAGTGATCTCGGACGGCACGCCGATCACGATCCGCGGGCGAGCAAAGCGCCGGCCGTGGTGTGCCTTCCGAATGAAGTACTTGAGCATCTGCTCGGTCATCTCGAAGTCGGCGATCACGCCGTCCTTCATCGGCCGCACCAGCACGAGGATCCCCGGCGTGCGGCCCAGCATCTGCTTGGCCTCGGCGCCGACCGCCTCGATCCGGTTGCTCTGGTTGTTCACGACCACGACCGACGGCTCGCGCACGACGATGCCGTTCGCCTGGGTGAACACCAGGGTGTTCGCGGTCCCCAGGTCGATTGCCAGATCGCTGGAGAACCAATGCAGGAATCGCATCGCGGCGAACCTTATCCTGTTACCATCGCGGCCGCCTGCGCTCGCGGCAGGGAGCCACCGCCATGCTGAACGTCATCCGAAAGAACATCAAGAGCTTCTACCCGCTGGCGATCGGACTCGCCGGAGTGTTCGTGTTGCTGGTCTTCACCGACTTTCAGGCACTCGACGGCACACAGATCAACCAGGTCGCCGCCAAGGTCGGCCGGGAGGACATCACCTTCACTGAGTTCGAGCGCGCCTACCGCAACACCGAAAGCCGCTACCAGCAGATCTACGGCGACGCGTTCACGGCGGACCTCGCCGATCAACTGCAGTTGCCCGTGCAGGCGATCGAAGCTCTGATCAATGACCGCCTCCTCACCCGGGAGGCCGAGCGGCTGGGACTGACGGTCAGCGACGACGAGCTGCAGGAGGAGATCCTCTCGATACCCGGCCTGAGGGACGCCGCCGGCAACTTCATCGGCGCCCGCCAGTACCAGGATGCCCTGCGCAGGGCCCGCTACACGGTGGACGAGTTCGAGGCCGAGCTGCGCACGTCCCTCCTGGTGGGCAAGTTGCAGGCGGCGCTGACCGAGGTCGCCCACGTCTCCGACGCCGAGGTCGAGCAGCGGGCCCGCGACGCCGCCGAGCGGGCGGCCATCCGCTACATCCAGGTTCCCGCCAGTCGCTACGGCGCGGAGGCGGAGCCTTCGGCCGACGAGGCGGCCGCCTTCTTCGACGAGAACCGGGACGACTTCCGGCTGCCGGAGCGCAGACGGGTCGGCTACCTGCTGGTCGACACGAACACGGTCCGCGCCGAACTCGAAGTGACCGACGAAGAGGTTCGGCGGTACTACGAGGACAACGCAGCGCAGTTCGAAGTACCCGAACAGGTGAGGGCCAGCCACATCCTCCTGCTCGAGACCGCGAGTCGCAGCGGCGAACAGGCCCGCGCGGAGCTGAACGACCTGCGCAGGCGCATCGAGGCAGGCGCGGACTTCGCCGCGCTGGCCGCCGAGTACTCCGACGACGAGGCGAACAGGGAGAACGGCGGCGACCTCGGTTACTTCGGCCGCGGCGCGATGACACCCGCCTTCGAGGAAGCGGCCTTCGGCGCCGGCAGCGGCGAGCTGGTCGGTCCGATCGAGAATCAGCTCGGACCCCGCAACGGGCACCACCTGATCCTCGTTCACGATCGTCGTGAAGGTGGGCGGCAGACACTGGAGGAGGTGAGCAACCTGATCCGCGTCCAGCTCCTGGCCAGCAAGGCGGAGGAGGAGGGCCGCAGCCGCATCGACGCGCTCGCCGGGAGGCTCGCGGACCAGCCGTTCGAGGGCGAAACCGAAGCTCGTGAACTGGCCGCCGCCGAGGGCCTCAGTTTCGAGGTCACCGAGCCGTTCGCCGAGGATGACGCCGTTCCGGGCGTCGGCCGCAATTTCAACTTCTCCTCCGAGGCGTTCGGCCTGGAAAGCGGCGCGTGGTCGTCGCCGGTCCGGATCGCGGCCGGCTGGGCGCTCCTCTCGCTGTTGGAGGCCCTGCCGCCGCGCGACGCCGAGCTCGCGGAGGTAGAGACCGACGTACGCGACGTTCTGCGCCGTCAGAAGGAGGAGGAGCTGCTGACCGCCGCGCTCACGGAGGCGAAGCAGCGGCTGGACGGGGGGCTGAGCCTGGACGACGCGGCGAACGAGTTCGACGCGACGGTGGAGGAGAGCGGCAGCTTCGGCCTGCGGCAGCCGGTCGGAGCCCTGGGCGCCGCGCCGGACCTCTCCCGGGAGGTCTTCACTCTCTCCGCCGGCCAGTTCGGCGGGCCGGTCGACACGCCGTTCGGCGGCGTGCTGTTCGAGGTCACCGAACGGCAGTCCTTCGACCCGCTTCTGTTCGACCCGGAGACGACGCGGAACGAACTCCTGGCCGAACGCACCCTGAGCATGCTGCAATCCGTGCTCGGGCGCCTGCGCGAAGAGCTCGGCGTCAGCTACACGAAGGACTTCATCGAGAACTTCGGTCTCGGAGAGACCGAGGCGGCAGGCACCTGACCGCCGCACGGCGCGCGACTCCCGCTTGATCGGCTACCTGCGCGGGCGTCGTCAGGCCCTGGGGCCCGAACTCCTGGTTCTCGACGTGGGCGGCGTCGGGTACTCCGTGCGCATCCCGCTCTCGACCTGGTTCGAGCTGGACAAGCTGGAGGCCGGCGCCGAGTTCGGTCTTCACATCCACACCCACGTGCGCGCCGACGCGATCGAACTGTTCGGCTTCTGGACCGAGGCGGAGCGCACCCTGTTCGAACACTGCCTCGGCGTCAGCGGTGTCGGACCCCGACTGGCCCAGGTCGTTCTCTCCGGCGGTTCGACCGCCGACCTCCTGACGGCCATCGCCGGCGGCAACGTCGCCGCCCTGACCCGGATCCCGGGGATCGGCCGCAAGACGGCCGAGCGAATGGTTTTGGAGTTGAAGGAAAAGGCGAAGATGCTGCTGGCCGAGTCCGGCGTCGAACCGCCGCCGGCCGAGGCGGAGCCGGAGCTGGAAGACGACCAGGAGCAGGTCATCAGCGCCCTGCTCAACCTCGGCTACCGCCCGAACGAGGCCCGGCGCGCGGTGTCCCGCGTCCTCGCCGAGCACCCCGACGTCGAGTTCCAGGAGCTCCTCCGCCAGAGCCTGCGCCAGCTCTCCCGGCTCTGAACGCCTCGGACACGCCGCACACACCGGACGCACCCGCCCGTCTTGGGTCCGGAGGGGTCAGCTCCCAGGGTGACGTTCGCGCTTGAGAGGAGATGTGAGGGGATGGCACTCACTCCGCTTCACTCGCTCCGGTTGGGCGTCGGTGATTGCAACGTCGTTGGCCGTCGCTCGTTCAGAGGCACCTGGGAGCTGACCCCTCCGGACCCGACCGGGCTAGACGTCGTTGCCCTGAGCTGAGGCCCTGTGCGCCGCGTCAGAACAGGGTGCCCCGGACTGGCAGGTCCAGGTGTTCGTACGCTCGCTTGGTGGCCACGCGGCCGCGGCGGGTGCGCTGGAGGAATCCCTTCTGGACGAGGTACGGCTCGTAGAAGTCCTCGATGGTGCCCTCGTCTTCGCCGACCGACGCCGCGAGCGCCTTGAGGCCGGCCGGGCCGCCCCCGTACTGCTCGATCAGCAGTTTCATGATCCTGCGATCGATCTTGTCCAGGCCCTGCTCATCGACTTCCTGCTGAAGGAGAGCCTCGTTTGCGGTGTCGCGGTCGATCCGTCCGTCGGCTTCGATCTGCGCGTAGTCACGCACCCGGCGCAGCAGCCGGTTCGCAATCCTGGGCGTACCGCGGCTGCGCCGGGCGATCTCGTCGGCGCCACCCAGATCGACGGGCACTTCGAGCAGCTCGGCCGAGCGCTGGATGATCACGCTGAGCTGGAAGTCCTCGAGCGCCGGGTAGAGGATCTCCTCCACCGTCGGACCGAGACGGTGGATCTCGTCGATGAAGAGAACATCCCCGGGTTCGAGGTTGGTCAGGATCGCAGCCAGGTCGCCCGCCCGCTCCAGGACCGGACCGGACGTGGACCGCAACGCCGAACCCATCTCCCGGGCGATGATGTGCGCCAAGGTCGTCTTCCCCAGCCCGGGGGGACCGAACAGCAGCACATGGTCCAGAGCTTCGCCCCGCCGGCGCGCCGCCTGCATGTAGATGTCGAGCAGCTCGACGATCTTCTCCTGCCCCAGGTACTCGCTCAGCCGCTGCGGCCGAAGCGACGGTTCGAGACGACGGTCCTCTGCGTCCCCGACGGCTGAGAGAACGCTCTCCTCACCGTCGGTGCCGCCCGTCCCGGCCATGGCCGGATGCTATCGCGGCCCCTAGCATGACACCGCCGCGGGCGTTGCAGGTCGGTGCCTTGCCTCAGGGCAACGACGTCCAGCCCGGTCGGGTCCGGAGGGGTCAGCTCCCAGGTGCCTCTGAACGAGCGACGGCCGACGCCCCCCACGCAACGGACGACCAACCGGAGCGAGTGAAGCGGAGTGAGCGCCATCTCCTCACATCTCCTCTGACGCGCTCACGTCACCTGGGAGCTGACCCCTCCGGCCCCAAGACGGGCGGGTGAGCGCAGCGCCGTGGCGCCGGCTGGCGTTGGCGTGTACGCTAATGCGCCTTTCGCGCCCTACCGACGACGTGACTCCACCTCCAACGCACCATGAAGGTCCTCAAGTTCGGCGGCTCCTCCGTGGCCGACGCAGCCCGGCTGCAGTCGGCTGCCCGGATCGTGTGCGGGCAACTGGAGAACTCGGCTGCGGACGGGGCGGTGGTGGTGTCCGCCCTCGGAGGGGTCACCGACCGGCTGCTGGGGCTTGCCTCGGCCTGCCTCGAGGAGCGCGATCCGGCTGAGGCGGCTCGCGAGGTGGAGGCGCTTCGCGTCCATCACCTGGACATCGCGGCCGAGGTGGCGGCCGACGACGAGCAGCCGACGGTCGCGGCCACGGTCGAGGCCCTGTGCGACGACCTTGCATCGACACTGAGCGAGTGCGCGCCGGACGGCGCTGGCGACGGCCGTTCGAACGAGGCCCTGATCGACCGGATCGTCTGCCATGGGGAACTCCTGTCCACCCAGCTCCTGGCCGCCGCGCTGCGCGCCGAGGGCCTTCCAGCCGAGGCCTGCGACGCACGCCCCCTGGTCTCCACGGACCGTTCGTTCCAGGGGGCGACCGTCGATCTGGAACCGACTCTCCGGGCGATCGCCTCGCACTTCGCCGACCTCGGCGCCGGCGCCCCGCTGCAGGTGATCACCGGCTTCCTCGGCAGCAGTCCGGAGGGCGAGACGACGACCCTGGGGCGCAGCGGCTCCGACCTCACCGCCGCCCTCGTCGGCGCCGCGCTGGATGCCGAGCGGATCGAGATCTGGACCGACGTTCCGGGCGTGATGACGGCCGACCCGCGGCGCGTGGAGGACGCCCTGCCGATCCCGCGGCTGAGCTACGAGGAGATGCTCGAACTCTCCCACTTCGGCGCCAAGGTCGTCTATCCGCCGACCGTGACGCCGGCGCGTCGCCGTGGCATTCCGTTGCTGGTCCGAAGTACCCTCGATCCCGAGCATCCCGGCACCCTGATCGACGACGACGAACTCGTCCGGGAAAGGGCCCGCGGCACCGCGGTCACCGGCATCTCCTCGATCGACGACGTCCACCTGATGCTGCTGGTCGGCGACAACCTGGTCGGCACTCCGGGCGTTGCGGCCCGCCTCTTCGAGGCCCTCGCTGCGAGCGGAGCGAGCGCGATCCTGATCTCCCAGGCTTCGAGCGAGCACTCGATCTGCTTCGCGGTCGAACCCGGCGTTTCCGAGGCGGCGAGGAAGGCGGTGGACGCCGAGTTCCGGGCGGAGATCGCGGCCGGTTCGGTGCGACCCCTGAGGGTTGAGCGGGACCAGTCGATCGTTGCCGTGGTCGGCGACGGCATGCGGTACCGGCCGGGTATCGCCGGACGCGTGTTCGGCATCCTGGGCCGGCGCGGGGTGAACGTGCGGGCAGTGGCCCAGGGCTCGTCCGAACGGAACATCTCCATGGTCGTGGCCCGGGCCGACGAGGGGCGAGCGGTGCGCTGGATCCACCGGGAGTTCTTCCACGGCGCCGCCTCGGGGCGGCTCGCGGTCTATGTCCTCGGTGTCGGCGGCGTCGGCTCGGCGCTCCTGCGGCAGCTCGATGCCGAGCGCGAGTCCCTCGCCCGGCAGGGGATCGACCTGCAGTTGCGGGGCCTGGCCAGCTCTCGCTACATGCGCTTCGGAACCCGCCGCGGCAAGAGCCTGGACGCCGGCGCCGCGAGCGATCCCGACGGTTGGCGGTCCGAACTCGAGCGGAACGGCGAAGGAGCGGACCTGGACCGCCTGCTCGACCACCTCGCCGAAACGGCGGCCGGCGGCGGCCGCACGGTGCTCGTCGACGTGACCGCCAGCGGCTCCATGGCCGCCGTCTACCACGGCGCGCTGTCCGCCGGCGCCGCGGTCGCCAGCGCGAACAAGCTGCCCTTCGCGGGACCGCTCCAGGACTTTCGCGCCTTCCGGCCGAACGGAGCGCAGAACGTCTTCCACGAGGCGACCGTCGGTGCGGGCTTGCCCGTGCTCCACACCGCCGACATGCTGCTCGGCGCGGGCGACCGCATCGACACGGTATCCGGCGTGTTCTCGGGCACCCTCGCCTATCTGACCGGCAAGCTGGGCGCCGGCGCCGTCTGGAGCGAAGCGGTCCGCGAGGCCCACCGCCTGGGCTACACGGAACCGGATCCGCGAGACGATCTCGGCGGCCTGGACGTCGCTCGCAAGCTGCTCATCCTGGCGCGGATCTGCGGCTGCGAACTCGATCTGGACGACATCGAGGTCGAGCCCATGCTCGACCGGCCCGACCTGGCCGATCTGCCGCTCGACGGCTGGTGGGAACGGCTGGCCGAAGCCGACGGCGACATGGCGGACCGCTTCGCCGACGCCGCGTCGGCGGGGCTGGAACTTGCCTACCTGGCCGAACTCGACATGTCCGGCGAGACGGCCGCCGCCCACGTCGGACTGCGAGCCGTACCAGCCGACCACCCGGTCGCGGGCATGCCGGCTTCGGACAACATGTTCGTGTTCCGCAGCCAGCGCTACCGGGAACGCCCCCTGGTCGTCCAGGGCCCGGGCGCCGGCACCGACCTGACCGCCGGCGGTGTCTTCGCTGACATACTTCGGGCTTGGAACGAGAGGGGCTCCGCCCCGTGAGCGCTCCCTCCTCCGGCGGCCCGCGGCAACCAGGGAGCCCGTCATGAGTCCTTTTGGCCTGAACCCGAGTCGACCCCTGCGCGCGGCGGTTCTGGGCGCGACCGGCACGGTGGGCCAGCGGTTCGTCACGTTGCTCGCCGGACACCCGTGGTTCGAGATCGAGGCGCTGGCGGCTTCCGAGCGCTCGGCCGGGAAGAGCTATCGCGACGCCGCAACCTGGATCCAGACCCGGCCGATCGACGAGACGGTCGCGGCGATGCCCGTGCACACGATCGGCGAGCTGCTGGACCGCAACTTCGACCTCGTCTTCTCCGCCCTGGACTCCAGCGTGGCCCGCCAGGTCGAACCCGCCTTCGCCAGGCGCTGCCTGGTGGTGACGAACGCGAGCGCCCACCGCATGGACGAGGACGTCCCGCTGCTGGTGCCCGAGGTCAACCCGGATCACCTGGACCTGCTGGGGCCGCCGTCGGATGGCACCCTGCTCCCGGGCGGCATCGTCGCCAACCCCAACTGCTCGACGATCGGCCTGGTGCTGGCGCTCAAGCCCCTGCACGACGCCTTCGGCATCGACCGCCTCTCGGTGGTCACCCTGCAGGCCGTCTCGGGCGCGGGACTGCCCGGAATCTCAAGCTACGAGATCATGGACAACGTGATTCCATGGATTGCCAGCGAGGAGGAGAAGCTCGAGATCGAGACCGGGAAGATCCTCGGTCGGGTCGACGGAGGCGCGATCGATCCGGCCCGGATCGTGGTTTCGGCCCAGTGCAACCGCGTCCCCGTCGTCGACGGCCACACGCTCTGCATCTCGGTGAGCCTGAAGAGCGAGCCCGAACCGGAGGAGGTGCGGGAGGCCTGGCGCAGCTTCCGCGGCGAGCCGCAGGAACTCGGCCTGCCTTCGGCGCCGGAACTGCCTACGGTCTACCTCGGCGACGACGAGCCGCCCCAAACCCGGATTCACCGCGACCTGGGGCAGGGCATGACGGTCCCGATCGGCCGGTTGCGCGAGTGCCCCGTGCTCGATTTCCGGTTCGTCGCCCTGTCGCACAACACGCTCCGGGGCGCCGCCGGCGGCGCGGTGCTGGCCGCGGAACTCGCGGTCGCCCGATGCGCCCGGCAAACCGGCGGATGAGCCGCTCGGTGAGGGCGTTCGCCCCGGCGTCGGTTTCCAACATCGCCTGCGGCTTCGACATCCTGGGCTTCGCCCTGCAGTCGGAGGCCGGCGAACCTCCGGCCGGACCGGGTGACGTGGTCACTGCGGCCGAACGGATCGGCGACCGCCGTGCCGGACCCTGCGGACCGGTCAGGATCACGGCGATCTCCGGCGACGCCGGCCGGCTGCCGCGCCAGGTCGAGCGCAACACGGCAGCCGTGGCGGCCGCGGCGCTGCTTGAGGCGGAGGCTCCGGATAAGGCCGTCGACCTGGAGATCGAGAAGCGCATGCCGCTCGAAAGCGGCCTCGGCTCGAGTGCCGCCAGCGCGGTGGCGGCAGTCGTCGCGGTCGATGCCCTGCTGGGGCTCGACCTGCCGCCGGCGACTCTGCTGCGCCACGCGCTGGCGGGAGAGATCCTCGCGAGCGGCGGCGCCCACGCCGACAACCTGGCCCCGGCGCTGTTCGGAGGTCTGGTCCTGGTCCGCTCGCTCGATCCGGAGCCGGATGTCGTCGAGTTGCCGGTGCCCGAGGGTCTCACCTGCGCCCTCGCGCGGCCCCACACCCACGTGAACACCCGGGAATCGCGGTCGACACTCGACCGCGATCTGCCGCTTCAGCGCGCGGTGACGCAGTGGGGCAACGCCGCGGCTCTGGTGGCGTCGCTTTACCGCAACGACCTGGAACTCCTTTCCCGATCCCTGGTCGACGTGGTCGCCGAGCCCGTACGGGGGCCGAACGTACCCGGCTTCTACGACGCCAAGCAGGCGGCTACGGAATCCGGAGCTCTCGGCTGCAGCCTGTCGGGCAGCGGTCCCGCCGTGTTCGCCCTCTGCGACGGCACAGGCCGCGCCAGGGAGGTCGCAGCGGCGATGGCGGCCGCCCTGGAGCACGCTCTGGGAGTCGACTGCGACCGGCTCGTGTCGCCGCTCCCGGCCCCGGGCGCGCGCGTGATCGAAACCGGCGACGACGCCGGCGGAGCCTGACCTTGCGTTTCGTCAGCACCGGCGGCAAGACGCCGGCGGCGTCCCTGGGCCACGCCCTGCTCGAGGGTCCGGCTCCGGACGGCGGCCTGTACGTTCCGGAGCGCCTGGAGCCGCTGACGGCTGAACAGTTGGCCCTGCTGAAACTCATGCCCCTGACCGGCATCGCGAGCATCCTGGGCAGCCGGCTGTTCGGCTCGGAGGTCCCCGAGGAAGACCTCGCCTCGCTGGTCGAAGACGCCCTCGACTTCCCCATCCCCCTCTGCCCGATCGAGCCGGGCGTTTTCTGTCTGGAGCTCTTCCACGGACCGACGCTGGCGTTCAAGGACATCGCGGCACGGGTCATGGCCCGGCTCATGTCGCGCTTCGCCGATGCCGAGGGTCCGGACACCACCGTGATCGTGGCCACCAGCGGGGACACTGGAAGCGCCGTGGCGCACGCCTTCAGCGGTGTTGCCGGGTTCAGGGTCTGCGTGCTCTACCCCCAGGGTCTGGTGACCGAGGCCCAGCGGCGCCTGTTCACCACCCTGGGCGGCAACGTGACCGCCGTGGCCGTCGCGGGAACCTTCGACGACTGCCAGCGCATGGCCCGTGCCGCGTTCGCCGACCGCGGACTGAGACGGCGGCGGCCTCTCGCTTCCGCCAACTCGATCAACGTCGGCCGCCTGCTGCCGCAGGTCTTCTACTACTTCCACGCCTGGGCGCAGTTGCCGCCGGCGCCTGCTGGCCAGGCAGATGGCCCGCTCATCTTCTCCACGCCGAGCGGCAACTTCGGCAACCTGACCGCCGGCCTGCTCGCCAAGCGCATCGGCCTGCCCGTCTCCCGCTTCGTCGCGGCCACGAACGTGAACGATGTCGTCCCCGCGTACCTCGTTAGCGGCGAGTACCTGGCGCGCGCCTCGGTAGCCACGATCTCGAACGCGATGGACGTCGGCGATCCCAGCAACTTCGCCCGCATCCGGCACCTGTACTCCGACCGGATCGACCCCCTCTCCGACCTCCGGAGCGACCTGGCGGGCCACTCCTTCGACGATCGGGCAACGCGAAGCGCGATGCGCCAGGTGCACGAGAACCGCGGCTACCTGCTGGACCCCCACACGGCGGTCGGCTACCTCGGCCTGAAGGACGAACTCGAGGCCCGGGGCGGCGGCACCGGCGTGGTGCTGGGGACGGCGCACCCGGCGAAGTTCGCCGACGTGATCCGCGATGCCGTCGGCATCACGCCGCCGCTACCGGCGGCGCTCGAGCGCTGCGCGAACCTCCCCGAACGGATCATCGAGATACCGGGCGAGGACGCGGCGCTGCGGGAGGTGCTACTGGCCTAGCAGCGTGCGCGGCAGGAGGATCGGCGTGCCCTGTGCTCTTCGGCGCACGCTCATAGGGCCGTGTAGACCAGCCCGTCCCGCTCTTCCGACCGCCTGTCTCCGGTTCGGCCCCAGTCGGCCGGTGTGACGAGCTGGCCGTGCACCTCGAGCCCGGGCGGCACCTGAACTCCCGGCGCCACGATCGTGCCGTGGACCAGGGCTCCTTCGCCGATCCGGGCGCCGGGCATCAGCAGACTCCGCTCCGCCAGCGAGCCGGCGCCCAGGCGGCAACCGTTCTCGACGACGCTGTGCTCAACGGCCGCGCCGCTGCCAACCTTGACGCCCGGGGCAATGAAGCGCCGGCGCCGCCGGCTGCCGCCGGCCGTGCGTCCCCAGTCGAGGGCGCCGTCCAGATAGCGGCGCGGGGTGCCGAGGTCGTGCCACCGGCGACGGCAGCCGAAGCCGACGATCCGGGAGCCCGCGCGCAGGAGAGGCTGGTAGAGGCCCTCGACGATGTCGTTCGAGGTCGCTGGAGACGGAACGGCGTCCAGGACACGGCGCGACAGGACGTGCAGCCCCTGGAAGGTGCGGCTCCGTCCGCGAACCGCACCGACGCGCAGGTCGCGGAGCCCCAGGACGAGCCCGCGGTGATCGACCTCCAACCCGCCGCCCAAACCCTCATCAGGAGCCCCGGGGCCAATCTGCAGGGTGACGTCGGCTCCGCTCCTGCGGTGCCGGCCAAGCAGCTCGCGAAGCGGCCAGCGGCAGAGCGAGTCGCCATTCACCAGCACGATGTCGTCGCCCCCGGCCAGGAAGTCCCGGAGGTTGACCACCGCTCCCAGGGTCCCCAGCAGATCCCGCTCGAGGGCGAAGGTCAGGTCGATTCCGCGTGCAACGGCTTCCGACATGAGTCCCTGCCGCACGGACTCCGAGAGGTGGTGCAGGTTGACCGCGGTTTCGCAGCCGGCGCGGTGGAGGATCTCGATCGTGCGCATCGCCACCGCCCGACCGGCAACCGGCAGCAGCGGTTTGGCCAGCGCGCCGGTCAGCGGCCGGAGCCGTTCGCCCCGTCCGGCGCAGAACACGAGCGCCCGCACCCGCCGGCTCTCGCGCCTCACTGTGTGAAGACCATGTCCCGCGGCAGATCCCGCCGGCCCTCGCGGTAGGTCCGGTAGAGCGCCAGGTAGTCCTCCGGCACCGCCCGCCCGGCATCGAGCCCGCAGCGCCGGCAGACCTGCTCGATCCGGTCCGGCGGCAAGTCGCCGGCCAACTCCTCCACCTCCACGAAGCCGCCCATGGGGGTGCGGTCGAGCGCGACCTCGCAACCGAGCAGCCGCCACGTCTCGCGGACCTTCTCGTACCGTGCGGCGACGGCGAATCCCAGGGACTGCAGCACGAGCCGGGCGGCCTCCGGGTCGTCGACCGCGACCTCATGTTCCAGCCGTTCCTTGACGCCGCCCTCAAAGCGTGGAGCCGACTTGAAGGTCAGCCGGCTGCCGGCGCCGTCGGTGCGCAGACGAAGCAGCTCGCCGCGGGACCGCAGCCTCCGGTTCACCGGCTGGTCGACTCGATCGAACACCAGGTTCCTTTCCAGCGAAGCCGGGCGGTGAAGATCGGCGCCCGCCGCGAGCAGCCGCTCCCGGACGGCGTCCAGGTCGCTCACGGGGATCTTGATCTCGCGCTCGTTCAAGCTCCCGGATCGACGGAACCCACCCGGTCGAGTACGCGAACGATCGTGCGAATGCCCTGGTAGAAGTTGACGAGGTCCATCTTCTCGTTCGGCGCGTGCAGCCGGTCGTCGGAGAGGCCGAATCCAATCAGCAGGACCGGCGCGGCCAGCACCTCCGACAGCGTCGAGACGATCGGAATCGAACCGCCTTCCCGAACCCGGACCGGAGCACGGCCCCAGGCCTCCTCCACGCCCACGAGAGCCGCATCGACGAGCGGCCCTTCGAGGTCGACGAGCACGGGCGGGGCTCCGTTCAGGTGATCCACCTCCACCTCGATGCCGGGGGGAGCCGACGCTCGCAGGTGCTCGGCGAGGGCCCTGAAGATCCGATCCGGTTCCTGGTCGGGAACGAGGCGCATGGAGACCTTGGCGCCAGCGCGGTTGGCGATCACCGTCTTGGCGCCCGGGCCCTGATAGCCGCCCCAGATCCCGTTGACATCGCACGTCGGCCGGGCCCAGACCCTCTCCAGGGTCGTGTAGCCGGCCTCGCCCCACAAGGCGGTGGCGCCGATCTCGTCGCCGTACTTCGTCTCGTCGAACGGCAGCGCGGCGAATGCCGAGCGCTCGCCCGCGGCCAGTGGCCGCACGTCGTCGTAGAAGCCGGGGATCAGAATCCGGCCGTCCTCGGGGTCGCGCAGCCCGGCCAGCATCGTCGCCAGCGCGTTGAGCGGATTCGCCACCGCACCGCCGAACGTGCCGGAGTGGAGATCCCGGGCCGCTCCCCGGACCCGGACCTCGGTGTAGAGCAGCCCCTTCAGGCCGTAGAGAACGGACGGCTGGCCCGGTCCGTACATCGAGGTGTCCGAGACCAGCGCCAGGTCGCAGCCGAGCCGTTCGGCTGCCGGACTTCGGACATAGGCCTCGATCGACTCGCCGCCGCATTCCTCCTCGCCTTCGATCAGGAACTTCACGTTGACCGGCAGACTGCCGGTCTCCGCCATCAGGGCCTCGACCGCCTTGATGTGGGTGAAGGACTGGCCCTTGTCGTCCGTGGCGCCCCGGGCCACGATCCGTTCGCCGCGCTCGCCGGTCTCGATGGTCGGCTCGAACGGCTCGTGACGCCACTCGTTAAGGGGGTCCACCGGCTGCACGTCGTAGTGGCCGTAGAACAGAACGGTGGGACGGCCGGGAGCGCCAAGCCACTCGCCGTAGACCAGCGGATGGCCCGCGGTCTCGACGATCTCCGTGTCCAGGCCGGCGGCCTTCAGCCGTTCCTCGACGAATCCGGCGCAGCGCCGCACCTCTCCGGTGTAAGCGGGGTCCGTCGAGATGGACGGGATCCGGAGGTACTCCTTCAACTGCTCGAGGCTGGCCCCGGTTTCCCGGTCCACCCTCTCCAGAACGGCGTCGATGCTCACCATGGCCCTATCCCGTTCCGGTCACTCGTCGTCGAAGCTGCGGCCCGTCTTCTCCCAGTCGGCCAGGAACCGGTTCAGACCGATGTCCGTCAACGGGTGACGGTAGAGCTGACTCAGCGTCTTGAACGGCAAGGTGATGACGTCGGCGCCCATCTCCGCCGACAACACCACGTGAACCGGATGGCGGGCGGAAGCCACCAGGACCTCGGTCTCGAAGTCGTAGTGGGAGTAGATCGCGATCACCTGCCGGATCAGGTCCATGCCGTCCTGGGCGATGTCGTCCAGCCGGCCGACGAAGGGTGAGATGTAGGCGGCTCCCGCCTTGCCCGCCAACAGAGCCTGGGACGGCGAGAAGCAGAGGGTCACGTTGCAGCGGATGCCCTCGGCGGCCAGACGGCGCACCGCGGTGAGTCCCGGTGGGCCGAGCGGCACCTTGACCACCACGTTGTCGGCGAGGCCGGCCAGACGGCGGCCCTGCTCGAGCATTCCTTCGAGGTCGGTGGCGAGCACTTCGCCGCTCACCGGACCCGGCACGAGTTCCGCGACCTCGCGAACCGTCGGCAGGTACGGCTTGCCCTGCTTGGCGATCAGGCTCGGGTTGGTCGTCACGCCGTCGACCATGCCCCAGTCGAGGCCGGTCTCGATCTCTCCAATGTCCGCGGTGTCGAGAAAGAACTTCATGCGTGAATCTCTCCTGAAGCGGCTTGCATGAGAAAATCCTGCTTCCTGTGTGTCAGCGCGGCGCGGACGCCGCGACTCGACTCCTAGTTGATCGGCTCCGTGTCTTCGGCGCCCTCGGCCCCGGCGGCGCCGTCCTCTTCGTCCTCCTCGCCGCGATCCGGAATCCGGGCCAGGGCGACGATGCGGTCGCCGTCGTCCAGGTCCATCACCTTGACGCCCTGGGTGGCGCGGCCGATGAGGGACACGCTGCCCGCGGTAATGCGGATGATCTTCCCTTCCCGCGTGATCAGCATCAGACCCGTGTCGTCCGCCACCTCCCGGACCCCGACGACCGAGCCGGTCCGGCCCGAGACCTTGAGGTTGATGAGCCCGAGGCCGCCCCTCGACTGGCGGCGGTACTCGTCGAGCGCCGTCCGCTTGCCGAAGCCGTTCTCGCTGACAGTGAGCAGCGTCGTCTCCGGTGCCGCAGGCTCCTCAGCCGCCGGCGCCTGGGGGAGCAAGCACTCCATCGAGACAACCCGGTCACCCCGCCGGAGCCTGATCCCTCGCACACCCCGCGCGACCCGACCCATGGGGCGCAGATCGCGGTCGCGAAAGCGAACCGAGTAACCCTGCCGCGTCGCCAGAACCAGGTCGCTGCCGTCATCGGTCACCTTGACCGTCAGCAGCCGGTCGCCTTCGGCGATCCTGAGCGCGATGATCCCGCTGGGGCGGGGGCGCGAGTAGTGCGACAGCGCCGTTCTCTTCACGACGCCGGCCTCGCTGGCGAAGGTCACGTAGCGATCTTCCGGGAACTCGCGCACGGACACGGTGGCGGCAACCGTTTCGCCGGCGTCGAGACGCAGCAGGTTGACGATCGCCTTGCCCCGCGCCGCCGGGCCCATCTGGGGAATCTGGTGCACCTTGAGCCAGTAGCAGTGGCCCCGGTCGGTGAACACGAGGACATAGCTGTGGGCCGAGGCGACGTAGAGCTGCTCCACGAAGTCGCCGTCCCGCGTCGCCATGCCGGTGCGGCCCTTGCCGCCGCGATGCTGGGAGCGGTACAGGCTGAGCGGGGAGCGCTTGACGTAGCCCAACCGCGTCACCGTGATCACCATGTCCTCGTCGGCGATCATGTCCTCGATCGTGATGTCCGACGAGTAGGCCATGATCTCGGTGCGGCGCGGGTCGCTGTAGCGCCGTTCGATCGCGTCGAGTTCGCCCCGGATCTCGGCCAGCAGCAGCTCGTCCGACCCCAGGATGGCGCGCAGGCGGCCGATCTCGGCGAGCAGCTCGCCGTACTCCTCCTGGATCTTCTCGCGCTCGAGCCCCGTCAACCGCTGCAGTCGCATGTCCAGGATCGCCTGCGCCTGGCGATCGGTCAGCGCGAAGTTCGAGCTCAGGCGCGTCCGCGCCTCCGGCGGGGTGTGGCTGGCCCGAATCGTGGCGATCACCTCGTCCAGATGGTCGAGAGCGATGAGCAGACCCTCGAGGATGTGCGCGCGCAGCTCGGCCCGCGCCAACTCGTGGCGGCATCGCCGGATGACGACCGTGCGGCGGTGGTCCAGGAAGTGGCGCAGCAACTCGCGCAGGGTCAGCACCTGGGGCTGGCTGTCGACGATCGCCAGCATGTTCATGCCGTAGCTGACCTGGAGCTTGCTCATCTTGTAGAGCGTGTTGAGGATGACTTCGGCGACCTCGCCCCGCTTCAGGTCGATCACGATGCGGATGCCGTCGCGATCGGACTCGTCGCGGAGATCGCGGATGCCCTCGAGCTTCTTCTCGCGTACCAGTTCGGCGATCCGTTCGATCAGCCGCGCCTTGTTCACCTGGTAGGGAATCTCGGAGACGATGATCGACTGGCGGTCCGAACCCCGGTCGACGATGTCGGCACGGGCCCGCACCTGAATCGAGCCGCGGCCGGTCTCGTAGGCGCTGCGAATGCCGTCGCGCCCGTGGATGAACCCTCCGGTCGGGAAGTCCGGACCGGGCAGGATCTCCATCAGTTCGTCCAGTGAGGCCTGGGGACGGTCGATCAGCAGTTTGACCGCCGCGATCGCTTCGCCGAGGTTGTGGGGCGGGATGTTCGTCGCCATGCCGACCGCGATACCGGCGGAACCGTTCACCAGGAGGTTCGGGATGCGGGCCGGCAGGGGCGAGGGCTCCTGCTCCGAGCCGTCGTAGTTCGGCACCCAGTCGACCGTGTCCTTGTCGATGTCCTCGCGCAGCATCTCCTCGGCGATCCGGGTGAGGCGCACCTCCGTGTAGCGCATCGCGGCCGGGTTGTCGCCGTCGATCGAACCGAAGTTGCCCTGGCCGTCGACCAGGGGGTAGCGCATGGAGAAGTCCTGCGCGAGACGCACGACCGTGTCGTAGATCGGACCGTCGCCGTGGGGGTGGTACTTGCCCATCACGTCGCCGACGATCCGGGCCGACTTCTTGTACGCGCGACCCGCCGTGTTGCCGGCCTCCCACATGCCGTAGAGAACGCGCCGGTGAACCGGTTTCAGACCGTCCCGCACATCGGGCAGGGCGCGGCCGATGATCACGCTCATCGCGTAGTCGAGATAGCTCCGGCGCATCTCGCGCTCGAGCTGGACGGGCACGGTCTGGCGGTCCGGGGCCGGCCGCTCCGGGGGCGGCGTGATGGGGGGTTCGTCCTTGCTCACGGCCGGCCGATCAGATGTCGAGATTCGTGGCGTAGAGGGCGTTCTCTTCGATGAACTGCCGCCTGGGCTCCACCTTGTCGCCCATCAGCTTCTCGAAGATCTCGTCGGTCGCCCGGTCCCGCTCGTCGTCGATCTCGACCAGCAGCATGCGGCGGCGCTCGGGGTCCATCGTGGTCTCCCAGAGCTGCCCCGGGTTCATCTCCCCGAGACCCTTGTAGCGCTGGATGCCCAGGCCCTTCTTCGCCGCCGCGAACAGGGAATCGAGGGCCTCCTCCAGCGACTCCACTTCGCGGCTGTCCGTACTGGCGCCGTTCACCTGCTGGAGCTGGATCGAGGGCGCGTTCCACGCCTCGAGCGCCTCCCGATTCGCCACCAGGGAGCGGAACTCGGCGCCGGTCACGAGCTGCTCGTCCACCCTCACCTGCCGGTCCACGCCGTCCCGTCGCGACCGGAAGCGAATCGCGAGCAGCCCGTTCTCGCCGCCGGTCACACCGACGTCGTGGAAGCCCGACGCCTCGATGACCTGCGCCACATCCAGCAGGCGCTCGCGGTCCCGCAGGCTGTCCCGGCCGGTGATTCCACCCACAATGACCGCCCTCAGGGCATCGGGCGGCACGCCGCGGGCGCTCAGGGACTCGAGGGTCCGCCGGAACGAAGCCAGACGGTCCAGAAGGCGGCTCAGCCGATCGCCCTCGAACACGGTCGGATCCGAGGCGTCGTCGCCTCGCAGCGCCAGTTGCCAGCCCTTGCGGATGCGCCGCACCAGGTAGTCGTGGTACTCCTCGTCGTCCTTCAGATAGCTCGCCTTTCGACCCTCGGTGACCTTGTAGAGGGGGGGCTGCGCGATGAACAGGTGGCCCCGGTCGATGATCTCCTTCATCTGGCGGTAGAAGAAGGTCAGGATGAGCGTCCGGATGTGGCTGCCGTCGACGTCCGCGTCGCACATGATGATCAGCTTGTGGTAGCGGAGACGGTCGATGTCGAAGTCCTCGGTACCGATGCCGGTGCCCAGCGCCTGGATCAGCGTCCTGATCTCCTCCGAGGACAGCATCTTGTCGAGGCGCGCCCGCTCGACGTTCAGGATCTTGCCCTTGAGCGGCAACACCGCCTGGAAGCGCCGGTCGCGCCCCTGTTTCGCCGAGCCGCCGGCCGAGTCGCCCTCGACCAGGAAGAGTTCCGCCATCGACGGATCCCGCTCGCTGCAGTCGGCCAGCTTGCCCGGCAGGTTCGAACTGTCCAGCGCACCCTTGCGCCGGGTGAGTTCGCGCGCCTTGCGGGCCGCCTCCCGCGCCCTGGCCGCTTCGACCACCTTCTCGACGATGCGCCGGGCATCGCGGGGGTTCTCCTCCAGGAAGGCCGAGAGCTGTTCGCCGACCGTCGACTCGACCCAGCCGCGCACCTCCGAGGAAACCAGCTTCTCCTTGGTCTGGCTGGAGAACTTCGGATCCCGCACCTTGACCGAGACGATCGCGACCAGCCCTTCGCGGATGTCCTCCCCGGAGAGTTTCTCCTTGAGGTTCTTGCCGAGCCCCGAGGAGGCGACGTAGCTGTTGACCGTCCGCGTCAGCGCCGAGCGCAGACCCGACAGATGGGTACCGCCGTCCCGGTTGTTGATCGTGTTCGTGAAGCAGTAGATGCGTTCCTGGTAGCTGTCGCTCCACTGCAGGGCGACCTCCACCGACTCGCTCGAGCCGTCTTCGCCCTGTTCGCCCCGGAGGTAGATCGGATCCGGATGCAGCAGCGTCTTGTTCCGGCTCAGGTGGGAGACGAAGCTGCTGATGCCGCCTTCGTACTCGAAGTCCGCCTGCTTGCCGGTCCGCTCGTCGACCAGCCGGATGGCGATGCCCCGATTCAGGAACGACAGTTCCCGCAGACGCTGCACGAGAGTCTGATAGTCGAAGGCCAGCCGGGTGAACACGTCCGGATCGGGAGAGAAGCGGATCCGGGTGCCGGTAGCCTCCGGTGCCTCCAGCTCGGAAACGGCTTCGATCGAGCCGACCGGCATTCCCCGGCTGTAGGCCTGCCGCCAGCGGTGTCCGTCCCGGTCGATCTCCAGATCGAGTTCGATCGAGAGGGCATTGACGACGGAGAGGCCCACGCCGTGCAGCCCGCCGGACACCTTGTAGGCGTTCTGGTCGAACTTCCCGCCCGAGTGGAGCTCGGTCATGATGACTTCGGCTGCGGAGCGCTGCTCGCCCTCATGGAGTCCGACCGGTATGCCACGACCGTCGTCACTCACGGAGACGCTGCCGTCGCCATGGATCACGACCTCTACCAGGTCACAGAAACCCGCCTGCGCCTCGTCGATCGCGTTGTCGACGAGCTCGAACACCATGTGGTGCAGACCCGAGCCGTCATCGGTGTCGCCGATGTACATCCCCGGCCGTTTCCGGACCGCTTCGAGGCCCTTGAGGACCTTGATGTCCTTGGCCGAGTACCCGGATTCAGCCACCGTCTGAACACCGCTTGTTCCGGCGTCCGCCATGTGCGGAAAACTATCACAAGAGAGCGCCGAATCCCAGCCTCGGGAGCCAATTCAGTGCAATCTGTAAGTGCCTGAAAACAGGCGCTTTATGGCGTCGTGCGGCGAGCCGCTCCGGGCAGCTAGAGCCGCATCGGCATGATCACGCAGAGGTAGCGTGAATCGGCGCCTTCGACGGGGTGTGCGAGGCACTGGCTGTTCTCGTCCTTCAGCGCGAACTCGACCCGGTCCGTATCCACTGCGCCCAGGAAGTCGCGCACGTAGCCGGGGTTCAGACCGATCTCCAGATTCTCCGCCTCATAGTCGCATTCGAGCGTCTCTTCGGCCTCGCCAAGGTCCGGATTCGACGACGACACGAGCAGCGACCCTTCATCGAACTTCAGCCTCACCATCGGCGCGCGGTCGCCGGTCAACAGCGAAACCCGATGGACGACCCCCGACAGTTCCTGCCGGTCGAAGGACGCCTTCCTGTCGTTGTCCTTCGAGATGACCTTCTCGTAGTCCGGGAAGGTGCCTTCGAGGATGCGGCAGGTCAACTCGCGACGCCCGATCACGAAGGCGAGGTGATGCTCGCCGCGGCGAAACGTGGCGCTCTCGTCACTGTCGAAGCGCATCAACTCCAGCAGCGCCTTGCGCGGAGCCAGCACGCCGTCCGCCTCGGCGACGCCCGGCATCTCCGCCTCGATCAGGGCCAGACGATGGCCGTCCGTGGCCACCAATTCGACCGCGCCATCCTTGAGCTTGAGCAACGCGCCGTTCAACTGGAACCGCGACTCTTCGGCGGAAACCGCGAAGATGACCTTGCCGATCATCCGCTTGAGGTCGCCGAAGGGCGCCTCGAAGGTGGCCGAAGCCGACTCGGGATCGACCGAGGCCAGGGTCGGAAAGTCCTCGGCCGAGAGACCGTTGATGCGGAATCGCGACGAAGCGGCGGCGATGTGAAGCGAGTTCGACTCGCCCGTCGACAGCTCCACCGCACCGTCGTCGAGAGCGCGGACGATTTCCAGGAGCTTGCGGGCCTGAACGGCTGTGGCGCCCGGTTCACAGGACCCTTCCTCAGCCGCGCACGAGGACGTGAGCGAAACGTCGAGGTCGGTGGCCGCCAGTTCCAGCCGGTCGTCGCGGACCCGCAACAGGAGATGGGAAAGGACCGGAATCGTGGACCTGCTCTCGACGATGCCGCGCATCGCAGCGAGTTCGGTCAGCAGTTCTCTCCGTTCAACCCTGGTCTTCATCTACGCTCTCCTCAGGAAGTCAATATACACCATCCAAGTTGCCGTAGAAGGCACTGGGAACGGTTGTGTATGTGTCATATAAAGCATTGAAAATAAGCAGGTTATGTTTACGTGGTTCTGTCGGTAAGCGGCGGACTCGACAGTGGACTCGCTGTGCATTTCGGGACCGTGCCGTGCTGGGCCCGGATCCGGCCCGGCCTGGGTCCGCAGAATGGCCGAAGCAGAAGCCCGCGAATCCGCCGCCGCCACGCAACTCGCTCCAGGGCGGATCCGCTGCGGTTCCGCAGGATGTTCGGTGCCGGCCGGTGCCGGGAACCGTCCCGCCGGGAGAGGGCGTCTCCTCAACCGAGTTGACGGGTGAAGCGTTCCAGTTGAGCGGCGAGGCGCTCGTCTTCGGCGCGGCGGCGCTCGATCTGCTCGACCGAGTACATCACCGTGGAGTGGTGCTTGCCGTTGAACAGCCTGCCGATTTCCGGGTAGGACATCTGGGTCAGCCGCTTGCAGAGGTACATCGCGATCTGTCGGGGATAGGTGATCTGCCGCGAGTTGCTCTTGCTCTTGATCTCGCGAACCTTGAGCCCGTAGTGATGGGCGACCAGCTTGACGATCTGCGCCGGGGACACCGGACGGTCCTGTTCCGGGAGGACATCGCGGAGGGCCTCCTTCGCGAAGTCCAGGTCGAGACGCGCGCCGGAGAGCGACGCGAAGGCGGTGACGCGGTTGAGCAGCCCTTCGAGCTCGCGCACGTTGGAGTGCACCTGGCGGGCGATGAACAGGGCGACGTCGGTATCGAGATCGAGGCTCTGCATTTGTCGGGCCTTGCGCTGGAGAATGGCCACCTTCGTCTCGAGGTCCGGGGCCTGGATGTCCGCAAGCAGACCGGAGCCGAAACGACTCCGGAGCCGCTCTTCCATGTCGGCCAGATCCCGCGGCTGCGCGTCGGACGTGACGATGATCTGCTTCTGGCGCGTGTAGAGCACGTTGAAGGTGTGGAAGAACTCCTCCTGCGATCGCTCCTTCCTGGCCAGGAACTGAATGTCGTCGACCAGAAGGACATCGATCGTCCGGTAGCGCTCCCGAAAGGCGGGCATCCGCTCGAACCGGATCGACGTGATCAGATCGTTCACGAAGTCCTCGGCGGCCAGGTAGACGACGCGCGTACCGGGCAGGGTGCGGCGGAGCCGGTTCCCGATCGCGTGCAGGAGGTGGGTCTTGCCCAGACCTACGCCGCCGTAGAGGAAGAGGGGGTTGTAGGCGATTCCGGGCTTCTCCGCCACCGCCTGGGACGCGGCGCAGGCGAACCGGTTCGAGTTGCCGATCACGAAGGAGTCGAAGCGGTATTGGGGATTGATGGAACTCCCACTGGCCGCGTCGTCGTCGGCCGCCGGCGCTTTCGGGGGACGCGGCGCGGGCCGCGCGGTCTCCTTGATGGAGTCGCTGCTCTTGAACAGGACCTCGAAGGTAGGCCCCTTGAGATCGGCGATCGCCCAGTCGACGATCGGCCGGAAGCCCTCCTCCAGCGCCGCGACGAAGCGGGAGTTCGGTGCTTCGAGGACCAGCCGTTCGGCGTCCTCGGAAGCGACCCGTAGTGGGTGGAACCAGGTCCGGAACTCCTCCGGCGGCAGGTCCGCGCGCAACTGGCGGCGTAGAGTCGGCCAGACGGAACTAGGCATGTCCCGCACTCCGTTCAGCGCCATAGGGCGCCAGCCCCGCTTCGTCCTTCCTGTTCTCCTTCCCGAGACGCACCGATCCCCCCGACTCCAGACGCGCGCTCACCACCTCTGTCCTAGACGTTTGCTAGGGACAAGCCGCTCCGTAGAGCTATGTTCCGCAGCTTTTCCGCACAGTGTGGAAAAACTCGGGACGACCGGCGCCGAAACTGGCGGTTCTCGGCCAAGCAGGCGTCCAGTGGTTTCAGGCCGGGCGGTCTCCGTTGCGCGAGAAGGGCAGGATAGCAGCGGGCCCACGCGGGAACAAGAGGTTTCGGACCACTTTCTTCATCTTTTCTTGACGGTCGGGCGGTCGTCTGGCGGCCTCGGCCGGCCTAGGCTCTGACCCATGTTGCAGTTAGTCCCTCCGGAGCGGCTCAGGGACGGGCTCCTGCACTGGTTTGACCGCTGGCGCCGCGACCTGCCGTGGCGTCGATCCGAGGATCCCTATGAGGTTCTGGTTGCGGAAGTCATGCTCCAGCAGACCCGCAGCGAGGTCGTGGCTTCGCGCTATCCGGGCTTCCTCGAGGGCTTCCCGACGCTCGATGCGATGGCCGAAGCCACGGTCGAGGAGGTGGAGGCAGCCTGGTCGGGCCTCGGCTACTACCGCCGGGCGCGGAACCTCCATCGTGCGGCCCGCATCCTGGCCCGACGTGCCGAGCTTCCCGGGAGCGCCGCGGAATGGAGCCAGTTGCCCGGCGTGGGCCCCTACACGTCGGCGCTGCTCGCCAGCCGTCTGCACGGTGAATGCGTGCCGGTGCTCGACGGCAACGTGGAGCGCGTGCTGAGCCGGTTCCTGGCTTCCCCGTTGCCGCCCAGGCGGGCCGAGACCCGGCGGATCCTGCTAGCGACCGCGGCGAGGCTCCTGGACCCGGAACGTCCCGGCGACTCGAATCAGGCCTTGATGGAGGTGGGATCGCTCGTCTGCCGGCACAGGCGCCCGGACTGCGGCGCCTGTCCGCTTTCTCCTGGATGTGCGGCCTTCAGCACCGCCGGACTGGATCCCCGGGACTATCCCGGCAGAGCTCGGGGTCGAGCTCGGGAGACCGTTCACTGCTTCACGGCCGTGGTCAGGAGGGATGGCGGCCTGCTGCTGCACCGCCGTCCCGGTGACGCGGAGTGGCTGGCCGGCCGCTGGCACCTGCCGACGGTCGAACTGGAGAGGGGGGACGAGTCCGCGAGCGAGTCGGCGGCGCTGCTCGGCGAGGCGTTCGGGGGCGACTGGGAATGCGAGGATGGCGCCGTCGTTCGTCACGCGGTGACCTACCGGGACTTCTTCGTTCGGGTGGCTGTCGCCCGGTGGCGGCCTGACCCGGGGTTCGAGGTACCTTGCCCGCGGTCGGCCGCGGGTGAACTCGGGTGGTTCGCTCCGGAGGAGATCGACGAGCTGCCGACCTCGTCGCTGCTCCGCAAGTCGCTGGCTTCCATCCCAATACACTCCGGGCCATGACGACGGTCACCGAGCGACGGCAGCCGATTCCCTTCATCGACCTGGCCGCTCAGTCGAGGCGGCTGCGGCCGGAGATCGATCGGCGGATCGCGGCCGTCCTCGACCATGGCCGCTACGTCATGGGACCCGAGGTCGAGGAGCTGGAGGCTGAGCTCGGCAGGCTCGGCGGGGCGACGGCGGTGGCCGTATCGAGCGGTTCGGACGCCCTGCTGATCGCGCTGCTTGCACTGGGCGTCGGCCAGACCGAAGGGCGGCGGGACGCGGTGTTCGTTCCGTCCTTCACGTTCACGGCGACGGCGGAAGTCGTCCTGCTTGCAGGCGCCGTCCCAGTGTTCGTCGACGTCCGGGAGGATGACTTCCTGCTCGACATGGGTTCCCTCGAGCGAGAGTTCGAGACGCTGGAGCGGGCCGGCGGCGCCGTCCCCCGGGCAGTCATCAGCGTCGACCTGTTCGGCCAGCCGATGCCCCGGCAGCCGCTGGCCGACTGGGCGGCTTCGAGGGGGCTGGAGGTTGTCTCGGATGCCGCGCAGAGCTTCGGGGCCCGTCGCGGCGGGCGGCCCGTGGGGTCGCTGGCCGCCGTGACGACGACCAGCTTCTACCCCGCCAAGCCGCTCGGCGCCTATGGCGACGCCGGGGCGATCTTCTGCACGGAACCGGCCGCCGCCGAGGTCGTGCGTTCGATGCGCGAGCACGGCCAGAGCGCCGACCGCTACGACATCGTGCGGCTGGGGATGAACGGCAGGCTGGACACCCTGCAGGCCGCCGTTCTGCTGGCGAAACTGACGATCTTCGAGCAGGAACTGGCCGCCCGCCGCGCGGTCGCCGCCGGCTACACCAGGAGGCTGAGCGCGACGTCCGCGCCGATGGGCACGCCCTGGCGCGTCGCCGTGCCGGTGTGCGAACCCGACGTGGATTCGAGTTGGGCCCAGTACACGCTGCGGGTCGACGACGCGGACGGAAGGCCGTCCGCGGAGACACGGAACGCCCTGCGCGCCCACCTGGCACGGGCCGGCATTCCGACCGCGGTCCACTACCCGCTGCCGATGCACCTGCAGCCAGCCTACGAACCGCATGGCCGTGGTCCGGGATCGCTGCCGGTCAGCGAGAGCCTGGCCGACCGGGCCGTCAGTCTGCCCATGCACCCCTACCTCGACGAGTCGACGCTCGACCGCATCTGCGAGCGCATCGCGACCGCTTAGCGTCGAGCTGCACCCGCGGGGGCGTCGGACGCACCCGCGGGGACGTCGGCTGCACCCGCCTGGCGTCGGACGCACCCGCCTGGCGTCGGACGCACCCGCCCGTCTTGGGTCCGGAGGGGTCAGCTCCCAGGGTGACGTGAGCGCTTGAGAGGAGATGTGAGGGGATGGCGCTCACTCCGCTTCACTCGCTCCGGCTTGGCGTCGGTGAGTGCAACGTCGCCGGGCGTCGCTCGTTCAGAGGCACCTGGGAGCTGACCCCTCCGGACCCGACTGGGCTGGACGTCGGTGCCGCGAGGCGAGGCACCGACCTGCAACGCGCGCGGCGGTGTCATGTTTGGCGGCTTGGCAAGACCAGGTCCGGGGGAGGGCGCTAGCCTCGGATTTGGCATGGCTGCTTCCCGTTCGCACGGACTCGACAGCGGCGATCGGCTGCCGTATGTCAGAACGTCGGTTCCGGGGCCGCGTGCGCGGAGGGCGGCCAGGCGGCTCGAAGGAGCTGAGGCGCCGGGGATCAACACCCTGGTCGCCGGAAGCACCGCGATGCTGTGGGAGGCGGCGCTCGGCAGCAACGTGCTGGATATCGACGGGAATCGCTATCTCGACCTGACGGCTGGATTCGGGGTTGCCGCAGTGGGCCATCGGCATCCCGCTGTGGTCTCGGCGGTCAAGCGGCAGGCGGACCGCCTTCTTCACGGGTTGGGTGACGTGTTTGCGCATCCTTACCGTCTGGAATTGAGCGAGCGTCTGGGTCGCCTGGCGCCGCTCCGCGAGCCGCAGGTCTACTTTGCCGCCTCTGGAGCCGACGCGGTGGAGATCGCGCTCAAGACAGGGCGCCTCTACAGCGGCCGTCCTGGAATCCTCGCGTTCACGCCGGCCTACCACGGCACCACGTTGGGGGCCCTCCAGGGCACTTCGAGGCCGGCTTTTCGAAGCCCCTTCATCGAGCCACTCGAGCATCTGGTTCACCGTTTGCCCTACGGCGCGGCAGCTGAAGAGGTGCAGCAACTCCTGGAACAGCAGCCGGAGATCGGAACCTGCCTGGTCGAACCCGTGATCGGCCGCGAGGCCACCCGATGGCCTCCTCCGGGCTGGTTGGCCGCATTGGCCGCGGCATGCCGTGAGCACAAGGTGGTTCTGGCAGTCGACGAGATCTTCACCGCGTTCGGCCGCTGCGGGGAGTGGTTCGTCAGCGCGGAGGCGGGTATCGAGCCCGATCTCATCTGCTGCGGCAAGGCCCTGGGCGGCGGTCTTCCGATCGCCGCCGTGATCGGTGAGAAGGACGTCCTGGCCGCTTGGCAAACGGAGGGCGAGGCTCGCCACACGGCGACATTCGTCGCGCACCCACTCGCCTGCGCGGCGGCTCTCGCGACACTCGATGTGATCGAGAGTGAGGGGCTGGTGCAGCGGGCCCAGGAGATGGGCAGACGTTTGGGCCACCGCCTGGAACCACTCAAGCAGCACCCCGTCATCGTCGATGTCCGAGGAAAAGCCCTCTTGTGGGGCGTGGAACTCGATACACCGAAACGCGCGCCCGGTCTCTGTCGGCAACTCCTGGAGCGTGGCGTGATCGCCCTGAGCGGGGGTGCAACCGGCACCGTGGTGCAGATCGCGCCACCGCTGGTGGTCACCGAGCGCCAACTCGACTACGCGGCAGATTCTCTGGTCGAGGCTGCTCTTGGCATGTGTTCCGACTCCTAGCGCTCGCCTACCAGAGAGCGTCCGTTCAAACCCCTCGTCCAGCCCACCGCCCTCCAGCCCGGCCGGGGTCTGTGGGGAGGCTTGGCAACGACCGCCAGCCCAGTCGGGGCCGGAGGGGTCAGCTCCCAGGTGCCTCTGAACGAGCGACGCCTGACGACATTGCGGTCACCGACGCCCAACCGAAGCGAGTGAAGCGGAGTGAGCGCCATCCCCTCCCATCTCCTCTCAAGCGCTCACGTCACCTGGGAGCTGACCCCTCCGGCCCCAAGACGGGCGGGTGCCGCGCAACTTCCTGCCCACAGGCCGCGGACGGGCGGGTGACCAGTCAGAGAGAACGGCGGCCGGCCAGGGACCGCGCCAGGGTGACCTGGTCGGCGTAGTCGATGTCGCCGCCGACGGGGAGGCCGAAGGCGAGGCGGGTGACGCGGACGCCGCGGCGGGCGAGGAGGTTGGCCAGGTAGAGGGCCGTGGCTTCGCCTTCGACGTTCGGGTTCATCGCCAGGATCGCTTCTTCGATGCCGTCGAGGCGGTCCAGGAGGGAGGCGACCGTGAGTTCGTCGGGTCCGACGCCTCGCTGGGGCGAGAGGGAGCCCAGGAGTGCGTGGTAGAGGCCGTGGAACTCACCGGTGCGCTCAATCGGTTCGATGTTGAACGGCTCCTCGACGACGCAGAGCTTGGTTCGGTCGCGCTGCGGGTCGTCGCAGATCGAGCAGGGGTCCACCGCGGTGATCTGGTGACAGGTCGAGCAGTGGATCATGCGGTCCTTGACGTCGATGACCGCCTGGGCGAGCGCTTCGGCCCGGCTCCGGTCGGCGCGGAGCAGGTGGTGCGCCAGTCGCCGGGCGGTCTTCGGGCCGATGCCCGGCAGGCGCGAGAGCTCCTCGACCAGGCTGGAGAGCGGATCGGCCGGCATCAGGTCAGGCCGGGAATCCCCGCGGCCATGCCGCCGAGACGTTGGCCCACGTACTCGTTCACCTTGCGTCCGGCTTCGTTCACGGCGGCCTGCACCAGGTCCTGGACCATGCCCGGATCCTCAGGGTCGAGGACTTCCGGATCGATGTGGACGCCCAGGACCTCCTTTTCACCGTTCATGCGCACCTCGACCATGCCGCCGCCGACGCTGGCGGTGAACTCGGCTGCCGCCAGATCGCGCTGCATCTGCTGCTGCATTTCCTGGGCTTGCCGCATCAGCTTCTGGATGTTCATCGTGGACGTTCCTCGTCGGGGTTGAACTGGGAGGGTCAGTGGGTCCGCGGTCTTACGTCGACCACGCGGCCGCCGAAGATATCGAGCACCGCCCGCACGGTCGGGTTCTCCTCGGCGGTCCGGCGCGCCTCCGGGCTTGGCTGGGGGCTGCTGCGGCCCTCGGATCGCCGGGGTGGGCTGCCCGGCGGCGTTTCCCGCGCCGGCCTTGGAGGGTGGGTCCGTGCGGCGCGACCGGCCGGGGAGGAGGCGTCTTCCCGCGCCCCGGGCGCGGCGGCGGTCATCTTCCAGTTGGCGTCGGGGCCCAGCACCGAGCGGGCCGCGTCCTTCAGTTGGGCCGCCTTCGAGGCGTCGCGAAGCGCCTCCTCGAGGGCCGGAACCGCGGTGACGACGAGGGTGTTGCCCTCGACCTTGAACCGGGCCTTGTGAAAGTCGAGCAGGCCGGCCAGGGAGGGATGGTTGGAAGCCAGGTGACGCTTGATCTCGTCGCCGGCGCCTGCAGCGCCTGCTGGGCCGTCGGCGCTGGACGCACCCGGCGGACCCTGCTCCGGGGCGCCGGGTGGAGCGGCCGAGTCCGTGGCGCCGGCAAGGGCGCCCGGCAGCGTGGCCCCGAGTTGCTCGATCCGCACGAGTCTCGGCAACTCGGCAGCGCGGAGCAGAGCGACCTCCAGCGCCAGACCGGGAGCGTCCGCACGCCGGACGACCGTTTCGCTGCTGAGCAGCAGATGCAGCAGGCGGAGCAGGTTCTCGTATCCTGCGTCTGCGGCCACCCGAGCCAGTTCGCTTGCGGCTTCGCCGGGAAGATCGACCTGTTCGGGGTCGAGACCCTGCGCCAGATGCAGGGCGCTGCGCAGGAAGCCGAGGAAGTGGGTGAACACCTGCCGCGGATCGCTGCCCCCGTCCTCGATCGAGCGGATCGTCCGCGACACGTGGGCTCCGTCGCCGCCCAGGATGGCCGCGAGAAGGGTGGAGAGCAGTTCCGTGTCGATTCCGCCGAGCAGCCGGCCGACATCCGCGTCCGCCAGCTTGCCGCCGCCGAACGTGGCGAGCTGGTCGAGGAGTGCCACCGCGTCGCGCACACTGCCCTCGGAGGCGCGGGCGATCAGGCGCAGGGTCGCCCGGCTGGCCTCGATCTCCTCCGCGTCGCAGATCCTGGTCAGGTGGGCCACCATCTCCCTGGCCGCTACCCGCCGGAAGTGGAACTCCTGGCAGCGGGAGAGGACAGTCGCGGGCACCATCTCGATCTCGGTCGTCGCGAAGACGAAGGTGAGATGGGCCGGCGGCTCCTCGACGATCTTGAGGAGGGCGTCGAAGGCCTGCCGCGAAAGGCGGTGGATCTCGTCGAGGACCACCACCTTGTAGCGATCGCGCGCGGGGCCGTACTTCAGGCTCTCGGTGAGGTCGCGGACCTGTTCGACCTTGGAGTAGGTGGCGGCGTCGATTTCGAGAACGTCCAGGTCGCCCCCTTGTGTGATCTCGACGCAGACCGGGCATTCGTTGCACGGTTCGGCGGCCGGTGCGGCCGCGGAACCGTCGGCGCCGACACAGTTCAGCGCCTTGGCGAGCACGCGGGCCGCCGTCGTCTTGCCGACGCCGCGGATGCCCGAGAAGAGGTAGGCCTGGGCGATCCGCCCTTCGCGCAGCGCGTTCCCGAGCGCGGTCACGATGGCCTCCTGGCCGACCAGTTCCGCGAATCTCTGGGGGCGCCACTTGCGCGCCAGCGCCTGGTACGTCACGGTCGCCGCGGGCTGCTAGAGGGAGAGGTCAATGAAGGGTTCCGGCTGTACTGCGCCCTCGAAACGAACACCCTATCGCTGCTCCCTTCCGGGCCTGACGAGGTTCGGGGCCGCTCGAAACACAGGGCCCGAACCCTTCGGTGACCTCTCGATCCCGCGTCCGTGGGTAGGGACGGGGATCGGGCGGCATGGTAGCAGCCCGCGTCGCCTGGCCGACGGTCTCGATGCGGCGCGGGAACGGATGCTGCTACGGTTGCTCGCCGACTGGATGGAGGGGCTCCGAGGTGGACAATCGAACTGCCATGGGGTTGGCTCTCGAGGAGGCCCGGCTCGCGGCCGCGGCCGGAGAGGTTCCGGTGGGTGCCGTGGTCGTGCGCGGCGGAGAGGTGGTCGGTCGCGGGCACAACCGCAGGGAGTCCTGGGGCGACCCGATGGCCCATGCGGAGATGATCGCACTGGCTCAGGCCGCCACCCGCCAGCAGGGCTGGCGACTGGAGGGCTGCGCCGTGTACGCGACGCTCGAGCCCTGCGCGATGTGCGCCGGGGCGATGGTCAACGCGCGGGTCGACCGCCTCGTGTTCGGGGCC